>CAZMOU010000045.1:0-27481 GCA_964567835.1 uncultured Chitinophaga sp. | reverse complement strand
AGTCTCGGCAGCGTCACGCTGGCGTCGAGCACCTTCTTGATCCGGGCCTGCATCTCGACGAGGTGGGCCCGCGAATAGTCGTCGAGCTTCACGTCGCCCTTGGCCAGGAGGGCCCCGATCTTCGCGTCGAGGTTCCGCAACTGCGCCGCGGCGATCACCTGGGCGTCCGGGGTGCCGGAGTTGCCCACCGCCAGGCTCGAGAGCCGGGTCAGGTAGCTCCGCTGCAGCGACCGGCGCACGCTCGGGATCGCCGGCTTCCGCACCGTGAACTCGCCCGGCTGGATGGTGTCGACCTCGGAGAGGATCGCCTTGGAGAGCCGGTCGAGCAGTTCCGCGGTGGTGAAGGCGTCCTGGTCGGCGGGCACCTTCAGCTCGCTGTCCCGCACCCGCGACAGCGTCGTCGGGTCGAGGAGCCGGCCGAGGACGCGGTCCTGCCACATGAGGACCACCTCGTGGACGGGATAGTCCTCGCGGTCGGCCTCCCCCGAGCCCCAGTGCATCCACCGCGTGGAGACGAGTTGGTTGTAGAGCTCCGGCGGGAAGGTGAAGGGCTGGGCCGAGAACATCTGCTGCTCGAGGAGCGTGAGCGCGTCGCGCTGCTTTTGGGCCTCGACAACCCGGAATGGCGCGGGGGCGCCGGCGTCCCCTCTGTGGGCCCGCGAGGTGTGAAGACCGCCGACGAGTCGGGCGGCGAAGTTCATCGCGTTGCCGTGGGCGGTGAGGAGCACGCCGAACGCCTGCCGGACGCGCTCGTAGCCCGGGGTCTTCCCGCTGGCGTCCTTGGCGGTCATCCGCTCCACGAGCGTCGGCATCACCTGGGCGACGAGTTCGGCCCGGGCGCGGGCGAACTCGACCGGGTCGGCGCCGAGATCGAAGCGGTTCGACATCGGATCGGGGTCGCCCGGCTGGGTGTCCTCGTCGGTGGAGTAGGCGAGCTGGGGCTCACCTGCCCGGCCGGCGATCTTCTCGAGCTCGGCGAGCTCCCCCTGCGGGTTCCCCGCGGCGATCGGCTTGTAGCCGTACTCGATCGCCCAGTGGTCGTAGGGGCCGAGCTTGGCGGTGTAGTAGTCACCCTGCGGCCGCCCCTTCGGCATGATGTTGGCAGGGATGTAATCCATCACGCTCGTGCTGGCGCCGGCCCCCGTCTTCGCCGGATCGTTGATGTCGGCGAGCGAGAGCAGCGAGCTTCCCTTGAAGTTGTGGCGCAGACCCAGGGTGTGCCCCACCTCGTGGCTCGTCACGAGCTTCAGCCCCTGCACGACGAGCTTCTCCTTGTCCGCCTCGGTGAGACCGTTGCCGGCCACGGCCAGCGCCGTCGCCGCCAGGGCCGTCTCCCGCGCGTGTCCGGCGAAGAGCATGCAGCCGCCGCAGTGGCAGGCCTGGTGGAGCACGGAGCGGTCGGCCGATCCGGCGGGGAGCAGGCCGGCGGCGGCCGCCGGTCCGTCCATCAGCACCGCCACCGCCTGGGGGGTGAAGTTCTCGTACTCCCGCCGCCAGAACTGGAGGAAGTCGCCGTCGAAGATGATGTCGGCGTCGAGGATCTGTCCCGTCCGCGGGTTCACGCGACTGGGGCCCATGGCGAATCCGGCCCCGGCGGTGATCCAGCGGAAGGTGTTGTAGTTGACATCCTCGGGATCCCAGTCGGTCTGGTCGGGCTGCTGGCGGACCTCGATGGCGCTCGCGAAACCGGCCTTCTGGAAGGCCTCGTTCCAGGCCTCGATCCCCTCGCGGACCGGCTGCCGGTAGCGGAACGGCACGGTCTTCTCGATCCAGAACACGATCGGCTTCTTCGGGGGCGACACCGGCGCCGACGGATCGGCCTTCTCGAGCTGCCAGCGGTTGATGTAGCGCACGAACCGGTCCTCGTCGACGCCCTGGGAGAAGTCCTTGAGGGCGGTGACGAAATAGCCCACGCGGGTGTCGGCCAGACGCGGCCGGTAGCCGTTCTGGGGGAGCATCGAGATCGAGTAGTGGACGTTGACCGTCACGCCGCGGCTGTCGGCCACGGTGTCGAGCTCGGCCTGTCCGCCGGAGCCGTAGGTCGCGGCCACCTCGAGTTCGGTGTTGTCGGGGAAGTTCTTGACGCGGTGCCACGTCGAGCGGTCGCGGGCGAACGAGAATCCGGGCAGGGTCCGGGCGATCTGCGGGAGGTCGGTCATGAAGATGCCGGCCAGATCGATCACCGGGGCGCCGCTGGCCGCGTAGGTGGCGATCGGCACGCTGAACAGGACGCTATCGGTGTAGGCCAGATCGACGGCCCGTTCCTCGGGGCTCCCCTTGTCGGCGAAGAACCGCACGTTCTTCCGGACCACGTGGATGGCGTCGTCGACCTTGCGGAACTGCCACACCCAGTCGTCGCCGAAGCCCCAGCTCATGCCGCCGAGGAGTTGGCCGTCGCCGATCCCCTTGGCGATCGAGATGAGGACGAACAGCTCGCGCCCCATGAGCGCGTCGGGGATCTCGGCCCACACCTTGTCGTCCTTGCGCCAGAGCGTCACCAGGCCCGGGATCCGCACGGCGTCCTTGACCACCGCGGCGAAGGGGGGCTTGCCCCCTTTGGCCTCGGGGGCGGGGGCGGCGGGGGCCGCCGGCTGGGCCGGGGGAGCGGGGGCGTCGGCCTTCACCGTCTCGGGGGCGGGAGCGGACGCCGCGGGCTCGTCGGCCCGGACGGAAGCGCCGACCTGAACGGTGGCGAGCAGGGTCAGAGCGACCAGGCCATGGGCGAACGGGAACGGGCGACGGCCGGAGTTGGTGGGCATGCGTGGGATCCCTGGAACGGAATCTGAACAACGGGTCCCGGACAGAACGAGCCTGTCGGGGTGAGCGAACGTCACGCGCGGAAAGGTCATCCGCGGCCCCCCTCCACGGGCCGGGGGGGAGCGTCGGCCACGGAGACTTGAAAACCCTCTCCGCGGAACCAGAACCGCTTCCTGGCAGCGTAGCATCGTGGCTGACGAGCGGCGAATTCCTGGCCCAAAAAGGTCGCCCAGCCCGGGGGGGCGAGCGGATCGGTAGGATCGACAGGATCGGACCGCATTTCCCGCCAACCCCGCGGAGACGCCGTCGTGCCGGACGATCGCCGCGACGTCGCGTCGCTCCTTGCCCTCTGTCGGGAGTGGCTCCCGGGCACCCCGGTGCGGCTGGAGCCGATGGGGGGGGGTGGGTTCAGTGGGAGCCCGCTGTGGCGGGTCGAGACGACCGGCACGGAAGCGCCGGGGCGGGTATTCGTCCTCAAGGGCTTCGCCGGCGGCTGGACGCTGGACCGTGCCGAGGCGATCCACCGGTTCGTGGCGGCACTGCGCGAGGGGGGCATCCTGGAGGTTCCCCTGCCTCTCCCCCTCCACCCCCCGGGGCGTGGATCGGTGCTCGGGGATGCCGCAGGGGGATGGTGGGAGCTGATCGAATGGAAACCGGGGCGGGCGGTGGCGTCGCCCACGCCCGGGCAGGCCAGTGCGGCCCTCGGCACCCTCGCCAGGATCCATGCCGCGGCGGCAGCCCGAGCGGTCGGAGTCTTCCCGCCCCCCTCCCAGGACGAAAGTGGACGGGGAGCGGTTCCGGCGTGGGAGCGGCGACGCCGCAGGCTCGCAGAGGTCGGGCTGCATGGCTGGGAGCGGCCGCCGCTCCTCGGGGGCACGGCACTGCAGGTGCGGATCGACGCCTGCAGGGCAGCCGCGGCGCGGACGCTCGACCGTCACGCGGGTCGGTCGCTGCTGCGGAGGCTGGCGGCGATCCGAGTCCCCGCGGTGCCGCTCCAACCGGTGCTCCGCGATGTGTGGCAGGCCCAGATTCTTTTCGACGGAGAACGAGTGTCCGGGGTGGTGGACTTGCACGCTTCCGGCATCGACACCCCGGTGGCGGACGTCGCGAGGCTCCTCGGAAGCTGGGAAGGGCCAGCCGATCCGCTCTCTCCCCGTCACCTTCGCGTTGCCGAGCGGTCGGTCGGGCTCGCGGCCAGGTGGAGCGCGGCACTCGACGCCTTCCAGGCGATCCGGCCGCTTTCCTCCGAAGAAACGCGCCTCATCGACCTGCTCCACATCGGCGGGGTGATCGGCGGCATCGATCACTGGTTCCGCTGGGTGCTGATCGAGGGGATGGCGTTCGAATCCCCCCCCGCGGTGGAGGCGAGGGTGGAATCACTGCTTGAAAACCTCGATTCCGTCCTCGGACAGGCCGATGCACTGCTGCAGGGGGCCGGTTGACCCCGCGAAATCGGCACGACTAGAATTTCACCCTCTCGCGGCCGGTTCCCCACTCACCCAGGTCGATTCGCCGATGCTGCGACTGCCAGGACGGCATCACGAACCAGCTCGGTCCGAATCCGCGGGGGGCGTTCCGCGGCGGCGCTCCCGAGCGCCGGAGGCGGGAATGCGGTGGCGGCTCGTCCTGCCCGTGCTCGCGGCGGTCTGCGGGCTGGTCGCCGGCGGCGAAGCGGGGGCACAGCCGGGCGCCGCGTTCGACCCCCTCGGGGCGGTGAACGCCGCGCTGGGGAGTCCGATCACGGTCGAGGCGGCGATCGAACCGGGGGCGGGCACGACCCCCCCCTCCCTCGTGGTGACCGCACGTCTCGAGGAGGGCTGGCACCTCTATTCGATCGCGCAGAAGCCGGGAGGCCCCAAGCCGACCCGGATCGTGGTCGCCCCCGAGTCGCCGTGGGTTCCTGTCGGCCCTTTCGTTCCCGACGAAGCCCCCCACGCCCGCACGGTGACCGACGTCCCCGGGTGGGCCGGCCTGACGGTCGAGGAGCATTCCGGCACCGTGGTCTGGCGGGCCCCGCTGCTCCGCAATCCCGCCTCGAACGCCGAGGCGGTCACCGGCACCGTCAGCGTGCAGCTCTGCCGAGACACCTCCTGCTCGCCCCCGGAGTCGATCCCCTTCCGGGTGGTCGCCCCGGCGCCGGCCGCCGCGTCCGCAGGCCCGGACGGCGCCATGTCCCCCGATGCCGACGGTCTGCCCGGAGTGACATCCGGAACGATCGCCACCCACGTGCCCCCCCGGTCCCACGTCGGCGTCGAGGCGGCCTTCGCGGCGGAACGGGACCGCTCCGGGGACGTCCCGGGACGCGTCTGGCCGCTCGTCGTCCGCCTCACCCCCGACGAGGGTTTCCATCTCTACGCCCCCGCGGCCTCCGCCGACAGCGAGGTGGGCCAGGGGAAGCCCACCGTCGTCGCCGTGCCGGCCCGTGACGCGGTCGTGCGGGTGCTCGGCGCGACGCCGGCCCGTTCCGAGGAGATCGCCGCGGCCAAGGGGGTCGATGGACCGGTGACGCTCGAGATCGCGCTGCCGGCGGGAGAGGGCCCGGATGACGGCACGGTGGAGATTCTCATCGGGTTCCAGACCTGCACCGAAACCTCGTGCGATCCCCCCGCCGCGTTGCGGCTCAAGGCGACGCTCCCACCGGCGGGGAGCGGCGTGGAGGCGGGGGCGATCGAGTTCTCGGCCGCCAAGTATGCCGAGTCGGCGAAGAAGCCGTTGCCACCCCTCTCCCTGGCGGCCGTCGCGGCGCCGGTGGGTTCGGCAGGGGCTGGCGGTGAGCCCGTCGGACCGGCGTCCGCGGCGCCCCCGTCGACGCAGCCGTCGACGCCCCTCCCGCGGGGCACGGTGGCAACGCCGGCGCGGCAGGGGGTCGTCGAGGCCGCGGCCCCCCCCGCGGCGAGGCCCGCCGCGCTCCTCTCGCTCCCGGCGGCGCTCCTGTCGGGTCTCCTCGGCGGACTGATCCTCAATCTCATGCCGTGCGTCCTGCCGGTGCTGGGGCTCAAGCTGATGAGCTTCGCCCAGCAGTCGGGCAAGAAGCGGCAGGAGATCTTCCGCATGAACCTCTGGTACTGCGCCGGGGTCTACGCGGTGTTCTTCGCGCTGGCGACGGCGAGCGTCGCGGCCAACCTCGGTCTGGGGAGCAGGAACCTGGCGTGGGGGGAGCAGTTCACCTCCGCCGGGTTCAACATCACGATGGCGGCGATCGTCTTCGCCTTCGCCCTCTCCTTCCTCGGCGTCTGGGAGATCCCGATCCCCGGCTTCATCGGCGAGAAGGCGGGACAGGTCCACAGGCAGGAGGGGGCCGCGGGATCGTTCCTCAAGGGGGTGCTCTCCACCGTCCTCGCCACCCCCTGCAGCGGCCCCTTCCTCGGGCCGGTCTTCGGTTTCACCCTCACGCAACCGACGAGCGTCACCTACGCCGTGTTCGGCGCGATCGCCACCGGGATGGCACTGCCCTACATCCTCGTCGGCCTTCTGCCGGGTCTGGCGCGGTTCCTCCCCAAGCCGGGCGTCTGGATGGAGACCTTCAAGGAGGTGCTCGGCTTCGTGATGCTGGGGACGGTGGTGTTCCTGTTCACCTTCCTGAAGTCCGACTGGTTCGTCCCCACGTTCGCGCTCCTGGTGGGCATCTGGGCGGCCTGCTGGTGGATCGGCAAGGCGCAGGAGCGGTCGGGTGGCGATGTCGGATTCGGCCGCTGGGTGCAGGCGGTCTCCGTCGCCGCCGCGATCGGCTTCGCCGCCTTCACCTTCCTCGGGCCGGTGAAGTCGGTGATCGCCTGGGAACCCTTCTCGCGGGCCAGGCTCGCGGAACTGCGCTCGGGCGGCGCCACGGTGCTCGTCGACTTCTCCGCCGACTGGTGCATGACCTGCAAGCTGAATCTCGCCACGGCGATCGAGACCGAGAAGGTGCGGGCCGCGATCGCCGAGAACGGGGTCGTGCCGCTCTTGGCCGACTGGACGGAGGAGTCGCCGGAGATCAAGGCGACGCTCGAGAGCCTGCAGAGCAAGAGCATCCCGGTGCTGGCGATCTTCCCGGCGCCCCGTCCGGGCGGAGCGGCGCCCGAGCCGATCATCCTCCGCGACCTGATCACCGAGAGGCAGGTCCTCGCGGCGATCGAGCAGGCGGGGCCGTCGGTGTCCCCCGCCGTCCCACGGGCCGCCTCGGCGACGCTGTCGCACGGTCGCTGACGGCCCTCCGGGCCCTTTCCGGGGCGGCGACCACGGCCGGACACGGGGTGCGGTGAGGGCCCTGCGGACGGCTAGTGGAGCACGACCCGCGGCTCGCCGGCGTTCGCGGCCCGCACCTCGCCGATCCGCGTGGTCTCGACGCCTGAGTCGACGAGCCGCGCCACGATGCTCGGGGCGAAGTGCGGCGAGACGACGAGCACCATCCCCACGCCCATGTTGAAGACGCGCTCCATCTCGGCGTCGTCGATCCGGCCGAGCTTCTGCACCCAGGGGAACACCGCCGGCACCCGCCAACTCCCGCGCTCGAGCACCACCTGGACCGTCTCGGGAACGATCCGGGCCAGGTTCTCCTCGAGGCCACCGCCGGTGATGTGGGCGATGCCGTGGACCGGCTGCTTGACCCGGTAGTGCCGCAGCACGCTCCGCACCGGGCGGGCGTAGAGCCGCGTCGGCTCGAGGAGCGCCTCCGCGACGGTGCGGCCGCCCAGTTCCGGGACGACGTCGCCGCAGGCGAGCTTGCCGTACTCGAAGACGGCCTTGCGGACGAGCGAGTAGCCGTTGGAGTGGAATCCGGTGGAGGCGAGGCCCAGAGCGACGTCGCCGGGCTGGATCTGGCGCCCGTCGACGATCCGCTTCCGCTCCACGAGCCCCACGACGAAACCGGCCAGGTCGTACTCCCCGGCGTGGTACATGTCGGGAAGGATCGCCGTCTCGCCACCGACGAGCGCGCAGTCGCTCTCCACGCAGGCGTCGGCGATGCCGCGCACGATCTGCTCGAGGAGATCGGGGTCGTCGTGCGACATCGCCACGTAATCGAGGAAGAAGGCGGGCTCCGCACCGGTGCAGAGGCAGTCGTTGACGCTCATCGCCACCAGATCGATCCCCACCGTGTGGTGGATCCCGGCGGTGACGGCGATCTTCAGCTTCGTCCCCACGCCGTCGGTGCAGGAGACGAGCACCGGATCCTCCCAGCCGCGGCGGAAGAGCCCGGGCAGCTCCATCTGGAACAGCGCGGCGAACCCCCCCTCCGCGCTGATCACGCGCGGGCACTGCGTCCGCCGCATGTGGGCCGGGAGCCGGGCCATGCCCTGGGCGTAGAGCTCGAGATTCACGCCCGACGAGGAGTAGGTCGCGCCCGCCACTGTTCGTAGGTGCCCCGGGGGGAATGTCGCCAAGCGGCCCGGCTGGGGGCCGGGCGGGAATGGTATCATCCCCCCGCCATGCATCCCCGCAAGTCCGGGCCGGCGGCGCCGCGGTCCCACGCCGGCCTTCCGCTCCCGGGCCACCAGTTCGCCTGTCCGCTCCCCTACGGCGCGATCCTCCGCGACGACGGCGTGCAGTTCGTCGTCTACAGCCGGTCGGCCACGGGGATGCGGGTCCTGCTCTACGACGGCGTCGCCGACACCGAGCCGGCGGCCTCGATCGATCTCGATCCCGAGGCGCACCGCTGGGGGGACATTTGGAGCCTGCTCGTGCCCGGCCTGGCCCCCGGGCAGCTCTACCACCTGCAGGCCGCGGGGCCGTTCGCCCCCGAGACGGGCCAGCGTTTCGACGGCCGGGCACGCCTCATCGATCCCTACGCCAAGGCGCTCGCCGGCGGTTTCCTCGTCGCCGCCGACGGGACGCTCGTGCCGCCGAAGTGCGTCGTCGTCGACGACGCCTTCGACTGGCGGGGCGACCGCCACCTGCGCCGCCCCCTGGCCGACACGGTGATCTACGAGCTCCACGTCCGCGGCTTCACCGCCGATCCGTCGAGCGGGGTCGCCTCCCCGGGCACCTATCTGGGGGTCGTCGAGAAGATCCCCTACCTGCGGCGGCTCGGCGTCACGGCGGTGGAATTGATGCCGGTGCACGAGTTCCCCGTGACCGCGATCCCGCCGCTCGAGGGACCGGCCAATTACTGGGGCTACGATCCGCTCGCCTTCTTCGCCCCGCACCGTGGCTACGCCGCCGGCAGCGAGCCGGGCTGCCAGGTGCGCGAGTTCAAGGAGATGGTGCGGGCGCTCCACGCCGCCGGGATCGAGGTGATCCTCGACGTGGTCTTCAATCACACCGCCGAGGGCAACCACATCGGGCCGACGCTCTCCTTCAAGGGACTGGAGAACCGCGTCTACTACATGCTCGAGGGGGGCGGGGCGCGGTACCGCAACTATTCCGGCTGCGGCAACACCGTCAACGGCAACCATCCGGTCGTCCGGGAGATGATCTTCCTCTGCCTGCGGCACTGGGTGCACGAATACCACGTCGACGGCTTCCGCTTCGACCTGGCGAGCATCCTCTCCCGCGACCGTGACGGCGAGATCCTCCCCAACCCGCCGGTCGTGGAACTGATCACCGAGGATCCGTTGCTCGCGGACACCAAGATCATCGCGGAGGCCTGGGACGCCGCCGGTGCGTACCAGGTGGGCTCCTTCGCGGGGCTGCGCTGGGCCGAGTGGAACGGCCGCTACCGGGACGACGTGCGCCGCTACTGGCGCGGCGACCACGCCCAGACCGGCCACTTGGCCACGCGGTTCGCGGGCTCGAGCGACCTCTACGCGTCGGGGGCCCGCCAGCCCTATCGCAGCATCAACTTCGTCACCTCGCACGACGGGTTCACCCTCTCCGACCTCGTCACCTACCGCGAGAAGCACAATCAGGCCAACGGCGAGGGCAACCGTGAAGGCGACGACAATTCCTTCTACGACAACTACGGCACGGAGGGGCCGACCACCGAGCCCGGACTCGTGGCCCTGCGCTCGCGGCAGGTGCGCAATTTCCTCGCCACGCTCCTCCTCTCGCAGGGGGTGCCGATGCTCGTCGCCGGCGACGAGTGCCGGCGCACCCAGCAGGGCAACAACAATCCCTGGTGCCAGGACAATCCGCTCTCCTGGTTCGACTGGTCGCTCGTCGATCGCCACGCCGACCTCGTCCGGTTCGTCGCCGAGGTGGTGCGCTTCCGGCTGGCGAATCCGGCCCTCCGCCGGCGCGGATTCCTGCGCGGCAGTGCCGCGGCGGGTGATCGCTTCGCCGACGTCGAGTGGTTCTCCCCCGCCGGCGGACCGGTCGACTGGGCCGCCGGCGACGCGGGGCTCGTCGCCTGGTTGACGACGGCCGTCGCGCCGGGCGAGTCGCGCGGGGCCGGTCTTCCCCGGCATGTCCTCGTCCTCTTCCACGCCGGGAGTGCGCCCCGCGACTTCGTCCTCCCGCGGGCGGAGGTCGTGCGCGGCCTTCCCTGGCGGCTGTTCATCGACACCCGCGCCCCCTCCCCCGCCGACGTCTGGGAGGACGGTCGCGGTCCGCTCGTGCCGCCGGAGGAGGTCTTCGCGTTGCCCGGGCGGGCACTCGTGTGCCTCGTCGCCGATCCGGTGCCGGAGGCGCTGCCGCGGATTGGCAGCGATCCGGGCGCGCCTGTATCTTCGCACTGATCGCGGGACCCGTTCCCGTCGCCCCCCGCCTCCGCCCCTTTGGAGCGTCTCCGATGCGCTACGTGCCCTCCCTCGTCCTCGTCGTGGCGGTCGCCGGCTGCCAGCCTGCCACCCCGCCGGCCCCCCCCGCCCCCCCGAAGGTCGTCGTCGGGCCGGCCGAGGCGAAGCACGACGACCACGCCGGCCACGACCACGCCGGACACGATCATGAAGGCCACGATCATGACTCCCAAGCGGTGAAGGGAGAGGCGAGCCCCGATGAGGGGCACGAGGGGCATCATCACCCGGAGACGTTCGGCGACCTCGTCGCGGAACTCGACAGGCTCGTCGGCACCGTCCGCGAGGGTCTCGAGGCCGGGGTGCGCGAGAAGGCCGACGCGTCCGTCCACGAGTTCGGCCATCTCGTGGAGGACGTCGCGGCGCTCGCCAAGGAGGCGAAGCTCCCCGAGGCGGTCGAGGCGGCGGTGGTCAAGGCCGGCAGCGACCTCTTCGACGCCTTCGACAAACTCGACCAGGCCATCCACGGCACCGACGACGTCGCCGAGGCCTGGAAGGGGCAGGCGGCGGGGATCGAGGCGGCGATGAAGACGTTGAAGGATGCCGTCGCCAAGTGACGAAGAGGGGTGCAGCCGGTGGAGTGACGGGAGTCCTCGCCGGCGGACGCCGGTGGCGTGTGCGGATGGCCGGTGCGGCAGGGAGGAAGCGATGGAACGGCGCGGATTTCTGACGGTCGCGGCGGCGGCGGGATTGGGGATGACGGGGGTGCCGGCGCTCGCCCAGGTGGACGCCGCCGCGCTCAAGTCGAAGCTCGTCATGCCGGACGAGCCGGTCGATCCGCTCACGCCCACGGCGGCCAGGGAGACGCTGTCGGCCAAGGACGCGCCCAAGGGCCCGCAGCAGCTGGTGATCGCGGGGCGGATCGGCGCCAAGGGGATGGAGCCGTTCCTCGAGAACAAGGCCTCCTTCGTTCTCCAGGAGATCCCGGCCGACGATCACGCCGGCAAGGCCGGCCACGACGCCGACAACTGCCCCTTCTGCAAGAAGCGCTCGGCCAACGCGCCGATGGTCGCCGTGCAGTTCGTGGGGGGGGACGGCAAGCCGCTCCCGATCGACGCCCGCAAGCTCTTCGGGGTGCAGAAGGGGCAGGAGGTGGTGGTGAGCGGCAAGGCGGTGTTCGACCCCAAGCTCGCCATCCCGGTGATCCAGCTCACGGCCGACGCCATCCACGTCCGCAGGCCGGTGAAGAAGTGATCCGGTGAGCGCCGCCGACCCGTCGTCCGTCCCGCGCACCGCGTTCAAGGAATGGGCGGCCATCTGCCGGGCGCTCGCCACGGGGCGCCAGGACGTGATCCTGCGGAAGGGGGGGATCACGGAGCCCGGGGGGACGTTCCGTCCGGAGCACGCCCGCTTCCTCCTGCTCCCGACCTTCCTCCATCAGGCGGCCGAGAGCCTCGTGCCGGAGGCCCGCGATCTGCTCGTGGGGATCGACGACGATCGTCCTCCCGAGGGCCTCGTCCGGTTCACGCACGTGGCCGACGTGGTGGCGGCCCACCGCATCAGCGACCGCCACGCGCTCGATCCCTTCCGCAGCCGCCACGTCTGGGCGGAGAGCGTGGTCGACGAGCGCTTCCACCGCTGGAAGGAGGAACTGCACGTCCTCGAAGTGGCGGTCAGCCTCCTTCCCTCCCCCGTCGTCCTCCCGTGGCGCGAGTCCTACGGCGGCTGCCGGTCGTGGGTCGAACTGGACGATCCGGAGGTCTCGTGACCGGGTTCGGGGGGCGTGCCCGAAGCGTCCCGCGTTCGGCTGATTCGCCCGTTGCCCCACCGTGCCGGGTGGGGATACGATATCCGCCCGGGGCATACGGGAGGCGAGCCATGATTCGTCCGATGAACGTGCCGGGCCGCCGCTGGATCGCGGTGGGCGTCCTGCTCGGTGCGGTGACGCCGGCGCCGGTGTCGGCCCTTCCCACCGCCCCGCGGCGAAACGCCGATCCAGCCGGCGCCGATGGCGCTCCCGCGGCTGCCGCGGACGAAGACGCGTTCGCCGCCGAGCGGGCGGACGCGACCGACGAGGTCCCGAAGCGCCGACCGGGCGTGAAGCAGATCGAGAAGGAGAAGCCGGCCGACGGGCGTCTGGAGGATCCCGATGCCGCGCGGCGGGCGCAGTGGTTCGGTGGCATGCCCGGCTTTCCGATGCAGGGAATGCCCTTCCCGATGTTCCCCCAGCCCGGTTTCCCCGTCGTCCCCCCGGGTGGGGCCGGCGCCGCCGCCGGGGCGATCGCGGGCGACGCGCAGGCCTTCGGCTTCCGCTCCCAGGTCGTCATGGGGGGCGTGATGAACGGCCTGCCCGGCAACCACGGCTTCGTCGTCCAGACCTGGGTCATCGGCCCCGACGGCCAGGCGATCCGGCAGCCCCCCGCCGAGGTTCAGCCCCGGCCCGGCGCCGCCAAAGCGAAGGGCCCTGCCGGTCGCGGAGCCAAGGTCGAGCGGAACGGCGCCGGCGAGGACGCCGCCGAGGAGAAGGCCCCGGGCGCCCGGGCGAAGACCAAGCGCAGGGGGCGACGCGACGACGCCGACGGGGCGCCGTGACGGCGGAACGGTCGATCCTCAACGCGGCCGCGGCCCGACGACCGACGAGAAACTCACCGCCGCGTTGACTCCCGCGCCTCCGTCGGCGACGCCGCCGTCGCCGGGCGCGAGGAAGGCACGGACGTAGTCGATACGCGTCTCGTCAGGCGCGACGCGAACCCGGAGGTGACCGGAACTCGGCTGGATCTCGCCGGTGAGGTAGCCGTACTCGACGGCGTTCTGGGTGTGCCCGGCACGGCGGTGACCGGGCTGGGGCACGAGCTGGTACACCACGCCGTCGAGTTCCTGTCTGGCGAACATGTGGTCGTGGCCATGGAACACGACCGACGCTCCGTGCCGCACGAGGAGGTCGTGGATCGGCGCTTCCCACCCGGGACGGCGGGACGCGAACTCGTCGGCCCCAGACGCTCCCTTGCCGCCCCATTCCCAGTACGGCGCGGCCTCGATCCCTCCCCGGCTGTGCGGCGGTGCGCCGCCGACGAGGTGGTGGATGAAGACGAAGCGGTACCGCGGCGTCACGGCGGCGAGCGACTCCCGGAGCCAGCGGTACTGCTCCTCACCCAGCGTCCAGGCCCAGCCGTCCCCGTCGCGCGCACGCTGCGTCGTGGCCCGGAACGGATCGAGGACGATGAACTGTGCATCGCCCCAGGTCCACTGGTAGTGGTTCTCGGGAAGCCCCACGTCGGGCTCCTCGCGGTCGTTGCCGGTGTAGAAGCCGTCGGGGAGGGGATTGGGGAAGAGTCGCTTGCGCGTGGCGGTGGCCCATGCCGTGGTGCGCCGTCCCGCCCCCTCGCCGTCATGGTTTCCGAGGACGAGGAACAGCGCCGCGGAGTGGCACAGACTCCCGAGGTAATAGCGCTGGGCGAGGTACTGGGCCTCGGCGATCTCCGGCCGGGCGTACTTGCCGGTCATGAAGGTGTCGCCGAGCTCGAGGTGGAAGTCGGGCCGGTCGGCGGCGGCATTGGCGAGCGTCCGCAGGTAGACCGCGCCGCTGGTGTTCTCGTCGAGGTGCGAGTCGGACGTCACGGTGAAGACGAAAGGGCTCCCCTCCGCCCGACGCGTGTGAAAGGTGGCGACGGGCGCGGCAGTCTCCGCGCCGTCTGCCGATCGGTAGCGGAGCCGGTAGTGATGCCGGGCGTCGGCGGCGAGTCCGTCGAGCACGAAGTCATGGGTCTCACCGGCGGCGAACGGGATCGCCTCGGTGCGCCCGTCGAGCACGTCGGCCGACGGGCCATGCTCGACGAACGCCTCCGCACGGTCGCGCAGGCGCACCCGGACGGTCACGCCCCGCGCGGTGGGTCTGCCGAGGATCACGGTGTGCGGGTGGGGCGGGACGTCGTTGGCAGGGGGCGGGACGGTGTAATTCCCCAACCGACTCCCTCCGCCACGGGGCTCCTTCCGCCCCTCGCGCCGGCGGTCCTCTCGCGCGCTTGGCGGGGTGTCGTCAGGCTCCGTGCCGACCGCGACGCGTCCCGCGCCGAGAAGGACCAGGCAGACGACCCCCAGGGCGAGACGGGAAGGCATGGCAGGGACTCCGGAGGGGAGGATCTTCGCAGATCCTTATCCGGAACCCCGGAAACGTGACCGGGTGGATTCCCCCGGCGGTCGAGCCACCCCTTCGGAACGCTACCGCACCACGCGGGCCCCGCCGCCGGCGATCTGCTTCTCGACCTCCTTGCGCGTCGCCATCGAGGTGTCGCCGGGGGTGGTCGAGGCGAGGGCCCCGTGGGCGGCGCCGTAGTCGACCGCTGCTTGAGGATCGTTGAACTCGAGGAATCCGAACGCCAGACCGCTGGCGAAGCTGTCCCCGCCGCCGACGCGGTCGAGGATCTCGAGTTCCGGATAGAGACGGCTGTCGAAGAACCGCCCCTCGTGCCAGAGGATCGCCGACCAGTCGTTCTTCGTCGCCGAGATCACGCGGCGGAGCGTCGTCGCCGCGACCTTGAAGTTCGGGAACTCGCGGACCGCCCGCTCGATCATCCCCTTGAAGGCCTCCGCCTCGACGACCGAGAGCGCGTGGTCGACCCCCTCGACCTCGAAGCCGAGGCAGGCGGTGAAGTCCTCCTCGTTGCCGATCATCACGTCGACGTGCCGGGCGATCTCCCGGTTCACCTCGCGGGCGCGGGCCTGGCCGCCGATGCTCTTCCACAGGCTCGGACGGTAGTTGAGGTCGTAGGAGACGATCGTGCCGTGTTTCTTCGCCGCCTGCACCGCTTCGATCACGAGCGCCGACGTCGAAGGCGAGAGGGCGGCGAAGATCCCGCCGGTGTGGAACCAGCGCACGCCGATCCCGCCGAAGAGCCGCTCCCAGTCGACGTCCCCCGGCTTCATCTGGCTGGCCGCGGTGTTGCCCCGGTCGGGAACGCCGACGGCGCCGCGGATCCCGAATCCGCGCTCGGTGAAGTTGAGCCCGTTGCGCACCGAGCGGCCGATGCCGTCGTCGTCGCGCCAGCGGACGAAGTCGACGTTCACGCCCCCCTGGAGGATGAAGTCCTCGACGAGGCGGCCCACCTCGTTGTCGACGAAGGCGCTCACCAGCCCGGTGCGCATCTGGAAACACTTGCGCAGTCCCCGGGCGACGTTGTATTCGCCCCCCCCCTCCCAGGCCTGGAACGAGCGCGCCGTGCGGATCCGCCCCTCCCCCGGATCGAGCCGCAGCATCACCTCCCCGAGCGAGACCTCGTCGAATCCGCACGCTTCCTTCGGCTTGATCGGCAGTGCCATGGGTGATCTCCCGGGGATCGGAGGGCTCGGCATGTCAGGCGACGGGGAGCGACGCGACGTCGATCTCGGCGACGCCGGACTCGCGGGCCAGTTCGTTGAGCGCGGCGACCTCGGCGGTCGAGAACAGGAGCCCGCCCGCGCGGCAGGTGCGCTCGGCAGCCAGGGCCTCGACCTGCCCCGGCAGCAGGCAGGAGCCGTTGCCGTGGTCGAGGATGTCGGCGAGGACGGCCTTCACGTTCGCCGCCTGGGACCGTCCCGCGGCGAAGGCCCCGCCGCTCACCGCGTCGGGATGGATCGCCTGGAAGAAGAACACGCACCCCTGCTTCTCGCCCGGGACCGCCGCGCGGTTGCGGATCGTGGGGAGCGATCCCCCGACGAGCGCCGCCACGATCTCGTTGACGAGCGACAGCCCGTAGCCCTTGTGCTCGCCGAAGGGGACGAGCGCCACGGCGGCGCCGGGGTCGGTCGTGGGCTTCCCCGCCGCGTCGACCGCGGCGTTCGGCGGGAGCGGTCTGCCCTCGCGCTTGAGTTGCTGCACGCGCCCCATGGCGATGACGCTCGTCGCCCAGTCGATGACGACGGGGAACCCCACCGCCTCGGTCGTCGGGAAGCCCCAGGAGTGGGGATTGGTGCCGAGCGTGGGGAAGGTGCCGCGGAAGGGGACCACCTCGGCCAACGACGCGGTGCAGTTGGTGTAGGCGACGTAGCCGCGGCGGGCGGCCTCCATCACGTAGCCGCCTCCCCACAGGTAGTGAAAGGCGTTGTCCACCGAGACGATGCCGACGCCATGACGGTCGGCGAGGGCCATGCAGCGCTCCATGGCGTCGATCGCCACGGCCTGCCCGAGCTTGCGGTTGCCGTCCCAGACCTCCGCCGCGTCGAACCGCGACGGCAGCCGGCGCGCCTTCGCGCCGGGGACGCATCCGCCGGCCTTCGAGCCGAAGAGCTCGTCGAGATGCAGCGCCTTGATCGCGTTGTGCGTGCGGATGCCGTGCGTGGTGGCGTCGGTGGCGATCCGCGCGGCGGCGCGGGCCTCGTCGGCGTCGTAGCCCCGGTGGCGGTAGGCCGATTCGACGATCCGGTCGTGGACCGGGACCGGGACGACGTGGAACGTTTCCGGAGCTGTCACAGGGGCTTCTCCATCCGACGGGGTCAGACGACCTTCCGCACCGGGACCTGGGGATTGATCTGCGCGAGCGGCGGCTCGCCGCGCATCGCGGCCACGAGGTTGGTCACCGCCGCCATCGCCTGCCGCTGCACGCTCTCGAAGGTCCTCGAGCCGATGTGCGGCGTGACGAGGCAGTTGGGGAGCCTGGTCAGGGGATGGTCGGCGGGAGGCGGTTCGGCGTCGAGGACGTCGGTGGCGTAGCCGCGGATCCTCCCCGCCGCGAGCGCCTCGGCCATGTCGGCGGTGTTCACGATCTCGCCCCGGGCGCAGTTGACGACGATGGCGTCGGGTTTCATGAGGCGGAGGGTCTCGGCCCGGAGCAGATTCCGCGTCTCGGGGGCGAGGCTCACGTGGAGGGAGACGACGTCGGCCCGCCGGAGCAGATCGGCGAGATCGGCCGCCCGGCCGATCCCCTGCGCCTCCGCGAAGGCGTCGTCCCAGGTGCGGTTGGTGGCCACGACCTCCATCCCGAAGGCCCGGGCACGCTTCGCCACCTCGCGGCCGATCCGCCCGAGCCCGACGAGGCCCAGGGTCCGGCCCATGAGTTCGTGGCCGGTCTGCCGCTTCCAGCCGCCGCCGCGGGTCGAATCGGCGTGGAAGAGGAGGTTCTTCTCGAGCGCGAGCATGAGGAGGAAGGCATGCTCGGCGACCGTGGTGTGGTTGACGCCGGGCGTGAAGAGGACCGGGATCCCGAGTGCGGTGCAGGCGGCGACGTCGATCTTGTCGACGCCGATGCCGTACTTGGAGAGGACCTTCAGCCGGGGCACCGCCTTGTCGAGCACCCTCCCGCTGATCAGGTCGTCGCCGCAGATCATGCCGTCCACCGCGCCGACGAGCGCCATGGTGTCGGCCTCCGAGAGGGGGCCACGGGCGGTGACGATCTCCCAGCCGGTGGCGGCGAGTGCCTCGTGGTGCGGGCCCGGCGTGTCCTGGAACGAGGTCGAGGTGAGGAGGATCCGGGGAGGCATCGACGACTCTGGAGGGGTGTGGGGGCGACCGGGCCCGCGGCCATGCCCAGCTACATACATGAAACCCTTCCCCGATCCAACCCTCGAAGCGCTCGGCGGGCCCACGGGCGTTGACAATCCGGGCGTCGCCGGGGATTCTCGCTGCCGGGGAGGGCGGGCATCCCGGCGCCGCCGTGGCCGAGGGCTCCTCATGCGCACCTTCGACGACTTCGAGGCCTGGAACGACGCCATCCTCGGGGCGGAACTGCGCACCGTCTGCCCCCGAGCCGAGGCCCATCGATGGGGGATCGGGGCGGTGTCGCTCGGGGCGGCGGCGGTGCAGATCGCCGAGGAGGGGGGGGGAAACCTCGCCTACGGCCGGAGCGTGCACGCCGGACCGATCCTTTTCCTTCCGCTGACCCGCATGGGCGACCATGTCGTCAACGGCGAGCGATTGGATGCCGGCTCGCTCCTGGTCATTCCCCCCGGTTCCGACTTCCGCATCAGCGTCGCGCGGCGTGCCCACTCCTGGTGTTCGATCGCCCTCCCCCCCGCGGGCCCCGGTCCGGCGGTATCGGCGTCGAGCGTGCGCATCGCGCCCGGGGCGGCCTCGGTCCGCGCCCTCAAGCGTCTGGCGGTCGGGGCCTACGGGGCGCTCGGCGCGTTCCCCCGGGAGAGCCCGGCGCATGCCGCGGCCGGCGTTGAACTGTTGGCCGCGGCGGCCGCGTGCATGCCGGCCGGCGTGTCAGGGGCGGTCCTCGGGGGCAGGCCGCGGATCGACCGCGCCGGCGTCATCCGGCGCATGATGGAGCTGATCGAGTGTTCGCACGAGGTCGTCGTCTCGCCCGCGGCGGTGGCAGCGGCGGTGGGCATCCACGAGCGCACGCTCCAGCGGGCCGTGCGCGAGACCTTCGGTACGAGCACGAAGCACTACCTCCTCCTCCGCGCACTCCACTCGATGCGGCGCCGCCTCTCGAGGCCGGCGGACGGTTCGACGGGCGTGACGGAGATCCTCGCCGGGATGGGGATCTGGGAGTTCGGCAGGTTCGCCGGCCGCTATCGGCGCCATTTCGGCGAGTTGCCCTCCGAGACGCTGCGACGCGCGCGGGGTTGACCGGGATCAGCGGGCCCCGCCCTGCGGCGCCGTCACCGCCTCCATCACCCGCTCGAGGTTGAAGCTCCCCGGCTTCTGCCGCGGGGGGAACTCCCTGAAGCTCTGCAGCCATTCCCCGACGTGCGCGGCCGCCGGGGCGATCATGAACATGTGCTCGAGGTACCAGCGCTGGTAATCCATGCCGATGTCCTGCGCGAGCTCGAAGGGGTCCATCCGCAGGTTGACGAGGATCGGGGCCCGCAGCTCGACGAAGGGGCGCTGCCACACGTGCATGCCGTGGGCCGGCTGTTCGAGGAACGTGGCCTTCCAGTTGCCGTAGCGGAGGGCCGCCACGCTGCCGTCGTCGGTCCAGTAGATGAAGTCCTTCCGGGGCCACGGTCCCGCGCCGCGCAGGGCCGGGCCGAGGTCGTGGCCGTCGATGTGGACCTTGTAGGTGCGCGTGCCGACCGTCCGGCCCTTCCTCAAATCCGCGCTGACCGTCCCGTCCCCGGCGGCGGCGCAGAGCGTGGGGAGCATGTCCTCGTGGCAGCCGATGTCGTTGATCACCGTGCCCGGGGCGATCACCCCCGGCCAGCGGATCGCACACGGCACCCGATACCCCCCCTCCCACTGCGTGTTCTTCTCGCCGCGGAACATCGTCGTGCCGCCGTCGGGCCAGGTGAACGCCTCCGCCCCGTTGTCGGTGGAGTACATCACGATCGTGTCCTCGGCGAGGCCGAGTTCCTCGAGCTTGGCCAGGAGGACCCCGACCTGCCGGTCGTGTTCCACCATGCCGTCGGCGTAGATTCCCAGCCCCGTCTTTCCCGCGACGCGCTCCTCGAGGTGGGTGAAGATGTGCATCTTCGTCGAGTTCCACCAGACGAAGAACGGCTTCCCGTCGGCCTTCGCCTTCTCCATGAAGGCGCACGCCTTCGCGTTCACCTCGTCGTCGATCGTCTCCATCCGCTTCCTCGTCAGCGGACCGGTGTCGGTGATGCGGCCGTCGGCGAAGGAGTGGATCACGCCGCGCGGACCGAATCTCCTGCGGAAGGCCGGGTCCTTCGGGTAATCGGGATGCTCCGGCTCCTCCTCGGCGTTGAGGTGGTAGAGGTTGCCGTAGAACTCGTCGAAGCCGTGCGCGGTGGGGAGCATCTCGTCGCGATCGCCGAGATGGTTCTTGCCGAACTGGCCGGTGGCGTAGCCCCTGGCCCTGAGGAGCGTGGCGATCGTCGGATCCTCGGCCCGCATCCCCTCGGGGGCGCCGGGGAGGCCGACCTTCGTGAGCCCCGTGCGGATCGGGGACTGGCCGGTGATGAAGGCGGCACGCCCCGCCGTGCAGCTCTGCTGGCCGTACCAGTCGGTGAACAGCGCCCCTTCCCTGGCGATGCGGTCGATGTTCGGCGTCCGGTAGCCCATCATCCCGAGGTTGTAGGCGCTGACGTTGAACTGCCCGATGTCGTCCCCCCAGATGACGAGGATGTTGGGACGCTTCGCCTCCCCGGCGGCGGCCCTTTGCGGGAAGGGGAGGAACGCGAGGAGGACCAGGAGCAGCGGCAGGCGACGGAGGGGGGGCATGGATCCGGTTCCGGGGTCAGGGTGTGGCCGGCGGGCGCTCGGCCCGACCGGGATATTCGGGAGAGTCTTTTCCCCGCCGGGGCGGGGCCGCCATGCAATATCCGACGAAACGGCGGAGCGCCGCCGGCGGCCCGAGCCGCTGCGCGCCCCTCCCTGGTCGTGTGGGGGACGCCATCCGTGGTAGAAGTCAGGGGCGTCGCGGGGGCGGCGCGGTGCCGGCACCGCGGCGGGTCCCGAACGCCCCAGCGACCGGGCAATCCCCCCGTCCGCCGGCGGATGCCCCAAGCCGAGCGCGCCGGAGCCGATCGACGATGTCCACCCGCCGGATCCTGACCCTCTTGGTCGCCCTCCTGCCGATCGCGGCACCCGGTCAGGGCAGCCGCGCCGACGACGCACCGGTGGGGCCCCTCGCCTCCTGGAACGACGGCCCGGTCAGGCGGGCGATCGAGGACTTCGTCGCCCGCGTGTGCGATCCCGCCTCCGCCGACCATGTGCCGGAGGCCGAACGCATCGCGGTGTTCGACAACGACGGGACGCTCTGGCCCGAGTACCCGCTCCCGTTCCAGGCCGCCTTCGCGATCGACCGGCTCCGCGAGCGCGTGGCGGTCGATCCGCCACTCGGCGCCGATCCGATGGTGAAAGCGCTCCTCACCGGCGACCTCGCCACCCTCCTGGCCGGCGATCGCCACGAGGGCCTGCTCCACGTCGTGGGCCTGACGCATGCGGGGCAGACGGTGGAGGCCTTCGACGAGGCCGTCGGCTCGTGGCTGGAGAGGGCCCGCCACCCGCGCTTCGGCCGCCCCTACGACGGCCTCGCCTACGCGCCGATGCAGGAGTTGCTCGCCCACCTGCGCGCGCACGGGTTCAAGACGTGGATCGTGTCTGGCGGCGGCGCCGACTTCATGCGCGTCTGGTCGGAGCGCGTCTACGGCATCCCGCCGGAGCGGGTGATCGGGTCGACGGGCCGGCCGCGATTCGAGATGCGCGCCGAGGGGCCGGTCCTCGTGAAGACGCTCGACCACCTCTTCGTCGACGACAAGGAGGGCAAGCCGGTCGGGATCCGCCAGTTCATCGGGCGCCGGCCGATCGCCTGCATCGGGAACAGCGACGGCGATCTGGCCATGCTCCGTTACACCACGGTGGGGAATCCCCGGCCTTCGCTGGGTCTGATCCTCCATCACACGGACGCCGAGCGGGAGTACGCCTACGACGCCGAGCCCGCCGGAACGGGGCGCCTCGTGGAAGCGCTCGCCGAGGCCCCCCGGCGCGGCTGGTGGGTGATCGACATGAAACGTGATTGGAGCCGCGTCTTCAACGCCGAAGGCGCGGGTCAGTAGCGCAGCCCCAGCCCGAGGTTCGAGAAGAAGGCGGGCGAGGTGTCGTTGAGGCCCCAGCCGACCCGCAGGCCGAGTTCGAAATCCTCCGTCAGCAGCACGTGCCCGCCGATGCTGCCGTACTGCAGGTCGATCGGCGCCTCCTTCCCGCTCGACGTGATGCCGAAGTACTCGGCGTGGACGTTCCACCGGTCGCCGAGGGGGATCTTGAGCGTGGTGGAGGGGGACCACTGGTCGAAGGAGTCAGCCTCCTCCCAGCCGTTGCCATAGCGCAGGCCGGATCGCCACTCCCATCCGTTCGAGAAACGCCACGACCACGCCTCTCCCACCATGAGGGTGGACTGCGTCGCCGGCCCGTGGACCGGCGTGAACCCCTGGATCACCAGGGCGGACATCGGCATCCAGCCCGACTGGTCGCTCGTCTCCAGCTTGGTGCCGTACAGCACCCGGCTCTCGTGTTCGGGGAGCAGATCCTCGCCGCCGAAGTCGGTGCCCGACACGAGTCCGGGCCCGCCCCCCTCGTAGTTGAAGCCGACGCGCAGTTCGAGCCGCTCGCCGATGCCGCGCCGCACGAGCAGTTCCGGGAGGCTGTGGGCCTCGGGTCCCCGTCGGTTGTCGATGAAGGAGTAGGAAAGCTCCGTGATCGTCCGCCCTGCCCCGGCGGTCGTGGGGGCGAAGGTGTAGGTGTCGCGATCGGTCTCCATCTCCTCCCTGGCGGAGGAGTCGGCCCGGGCCATCGGTCCCGGCGGCCGGGCGCCGGCCGGTACCGGACCGCCGGCGACGACGAGCACGAGGAGCACGCGGTGGAGACGCGATGCCACGAGCCGCGCGCCATGGCTGCGGTGCCCCATGGTCACGACCCCGCGCCGGCCCGCCGGGCCGCACGGTCGTAGTGCCAGGTGAACCCGAGGCCGATCCAGTAGCTGCAGATGTCGAACCGCGTGGCGTCCCCGAGGAACTCGGTGGCGGGGAACATCCCTCCGGCGAAGGCGTCGAAGTCGACCCCGGGGATCACGTCGGAGTAGCCGAATCCGGCGGCGATGCGGTGCCGGTTGACGATGGCGAACTGCGACTGCAGGTATTTCACCGCCTGGATGCCGCCCGGGACCGGTACCGGCCCGAGCGAGGTGCCGACGTTCGGGTCGATCGGATTCTCGGCCAGGGCGTAGCCGGCCCGGAGCGTGAGTGCGTCGGTCGCCCGGTACTGCGCGCCGAGCTGCATCACCCACTGGGGCCGGTAGATGCTCCCGAACAGAGCGGCGCTCTCCCAGTCCAGGAAGAGGGCGTCGGCGGCGAGGAGCAGGCGACCGTCCATGAGCGACTCGTTCGAGACGCCCAGCCCGACCGTCTGGGGAAGACCCATGTCGACGTCGATCGCCCGCGCCTGGTTGAGGAGGATCGCCTCGTTCGGGAAGCGGAACGCCTGCGTCGAGAGGTAGTAGGCCCCGATCCTCGAGGCGTCGCCCAAGCGGTAGTCGATGCCGACGCCCGCACGGAGGGCGTAGGCGTTGGTCATGGAACTGACGCCCACGAACGGCCCCGAGACGTACCCGTCCCCGATGAACATCGTGGCCCCGACGGAGAGTCGCTCCGTCAGCTCGACCGCCACCGAGGGTGCGAACTCCAGGAAGAGCAGATAGGAGGAGGTGCCGTTGCTCGCGGGATCCTGGGCGTAACTCGCCCCGCCGCCGGCGGCGCCGAGCACCGCCAGCCCGACCGTGGTGGGGAGTGCCAGTCCGTCGAGTTCCTGTGAGACGCCGATCGCCGGCACGATCGCGCCGGGCGTGCTGCTCTTCTCGGAGAAGGGATCGACGCCGAGGAGCGGGATCGGGTCGGCCTGCGAGAGCCGTGCCGTCGGACCGGCGAACGCGCCGCCGATCGTGAAATGAGTCCCCTCGAACTGGGTGAGCGCCGCGGCGTTTCCGTTGATCGCGGAGATGAAGTCCTGCGGCGCCGCCACGCTCGTGCCCGCCATGCCGCCCGAGGCGGGCATGAGGGTGTTGCGGAAGTCGATTCCGTAGGTCTGCGCCAGGGCGGCACCCCGGGCCGTCAGGACCGTCGCGATCGCGACGGCCGCCACACGCATCCACCGTCCCGCCATCGTCGGAGTCCCTCCCCTCGTCACGACCACTCCCATCGGAAGGGGTGCGAGGCTCGCTTGAGGGAGAGGCAGGGGAAAGGAGGCGCTCCCCGATGACGGGGATGCCCCGCCGGGCCTCACTCCCCGCCCCACCGGAATCGCTTGCCACCCCCGCCCCGGCCGCACGTGTCGCCTGCCCGGAAAAGGGGAACGCCGCTGCAGGTCGGAAGGACCGAGCGGGTCGCGGGAAAGTCGGCGACGACGCAGGCGGCGCAAGCCGCCCGGGAGCATGCCACCGACGCCCCGCGGCATGCCGGTGGTGACGATCGTCCGGCCGATGCAGAGGGTGCGGGGATTGCCGGCGGCGGAAGGCCGGGCCCCGGCGCACCGGGAGGCGGACGATGACGACACGACGGTGGATCGGGGCGACGGCGGGATTCGCGACGGCACTGGGGGCCATCCTGGGGACGGCGCAGGAGCGGGACTTCGTCGGGCGGGAGGAGCAGGTCGGGTCGTTCGAACGCCTCGATCCGCGGCTCGTCGACGACGTCTCGGACGGCGTGATCCCCCAGGGCCAGGACTGGTACCTCTTCGGCGAGCCGCAGCGCTCGGGCGTTTACGGGTGGATCGACGGCGGCTTCATGGGGAACTTCGCCAACCCGGCGAGCAAGTTCAACGGCCCCTACAACGCGGTGGACCGGGCCAACGAGCCGATGCTCAATCAGCTTTACCTCGTGGGCGAGCGCACGCTCCCGGGCGACGGCGAGGCGGGTGTCGGCTACCGGGCGGATCTGATCTACGGCGAGGACTACCTGCTCGCGCAGTCGACCGGCTGGGAGGTCACCCCGAGCGGAAGCGGCAACTGGAACAGCGGCGAGTACTACGGCCTGGCGATCCCGCAGCTCTACGCCACCGCCGGCAGCGAGGAATTGAACCTCAAGCTCGGCCATTTCTATTCGATCGTCGGCTACGAGGGCCTGCCCGCCGTCGGCAACTTCTTCTACACGAAGGCGTACAGCTACCAGTTCGCCGGCCCCTTCACCCACTGGGGCGGACTCGCCAACTGGCGCGCCACGGACAACCTCGAGCTGAACGGTGGCCTCGTCAACGGCTGGAACGCCCTCTCGTCGGGCTTCACCCGGGCGAACTTCCTCGGCCGCGCCCGGATCAAGAACGACGACAACTCGGCGGCGACGTCGTTCGCGATCGTGACGGGCGACGAGTGCGACGACTTCTCGCCGGTGTTCCAGCCCGCTCCCGTCCTCGCCTCCGCCAACCGCACCCGCTACAGCCTGATCTTCGAGTACCGCCCCAGCGACGACGTCGAGTACGTGTTCCACCAGTGGCTCGGGCTCCAGGCGCGCGGCCTCGCCGACGGGAGCACCGCCCTCTGGACCGGCATCGACCAGTACCTCTACTGGTCCGCCAGCGAGACCTGGAAGTGGGGTGCGCGATTCGAGTGGTTCGACGACGTCGACGGCACGCGCGTGGGGCTCAACCGGCCGAGCAATCCCAACCACGTCCCGCTCCCCGGCAACTATTTCTCCCTCACCGTCGGGCCCAACTGGGTGCCGAGCGGCAACGTCCTCGTCCGCCCCTGTTTCCGCTGGGACTTCTTCAGCGGGAGGAGCGGGGTGCTGCCGTTCAACGACGGCGTGAGCACGAACCAGACGATGCTCGGGTTCGACGCCATCCAGAAGTTCTGACTTCACGCCCGGCGGGCCATCCATGGCCCCGCCGGGCTCGGGACGCGGGCGGGGCAGCCGAGGTGCCCCGCACCGCTGCGGACCACCGCATCCCTGCGGTGGACGGGGTCGGTCGCGCGAGAGTCGGGCAATCCTCGGCCCCGCCGGGCTCGGGACGCGGTGCGGCTACGGTCCCGGTCGCAGGGCCCGCTCCGACACGTCGCTGGCCAGGAGGGTGGCGGTCCTGCCGTCCCACTGCCAGAGGTCGGCGGACCGCCAGGTGCGGGCCCCGCCGCGGCCGCGCCGGTGGAGCCAGTAGGCATGTCCGTCGGGGATCGGCCAGGCAGCGAACTCCCCGGCGCGGGCCGCGGGGAGGGGTGCCTTGATCCAGCTCCAGACGTTGTCGTGGAGCCGGTGGTGCTCGTCGGGCGAGCGCATGCACCAGCCGCGGTACTCGATCTCCGTCACCGCGGCGAACCGCTCGGCGTCGGCGGCGGCCAGACCGGCCCGGAACCGCTCCGCGGCGACGAAGCCGGGGGGCGTGGTGGTGAGGACGATCGCCGCGCCGGGCCGCTCGGCGAACAGGGCGCGGATCCCCGCTCCATGGTCCTCGAGCCAACGGTCGAGGATGCCCGCCTGGGCGGCGAGCGCCTCCGGGGTGGAGGCGACCACGACGGTCTCCGAGGGCACCGGCACCCTCCGCTCGGGCCGGGGGGCCCGGTGCTGCTCGGAGAACCGTCGCAGTCCGGCGAGCCAGTCGCGGGCGTCGGGCGTCATCGGTGGGCACCGGGGGGGGGTGGTGCCGACGGGACGCTCGCTGCGACCGCGGCCGCCCGGGTCACCGGCCGAGGAACCGCTGACGCAGCCACTCGTTCTTCCGCCGCTCCAACTCGATCAGCTTCGCGACCGGCCCGTTGCGCTGCGCGCCGATCTCGCGGCCGCGGATCTGCTGGGCGTTCACGCTGCCGCTCACCATCAGGGCGTGTACCACCGCCACGAACAACACCACTCGACGCATGGGGGACTCCTGCTTCTTTCCCAGGGGATGTGACTCCGGCGATCCGTGGGAGCGGATGGCCGGAGGGAGGTTTCGGCGCCGCCGCGTGCGGAACATCACCACCGGGAAGGTGCCCGTCGTACAAGCGCCATCCGACACCGGGCGCACGACGCGCTCGACGCGCACTCCCGTCACGACCGGCATCCGGTCGCTCGGGCGATGCCGACGGCGCCGGGGGGCGCGGGTGCGGTTCAGCCGGTCGTATCGCGTCTGTGGCCACGGTCGGGGGCACGGGCTGTCAAGGGATCGTCGGGCCAGGAGTGCTTCGGATACCGCCGGCGCAACTCCTTGCGGACCTCGTGATAGGTCGTCTTCCAGAAGCTCTCGAGGTCGCTCGTGACCTGCTGCGGCCGGTGGTTCGGACCGAGGAGATGGACGAGCACCGGGACGCGTCCGTCGGCCACGCGGGGGGTGGCGTGGGTGCCGAAGAGGTCCTGGATCCGCGCGGCCAGGATCGGCGGCCCGTCCGGACGGTACTCGAGGCGGAACCGCCTCCCGCCGGCCGACTCGACCTCCGCGGGGGCGAAGCGTTCGACGAGCGGCAGCCGCTCCCAGCCGACCTCCTCCTGCAATCGCGGCAGCCAGTCGGCCGCGCGCACGTCGTCGAGCGAGCGGGCGCCGCGGCAGATGCCGGGGAGCATGGCGACGAGCGCCGCGTCGTCGAGGAGCGGGAGGCCGAGTTCGGGCATCACAACCGCGAGCCAGCCGACCCGGGACCGGAACCGCCCCGCCGCGGAGTCGGGCTCCGGCAGGACGCGCGCCGGCTCGCGGGCCGCCACCGTCGCCAGCAGCGCGGCGGCCGCCGCGCCGTCGCCGATCGGCACCGGGGTCTCCTCGAGAACGAGGTCGAGCCAGGCCGTGCGCCGCCGCGCCTCCACCC
>CAZMOU010000044.1:27284-27539 GCA_964567835.1 uncultured Chitinophaga sp. | reverse complement strand
GCACACGCACACCTGTGCCACGACGGGCTCCTCCGCGAGCGCCCGTTCGACCTCGTCGGGGGGCAATTTCGTCCCCGCCGCGAGGACGAGCGTGTCGACGAGTCGACCGGTGATCCGCACGCTGCCGTCGGGGAGCATCGTGGCGGTGTCGCCGGTGGCGATCCAGGCGTCGTCCGCTCCCCGCGGCGCGGCCGCGTCCCCGTCCGGCACGAGCACCTCGAGGGCCCGCGACGGCGTCCGCACCGGCAGCTCGTC
>CAZMOU010000044.1:0-27274 GCA_964567835.1 uncultured Chitinophaga sp. | reverse complement strand
CTCCCCCAGACGCACCTCGACGCCGGGCAGGGGCCGCCCCACGCTGCCGGGAACGTGGTCCCGCGGGGTGGCGAGCGTCACCACCGGTCCCGCCTCGGCCAGTCCGTAGCCCTCCACGAGCGGGATCCCCCGCGCGGCGAAGGCGTCGCTCGTCCGCCGCCGCAGCGCCGCCCCCCCCGACACGCAGACCCGCACCCGTCCCCCGAGCGCCCCCCGCAGGTCGGCGATCCTCCCGGCCTCCGCGGCGCCCGCGAGCCGGTCGAAGAAGGCGGGCACGCCGAGGATCACCGTCGGCGGCAGGAAACCGCAGGCATCGAGGATGCGGCGCCGGTCGGGGACGACGTTCAGGCAACCGCCCCGGACGAGAGCCGTGGAGACGTCGCCGGTGGATGCCAGCGCGTGGCTGAGCGGCAACCAGGCGAGGCGCACGTCGTCCGGCTCCCCGAGGAAGATCTCCGCCGCCGCCAGCGCGTTGAGCGCGAGCGAGCGCTGGGAGTGGACGTAGCCGCGCGGATGGCCCGTCGTCCCGGAGGAGAGGAACACCTTCGCCGGCGCGTCGGGATCGGCCGCCGCGGCGCGGCGCGCCACCTCGCGCCGCAGGCCGGCGGGATCTTCGCGCAGGGCGCGCCACGCCTCGGCATGCAGCCCGGCCGGCGGAAGGCGGTGGCGGAGGCCGCGCCGCGGCGCGAAAAAGCGCAGATCGAGCACGCGGCGGGGATCGCCCACCGCGCCGAGCACCGGGCCCGCGGCGGAGGGGGGCAACGGCCCCTCGGCGCCGCTGGCGACCAGTCCGCGCGGGGCGAGCCACTCGATCTGACGGAGGATCTCCGCGCCGGAGGCGTCGGCGTGCAGAGGCACGTGGACGACGCCGGCGAGCAGGCAGGCGAGATCGACCACGACCCAGTCGACGGTGTGCGTCCCGACGTGGACGACGCGGTCGCGCGGTCCGAGTCCCGCCGCCTCGAGGCGCCGGGCGACGTCGACGGCCGCCGCCGCCAGGTCGAGCCACGTCCAGCGTGTCTCCGGCGCGTCCTCCCGGGGGAGCGTGGCGAGCGCCGGCGCACCCCCCTTGTCGTCGAGTCGCGCGACCAGCAGGTCGAGGAGCGTGGCGGGCTGCCGGGGGGACGAGGGTCCGCCGGGAGGATGCTCCGCGATGACCTTCACGGCTCGTCCCTCTCCAGGAGCAGGGCGATGCCCTGACCGAGACCGATGCACATCGTCGCCAGACCGCGGCGCGCGTCCCGGTCCTCCATCACGCGGAGGAGCGTGGTCACGATCCGCACGCCGCTGGCCCCGAGCGGATGACCGATCGCCAGCGCCCCGCCACGGACGTTGACGCGCGCGGGGTCGAGCGCGAGTTCGTCGATGCAGCACAGGGCCTGCGCCGCGAAGGCCTCGTTGAGTTCGACGAGATCGATCGACTCCACGCCGATGCCGAGGCGGCCGAGGAGCCTGCGGGTCGCCGCCACCGGGCCGGTCCCCATCTCCGCCGGCGGGACGCCGACCACCGCTCCGGCGACGATCCGTGCGAGCACGGGCAGCCCCTGCCGGCGCGCCAGGTCGAGCGACGTGACCACCACCGCCGCGGCGCCGTCGCTGAGCGGGGCGCTCGTCGCCGCCGTCACCGTGCCGATGCCGGGCAGGAACGCCGGTTCGAGGCGCGCCATCGCCTCGAGCGTGGTGTCGGGGCGCACCGACTGGTCGGCGGACACCTCCACGAGCCCCCCCTCCTCGTCGTGGCCGAGCACCGGGACGATCTCGCCGCGGAAGGAGCCCGAGTCGGCGGCGGCGGCGGCGCGCGAGTGGCTCTCGAGGGCGTACTCCTCCTGCCGTCGCCTCCCGATGCCCCGCGAAGCCGCCAGATGCTCGGCCGTCAGCCCCATCGAGAGCACGCCGCGGCTGGAACGGGCGGCCACCCGGGGATGGAAGTCGACACCCTGATCCATCGGCACGTGGTGCATGTGCTCGACCCCCGCCGCGACGAGCGCCCCGGCCGATCCCTCCACGATCGAGCGACTCGCCTGGAGGATCGCCTCGAGCCCCGATCCGCACAGCCGGTTCACCGTCGCTCCGCCGACGGAGAGCGGGAGGCCGGCCATGAGGGCCACGGCCCGGGCCACGTTGCCCCCCAACTCGCCGCGCTGCTGCGTGGCGCCGAGGAGGAGGTCCTCGACGGAGCGCGGGTCGATCCCGCTCCTCCCGATCGCCGCCTCCACGACGGCGGCGGCCAGTTCGTCGCCACGGACCCGGCGGTAGACGCCGCGATCGGCGTGCGCGCGGCCGATCGCCGTGCGGCAGCAGGCGACGATCACCGGCGTGTGTTCGGGCTCGCGCGGGAGGAGCGGGGCGGGCATGCGGGAGGTTCGCGGGGGTCAGTCGGTGAAGCGGCCGCCGTCGCGGACGAGGGCCTCGAGACGCGGGCTCGGGCGCATGCGGACGCCGAGGTCGGAGAGCGGTTCGAGGCGCCGGACGATCTCCGCGGCACCGAGCGTGTCGGCCCAGGCGAGGAGGCCGCCCCGGAAGGGCGGGAAGCCGAGCGCGTGGATCACGGCGAGGTCGATGTCGCGCGCGTCGCGCACGATCCCCTCGTCGAGGACCAGCGTCGCCTCGAGCACCATGGGGAGCAGGAGCCTGTCGGCGATGGTGCGGTCGTCCGGTCGCCCCCCCCGGTGCGGCGGCAGGGCGTACGGGGCGACGACGGCCGCGACCCCTTCGTCCGGTCGCTCGATCCGTGCCTTCGGCCCGCAGCCCGAGTAACGGTAGAACCCGCAGCCGGTCTTCCGGCCGAGGCGTCCCGACTTCACCATCGCGGGGATCACCGGCGACGACTCGATCCGTTCGCCGTAGGCGTCGGCGAGCACGATCCCGGCGTAGAAAGCGGTGTCGAGGCCGATCATGTCGTACAGTTCGAGCGGCCCCATCGGCATCCCGAAGGCCCGGGCCACCCGGTCGATGCGCCGCGCGTCGATCCCCTCGCGGAGCATCTCCACCGCTTCGTGGAGGTAAGGGCTGAGCATCCGGTTGACGAGGAAGCCGGGGCTGTCACGGACGACCACCGGGCACTTCCCCAGCCGTTTGCCGTGGGCCACCACCCGGGCCACCGTCGCGTCGGAGGTCGCCGGTCCGCGCACCACCTCGACGAGCATCATCCGCCGGACCGGATTGAAGAAGTGCATGCCGCAGAAGCGCGTCGGATCCCGGAGGGCACCGGCCAGCTTGGCGACGGGGTTGGTGGAGGTGTTGGTGGCGATGACGGTGTCGGGCGGGACGATCGACTCGATCTCGGCGAGGACCTGCCGCTTGAGGTCGGTCCGTTCCACCACGCTCTCGATGACCAGATCGGCTTCGGCGAGCACCTCGGGCCGCGTCGCGGTGCGCAGCCGCCCCGCCAGGCGCAGGGCCCGCTCCGGGTCGGGCCCGCGGCGCACCCGGTCCCACGCCGCCTCCTGGAGGATCTCGGCCACGCCCCGCGCGAGGGCCTCGGACTGCACGTCGCAGAGGGTGAGCGGCATGTCGGCCCGGAGGTGGGCCGCCGCGATCCCCGACCCCATGATTCCCGCGCCGACGACGGCGGGCTTCGCGAACGCCGGCGCATCGGCCACGTCGCCCCGGGCCAGGCCGGTGTCGCGACGGTTCCGCTCGCCGAGCCGGAAGACACGGACCAACTGGCGGGCCACCGGCGATCGGGCCAGCGTCGCGAACGCCCGACCCTCGATCCCGGCCGCCTCCTCGGCGCCGGCGGCAGCTCCGGCGAGCACCGTCTCGAGGATCGTCGGCGGGGCGGGGTAGTGGCCGCCGGTGCGCCCCTGGATCACGGCCCCGGTGGTGGCCTCGAGGAACTCCCGCTCCGCCGCATCGAACGCCACCGGACGGGAGAGTTCCTCCCGGCGCCGCAGATGGGAACCGGCGGCGGTCGCCCGCTCGACGAGGAGCAGCGCCGCGGCGAGGGCGCGATCCTGGTCCACGCAGGCGTCGACGAGCCCGAGGCGCGCCGCGGAGGCCGCGTCGATCGTCTCGCCGGACGCCATCAACTCCACCGCCGGCCCCGGGCCGACGAGGCGGGGGAGCCGCACCGTCCCCCCCCAACCGGGCAGCAGTCCGAGTTTCACCTCCGGAAACCCGAGCACCGTCGTGGGAGCGGTGGTGGCGACGCGGTGGTCGCAGGCGAGCGCCAACTCCAGTCCCCCACCCAGGCAGGTCCCGTCGACGAGCGCGACGGAGGGCCAGGGACGCGCGCCGAGCCTGCCGAAGAGGGCCCGCCCACGGGCGCAGGCCGCCTCGATCACCTCCCTGTCGGCCCCGAGGATCCCCTCCAACCTGTCGATGTCGGCCCCGGCCAGGAAGGTGCCAGGGGTGCCGGAGCGGATGATCAGTCCGCGGGGCGGGATGTCGGCGTCGAGTTCGTCGAGGCGTCCGGCCAGTGCCTCGAGGAACGCCGCGTCGATGACGTTCTGCCGCCGGCCGGCCGACCCGATGGTGAGGACAACGACCCCCTCCGGGGTCCGCTCGAGGCCAAGGGTGCTCCCGGCACCGGACGCGGGAGCGTCCCGACCGCCCGGGGCGGCTTCATCGCGGGCACGTGGGGGCCTGGAACTGGCCATCGGCGGCGTCGGGCTGGGCAGGTCGGTGAGGGTGGCCTGCCTTCGGCTTGCCCACCGGCCGAAAACAGCTAGTGTATCGGGACTGGGTCCGTCCGGAGAGTTACCCCGCGAAGGTCTGCCAAGCATGAACGATTCGGGTCGATCGACGGGCGAGCGTGGCGTCGACCGGGCCTCCGGCGGCCTTCCGATGCAAGCCCTGCTCCCGGCGTGGATCGGACTGGTGGCGATCGGCTGTGCCGGCAGGCTCTTTCAGCCGACCTACAACGTCACGCCGCTGGTGGGCATCGCGTTGTGCGCCGGGGCCTTTTTCCCCCATCCGGCGATCGCCGCGACCGTCCCGGCCGTGGCCCTGGCCGCGAGCAACCTCGCGTTGCCCGGCGGCGGGAGCTACGGGAACTGGCTCATGGCGGCGGTCGTCTACGGCGCCTTCATGTGGCCGGTGCTCGTCGGGCCCCTCGTCCGGGGGCACCGGATCGCGGGCACGCTCGGAGGAGCCCTGGCGGGATCGCTCGTCTTCTTCCTGTCGACGAACTTCGTCCACTGGTGCACCGGCTCCGATTACCCGCACACGGTCGCCGGGCTCGCCGAGTGCTTCACCGCGGCCCTCCCTTTCTACCGCTGGATGCCGGTCGGCGATCTGGTCTGGTCGGCGGTCCTCGTGGCGGGCATGTCCGCGTTCGCCGCGGTGGCGAACCGGCGTACGTCCACGGAACCCTCCTGACGGCGGGATCGGCTCATTTCCGCACCCGCGGCGACCGCCCGGTACCCCTCGGCGTCGGTTTCCCGGCGGGGTCCTTGACTGGCCGCGGATCGGCCGCAGAATGGCCGTTGAGTCAGGTTGGGCGATTTCACCCGGCCGTGGCACCGGCCACGTCCGTTCCTCTTCGTCCCATCCACACACACCGCTGCGGGAATGGCGGAATTGGCAGACGCGCCAGGTTGAGGGCCTGGTGGTAGTAATACCGTGCAGGTTCAAGTCCTGTTTCCCGCATTCAACTTCTCCCTGACTCCTTCTTCTCTCCTCGCGAGCCCCTGCCGGTGACATCATCGGGGCTCCGTTTCCGGCAGCGAGCGACACCATGACCGCCGATTCGAATCCGACCCCGGACCAGCCCCCCCCCGAGGCCGCCCCGGCTCCCGGGGCTCCCACCCCTCCCGCGGCGCCGGCCGATGCCGGCGATGCGGGCGACGCCGCGGCGCTCGAGAAGCGCCGGATCGCCATCGGCACGCAGCGCCCCGGGGTGAAGCCGCCGCGCATGCCGCCGCGGCATCAGTACGTCGCCTCCGCGACCGCGTCGGTCCTCGGCGAGGTGCCACCGTCCACGGGCCCGGTCCGCGCTCCCGGTGCGACCGCCGTCCCCCCGACGGCGCCCGCCGAGGCGTCGGCCCCGGGCAGTGCTCCGGTCGTCTCCGCTGCCGACATCGAGGCCCGTGCCGCCGCGGCGGGTGCGGCCCCCGCCGAACCGCGGCGGGCGGAGGGGGGCGGACGCGGCACCGAGAGGGAACCCCGCCGCGAGCGCCGCGGTGAGCGGGCGCCCAAGTCGGCGTTCACCGACGTCCTCCGCCACAACAAGCAGGTCGCCGTCCCCAACCTGCGGGCCGGGCTCGAGGAGGATCTGGAGGAGGACTTCCAGGCCGCCCTCGCCGGGATCGAGGTGGATGCGATCCTCTCGAGCGCCACCGCCCCGAAGATGGCCGCGGTGCTCGATCCCGGCACCCGTGTCAGCGGGACCGTCGTCTCCGTCGGACCGGACACCGCGTTCCTCGACCTCGGGGGGCGCCGTCAGGGCGCGCTCAAGCTCGTGGGCCTCGACGGCAATCCCGAGATCGGCCAGGTCCTGGAACTCTCCGTCGGCGGCTTCAACGAGGAGGACGGCCTCTACGACGTCGCCCCGGCCAATCGGGCGATCGCGGTGGAGGACTGGTCGCAACTCGAAGCCGGGATGATCGTCGCCGCGAAAATCACCGCCGCCAACAAGGGGGGCGTGGAGTGCGACGTGGCGGGCCTGCGCGGCTTCATGCCCGCGAGCCTGGTGAGCACCTGGCGGATCGAGAACCTCGAGGAGATGGTGGGGCAGACGGTCGAGGCGCTCGTCACCGAGATCGTCCCCGCCGCCCGCCGCCTCGTCCTCTCGCGCCGCGCCGTGCTCGAGCGCCAGGCGGCGGACGCCCGCACCAAGATGCTCGAGACGCTCGAGATCGGCGACCTGCTCGACGGGATCGTCCGCTCCGTGCGTGACTTCGGCGCCTTCGTCGACATCGGCAACGGCGTCGACGGCCTGGTGCACGTGAGCCAGATGTCGTGGGACCGCGTCAAGAATCCCGGCGACGTCCTCGAGGTTGGCCAGAAGGTGCGGGTCGCCGTGAAGAACGTCGACCGCCAGACGGGCAAGATCGGCCTCTCGATCCGGGACACGGTGGAGAGCCCTTGGAAAAACGCCGCGGAGAAGTACCACGTCGGCGCCGCGGTCCGCGGCGTCGTCAGCCGGATCGCGCAGTTCGGGGCCTTCGTGAAGCTGGAACCGGGCGTCGAGGGGCTCGTCCACGTCTCGGAACTCGCCCACCGCCACGTGCACAGCGTGTCGAGCGTGGTCCGCGAGGGGGAGGCGGTGGAGTGCAAGGTGCTCGCCTGCGATCCCGACGAGCAGCGTCTCGCGCTCTCCATCAAGGCGCTGGCGACGCCGCCGGCGCCGGCGGGCGGCAAGGAGGCGGACGATGCGGAGGAACCCGCCGCCGAGGAGGCCGCCCCGCCGCGGCCGACGAAGAAGTCGAACGTGCCGCTCAAGGGGGGCCTGCCGGGAAGCTCCGGCGGCGAGAAGTTCGGCCTCCGCTGGTGAGGCGGCGGAGCGACGGGGCGACGCCGCTCGTCAGCCGAAGATCGCGTCGATCGGCGTCCCGGTGGAGACGGGCACCGGGCGTCCGTCCGGCATCGTGAGCACCGTGGCGGGATCGATCCCGAGGGCCTTGTAGATCGTGGCCGCGAGATCCTCCGGACTCGTCGGGTGCTCGACGGGATACTCGCCGTTCCTGTCGGAAGCGCCCCAGACGGTGCCGCCACGGACCCCGGCCCCGGCGATCACCGCGGGGAAGAGCGTGCTCCAGTGGTTGCGGCCCCATTCCTTCGTCGGCTTGGCCGTCCGTCCCATCTCGCCGAGGGCCACCACGAGGGTCTCGGCGAGCAACCCCGTCCGCTCGAGGTCGAGGAGCAGGGCCGAGAGCGCCTGGTCGAAGGTGGGGAGGAGGAAGCGGCGCACGTCGTCGGAATGGACGTGCGAATCCCAGCTGTATCCGTCGCAGCAGTCGTAGTGCACGGTGACGAACCGGGTGCCGGCCTCGACGAGGCGCCGAGCCATCAGGCAGGCCTGCCCGAAGAGGTGGCGACCGTAGGCCTCCCGGACCTCCGGCCGCTCGCGGTCGAGATCGAGCGCGTCGCGGGTGCGCGGGCTGGTGACCAGGCCCAGCGCCCGGGCCCGGAGATCGTCGATCTCGGAGGCGCGTCGGGCGTCGAGGATGCGACGCTGTGCGTCGAACGACTCGAGCAGGTCGGCTCGGCGGCGGATGCGGATGACGTCGTCGTCGGTGACCGGGTCGAGTCCCTCGATCCGGCAGCGCAACTCGGCGTCGGTGCAGTCGCGCCAGTAGGGATTGTCGGCGAGGCTGCGGCGATCGATCTTCGTGGTCAGCGCGTTGCAGCCCGTCCCGAGCCACCCGCCGTACTCTCCCGGTCGGACGTACTGCCCGTTCTCCTGCAGACGGCCCAGACGGTTGGGGACGACCGCGTAGGCGGGCAGTTCGCGGGCCCTGCCCCGCGCCGCCTGCTGCCCGAGATGCTCCACCACCGATCCGATCGAGGGCCAATCCTGCGGCGTGGCGCTGAATCCGCCCCCCACCGGGATCTGCCAGCGGTGTCCGGTCTGGACGTAGTGCCCCCCGCCGCTGTGGTCGTTGAAGTCGTGCGTCATCGAACGGATGACGCAGAAGCGGTCGGAAACCTCCGCCAGACGGGGGAGATGCTCGCAGATCCGCAATCCAGGCGTGCGGCAGCCGATCGGGCTCATCGGTCCGCGGATGTCAGCCGGCGCGCCCGGCTTCATGTCGAACGTCTCGTACTGGCTCGGGCCGCCGAACAGGAAGAGGAAGATCACCGACTTGGCCCTCCCGCCCCGGCCCGCCGGAGCCGATTCCTCGGCGGCGAGCACGCGTGGGAGGGAGAGCCCGAGGAGTCCGGCGCCGCCGGCCTGGAGCATCGCGCGGCGGCCGGCACGGCGCGACATGGGCCCGGGGCGGCCGAGGACGTCGAGCATGGCGGTGGTCTCCGGCGAGAATCCGCTCCGCGGTCGGACATGCCGCGGCGGACGACGGGGAGAGTATAGCCCCGGGCAGCCGCAGCTCCGCAGGGCGGTCGGGGCCCTCGCCGCGATGCGGCGGGCCGTGCCCCAGTCACGGCGGGGAGGCGACGACCTCCCCGTCGGCGATGCTGCACATCCCCCCCCAGGCCTGCCGGTCGACGTCCGCCGAGACCAATCGGACGCTGCCGTCCCCGAAGACGACGTTGCACCCCGCCGGGTGCTGGGAATACATCTGGTCGCAGTGGCCGGCCGGGTCGTTGGGGACGTGGACCCCGCCGAGCGCCGGGGACCCGGAATGGACGAGCACCAACGTGGCCGCCGGACCCGCCGGCTGCGCCGCGTGCATCGGCTCGAGGCGGCTCCATCCTCCCGGAACGATCCCCGCCCAGGCCTTCTGCGACAGGGCCTGGGAATGCTCCCCGACGAACACCGTCGTCGACAATCCGTCGCGCACGTCGGCGGGGCGGATCCGTGAATTGCGATACAGCGGCCCGTTGGCGATGGCGCTCCAATCGTCGCTCGACCGGTGCGTGTTCCACGGCTCGAAGTGGCCGGCGTTGGCGGCGTAATCGCTCCGCCCCAGCATCACGCCGGAGGGCCCGCCGTCGGTCGTGACCTCGAACGGCGTCCGGGGGCCGGTCGAGGAGGCGCAGAGAAAAGTCGCCACCGTCTGCCGGACGAGGTCGCGGTTCACCGGATCGGCGATCCCGCGCGCGGCGTCGTAGCGATCCGCGATCGTGCCCCCCTCGCAGAACGGCAGGAGCGCCATCCCCCATCCCGTGCCCGGAAGGGCGTCGTGGGTCGCCGGATCGCGCGACGCGGCCGCCGTGTCGGCCACGTACCCCGCCGGGAAGCGGCCACGCGCCGCCGCGTGACCGTGGAGGGCGAGGCCGAGCTGCCGGAGCGAATTGGAGCAGGCGCTCCGCCGCGCCGCCTCGCGTGCCGCCTGGACGGCCGGCAGCAGGAGGCCGACGAGGGTGCCGATGATGGCGATGACGACGAGGAGCTCGACGAGCGTGAACCCGCCTCCGCGCCCGCGACGAACCGGCAGCGATCCCGAAGTGGCCATGGACGCCCCGCCGACGATGATTTTGACTGATCAAAATCTACGTTGAGGGGAGCCAAAAAGTCAATCGTGCCGCTCGCGGGGGCGGCGGGCGTCAGGTCAGGAGTGCGGACACCGGCGTCCCGTGGACGTCGGTGAGGCGGTAATCGCGTCCCTGGAAGCGGTAGGTCAGCCGGGTGTGGTCGTAGCCGAGGCAGTGGAGGATCGTGGCGTTGAGGTCGTGGACGTGGACCGGATCGCGGACGACGTTGTAGCCGTAGTCGTCGGTCTCGCCATGGACGATCCCGCCGCGGATCCCACCCCCTGCCAGCCACACCGAGTAGCAGCGGCCATGGTGATCGCGGCCGTAGTCGTCCTGCAGCCCCCCCTGGCCGTAGACGGTGCGTCCGAACTCCCCCCCCCAGACCACGAGCGTGTCGTCGAGGAGGCCCCGTCGCCCCAGATCCTCGAGCAGCGCCGCCTGCGGCTGGTCGACGTCCCGGGCCTGCTTGGGGATGTTCGTCGGCAGGCCGCCATGCTGGTCCCAGCCGCGGTGGTAGAGCTGCACGCAGCGCACGCCGCGCTCGAGCAGGCGCCGGGCCAGCAGGCAATTGGCCGCGAAGGTGCCGGGCCGCCGCGCGTCCTCGCCGTAGGCGCGGAACGTCGCCTCCGACTCACCCGAGAGATCGACGAGTTCCGGCACGGCGGCCTGCATCCCGAAGGCCATCTCGTACTGCGCGATCCGGGTGGCGATCTCCGCGTCACCGGTCTCGCGCCACTGCCCGTCGTTGAGCGCGGCCAGCCCGTCGAGCATCCGCCGCTTGAGCGCCCGGTCGATCCCGGGGGGATCGGAGAGGAAGAGCACCGGATCGCCGGCGCCGCGGAGCTTCACCCCCTGATGGCTCGACGGCAGGAATCCCGCCCCCCAGAGGCGATCGAGGAGCCCCTGGTTGGCATCCTTGCCGCTGCCGTGGGAGATGAGGACCACGAACGCCGGCAGATTCTCCGACTCGCTCCCCAATCCGTAGGAGAGCCAGGCCCCCAGCGACGGCCGGCCCGGCTGCTGCGAGCCGGTCTGCGCGTAGGTGATGGCCGGGTCGTGGTTGATCGCCTCGGTGTGCATGGAACGCACGAGGCAGATGCGGTCGATCGACCGGGCCGTGTGCGGCAGCAGCTCCGACACCATCGTCCCCGCCGCACCGGCCGGAGCGAAACGGAAGCGGGGCGCGATCACCGGAAAGCTCTTCTGGCCGCTCGTCATGCCGGTGAGACGCTGCCCCTGACGGATCGAGTCGGGGAGCTCCTGCCCGTGGAACTCCGCCAGCCGCGGCTTGTGGTCGAGGAGCTCGAGGTGCGAGGGGCCACCCGACTGGAACAGGTACACCACACGCTTCGCCCGCGGCGGGTGATGCGGCGCGATCGTGCCGCCCGCGGCCGCGGCGGCGGCCTCCCGTTCGAGAAGGCCGGCGAGGGCGGCGACGCCGACGACCCCCGCGCTGCCGCGGAGGAAGACGCGGCGGCCGAGCGCGGGGAGCGGCGCGGGGGAAGGGGGCATGGGAGTGGAAGGCGGGGAACCGCCGCGGAGGGTGCGGGTCATGGCTTCGAGATCGCCTCGTCGAGGTTGAGGACGACGCTCGACACGGCGGTCCACGCGGCGACGGCGCCGCGGTCGGCTCCCGCCGGCGCCGGCAGGCTGCCGACGGCCAACAGCCGGTCGACGGCGGCGGGGGAGCGGGCGAAGTGGTCGTGGGCGGCGGCGAGCAGGCCGCGGATCTCGGCCCGTTCGTCCGCCGTCGGCAGGCGGGCCAGCGTCCGCCTCCAGGCCAGATCGATCCTCGCGTCGTCGTCGGCCGCGGCGGCGACGACGATCTGCGCGAGCCCGCGTGCCGCCTCGACGAAGGAGGGATCGTTGAGGAGCACGAGCGCCTGCAGCGGGGTGTTCGTGCGGCCGCGACGTGCCACGCAGGTCTCCCGGTCGGGCGCGTCGAAGGTGGTCATCGACGGCGGCGGGCAGGTCCGCTTCCAGAAGGTGTACATGCTGCGGCGGTGGAGGCCGTCGCCCGAGTCGGGGACGTAGGTCTCGCGCCGTTCGACCGAGACGTCCTCCCACAGTCCCTCCGGTTGCCAGGGCCGCACGCTCGGGCCCCCGGTCTTCTCCACGAGCAGCCCCCCGATGGCCAGCGCGTTGTCGCGGATCGTCTCCGCGGGCAGCCGGCCGCGCGGCCCCCGGGCGAGGAGCCGGTTGCGCGGATCGCGATTCCACCGCTCGGGCGGCACGTGCGACGACTGCCGGTAGGTGGCGGAGAGGACGATCTCGCGGAGGACGCTCCGCACGTCCCAGCCGCGCCGCACCAGTTCCGTCGCCAGCCAGTCGAGCAGTTCCGGATGGCTCGGCGGCGTCCCCTGGATGCCGAAGTCCTCCACCGTCTCGACGATCCCCGTCCCGAAGAGCATCTCCCACCAGCGGTTCACCGCCACGCGGGCGGTGAGCGGATGGTCGGGGCGCGTGAGCCAGCGGGCCAGCGCCAGCCGGTCGTCCGCTTCGCCGACGATCGTTCCGATCCGTGGCACCCCGGGCGCCACCGCGTCCCCCGGCTGGTCGTAGCGGCCGCGGACGAGGAGGCGCGTCTGGCGGCGGGGCGTCATCTCCCCCATCACCATCGTCACGGGCACCTGCCTGGCGATCTCGGCCAGGCGGCCGGGGATGGCGGCGGCCTCCTCGCGCCACCGCCGCGCGGCGTCGTCCACGTGCGCGAGGTAATGGCGGCGGAGACGCGATCGCATCGGCTCCGTGCGCTCGGCACGCGGGACGCGCAGGATCTCGGCGAGGGTGGCCGGTGTCTCCCCCCCCGCCAGTGCGGCGACGTCCACCTCGCCGAGCGCCCGGGCATGGAGCCGGACCTCGTCGATGGCGCCACGGAAGGGCGCCGAGGCGGTCCGCTGCCCGATCCGCAGCGGCTGCGTGGTGCGGATCGATCCGTCGACGGGGTTGTCGGTGGTCGCCACGCCGTCGCGTGCCACGCCGTCGACGAAGACACGCACCCCCGACGCCCGGCGCGAGCCGTCGTAGACGACGGCGACGTGGTGCCAGGCGTCGAGCGAGAGCGCCTCCTTGGTGATCACCTTGAAGGCCCGGTCCGGCCAGCGGTGCACGACGTGGCAGGCGACCTTCCCCCCCTCGAGGATCAGGTCCCAGCCGCGGAAGGCGTCGGCCTCGTCGATCTTGGAGAGCACCGTCGCCGGCTCGTGCGACTCCGGGAAGACCCACGCGGCGAGCGTGAATGGGGCATCGGCCTCGAACGCGCCCACCTCTCCGGCCGTCACGTGCGCCGTGCCGTCGAAGGCGAGCGCTCCGCCGACGCGCCCCTCGCGGGGAGCCACCGTGCCCGCCGCCACCCTGGCCGGGGGTGTCCCCGCCACGGCGTTGGCCAGATCCGGTCCGGCGGCCTCGTCGCAGGGGAATCGCGCCACCAGGCCCTCCGGCTCGAGCGCGGCGCGTGACTCCGGGGGAAGGGTGTCCTCCCAGGCCGCCAGGTCTCCCTCGATCGCCGCCGCCCGCTCGGCGAGGAGTCGATCGAGTTCCTCCCGGCGCGCGGCGAGCGCCAGCCGTTCCGCAGCCTGCTCCGCCGACGGGACCTCGAGCAGCGGTTCGGCCATCCTCCCCTGCGAGTACCCCACCACCCGGTCGGGGACGTTGTCGAAGAAGGCGGCGAACCGGTAGTAGTCGGCCTGACTGAACGGATCGTACTTGTGATCGTGACACCGGGCACACTGCAGCGACAGGCCGAGGAAGGCCGTCGCGGTGGTGTGAACGCGATCGGCGACGTACTCCACCCGGTACTCCTCCTCAACGATCCCGCCCTCGGTGGTGATGACGTGATTGCGGCTGAAGCCGGTGGCGACGCGTTGGGAGACGCCCGCGTCGGGGAGGAGATCGCCGGCGACCTGCTCGACGACGAAGCGGTCGAAGGGCATGTTCGCCGCGAAGGCCCCGATCACCCAGTCGCGCCACGGCCAGAGCGTGCGCGTCTCGTCGTTGTTGTAGCCGTTGGTGTCCGCGTAGCGGGCCACGTCGAGCCACTGCATCGCCATCCGCTCGGCGTGCCGGGGCCCGGCGAGCAGCCGATCCACGACGCGTTCGAAGGCGTGCGGGGAGGCGTCGGCGAGGAACGCGTCGACCTCTTCCGGGGAGGGGGGCAGACCGGTGAGATCGAGCGTCACCCGGCGCAGCCACGCGGAACGACCCGCTTCGGGTGCCGGTTCCAGGCCCTCCGCCTCCAGGCGTGCGAGGACGAAGCGGTCGAGGTCGCTCCGCGGCCAGTCGCCCCGGCGCACCGCAGGGGGCTCCGGCCGCCGAGGTGGCTCGAAGGCCCAGTGCGCCGCGTAGGGCGCTCCCGCGGCGATCCAGCGCCGGAGGATCTCCCGCTGGGACGCGGTGAGCGGCTTCCCGAACGCGTCGGGGGGCATGCGATCCTCGCCGGCGGAGTCGATCCGGGCGACGACCGTGCTCCGGGCCGGCTCGCCGGGGACGATCGCGGCGGGGCCGTCGCCGTGCGGTGACAGCGCGGCGTCGCGATCGTCGAGCCGCAGCCCGGCCTGGCGACCGGCCGCGTCGGGACCGTGGCAGCTGAAGCAGTGGTCGGCGAGGATCGGGCGCACCTCCCGGGTGAAATCGGGAGTCTCGTGGGCCCTGCCCGGAGCGCCCGGCAAGAGCGCGAGCGCCAGGACCCAGCCGATCGTCGTCCGTCGCATGTCGCCGTCTCCTGCGGATCGCGGCGATTATCGCTCGGCGGCGTCCCGCCCCCAAACCCCGTTGTGGCTCCGGTCGTGCCTCGAGCGGTCATGCCCGGGGCGGACGCCCGCGCCGTGGCGTCTTCTCCTCCCCCTCGGCCGGCTTCAGGCGTCCCTCCTCGCGGAGGCAGCGGCGCAGGAGGAACTCGACCTGCGCGTTGACGCTGCGCAGGTCGTCGTCGGCCCAGCGCCGGAGGGCGTCGAGCACGATGGGGTCGAGGCGCAGGAGGAAGGCGTCGCGGCGCGGCACGGAGGGGACTCGGGGCGGGGTGGCGGGAGACCTGCGGACGACCGAAGGGACGCCCGATCGGGGGGCGGCGTGGCGCCCCACGCGATCGGGGGCACCACGGCCGCGCCGCGACGGCCGGTCAGTGGTAGATCGTTCCGGCGTTCACCACCGGCTGGGCATGGCGGTCGCTGCAGAGGACGACGAGGAGATTCGAGACCATCGCCGCCTTGCGTTCCTCGTCGAGTTCGACGATCCCGTCCTTGGCCAGGTGATCGAGCGCCATCTGCACCATGCCCACGGCCCCCTCGACGATCTTCGCGCGTGCCGCGACGATCGCCGAGGCCTGCTGGCGCTGGAGCATCGCGGCGGCGATCTCCGGGGCGTACGCGAGGTGGCTGATACGCGCCTCGATCACCTCCACGCCGGCCTGGTCGAGGCGTTCCTGGATGTCGGCGCGCAACTGCTTGCAGATCTCCTCGGTGTTGCCCCGCAGCGACATCTCGTGATCCTCGCTGTCGTAGGGATAGCGGGTGGCCAGCGACCGCAGCGCCGCCTCGCTCTGCACGGCGACGAAGTCCTCGTAATCCTGGACGTGGAAGGTCGCCTCGGCGGTGTTCACCACGCGCCACACCACCACCGCCGAGATCTCCACCGGATTCCCGTGGCGGTCGTTGACCTTCGAAGGGCGTCCGTGCGTCCGCCCCTGCTGCTCGATCACCTTGCCGGTGGCGGCATCCTTCTTCTCCGGCGTGCGCGAGGAGCCGGTCTCGAAGTTGCGGATCCGCAGCGAGATCGGCTTCTTCGTGTAGAAGGGGTTGACCCAGTGGAAACCCGCTTCCCGCACGGTCCCCCGGTAGTCCCCGAAGAGCGAGCAGACCCGCGCCTCGTTCGGGGCCACCGCCATCAGGCCAGCGAGGACGGTCACCCCCGCGAGCACCGCCGGCACGACGAGGAAGGGGATGAGGAACGGGACGTCCCAGTGCAGCGCGAGCGGCACGATCAGGCAGGGGGAGGCGACGAGCAGGAGCCCGGCCCAGAGCTTCCCCCACCCCGACGCGGGTCGGAGCGGCAGTTCGGCGATCGTGACGTGGGAGGTGGGGGGAGTGGTCGCGTGCATGGAGCCTCCGGGAGCTGGAAAACGGCCTGCGGGGGAAACGGCACCGAACGGGACGACGACGCGAGCGGGAAACCCCGGTCGAGTGGGGCGCCGGCCCCCTTTCAGAGAGACATCAATATGATATCACATTATCCGTGCCGGTCAAGGCGTCCGTCGCCTCGTGCGGGAAGTCCCGCAGGGGCCGGGCCGGAGGGGGGAAGGACCGGGGCCGTTCAGCCCGCCCGCGGCGGTGGCGTGCCGATCGTGCGTTTGCCCATCCAGGGGACGAGCACCTCCGGCACCTTCACGGTGCCGTCGGCCTGCTGGCAGTTCTCCAGGATCGCGATGATCGCCCGGCTCATGGCGATCGCGGTGCCGTTCAAGGTGTGGACGAACTGCGTGCCCTTCTCCCCCGGCTTCCTCGATCGGATCGCCAGCCGGCGTGCCTGGTAGTCGGTGCAGTTGGAGGTGCTCGTCACCTCCCCCCATTCGCCGGCGTCGCCGCGCCCGGGCATCCAGGCCTCCAGATCGAACTTCCTGTACGCCGGTCCTCCCAGGTCGCCACTCGCGGTGTCGATCACACGGTAGGGGATGCCGAGGCCGTCGAAGAGGGCGCACTCGATCTCGAGCAGCTCCTCGTGCATCGCCTCGCTCTGCTCGGGGAGGGTGAAGGCGAACATCTCCACCTTGGTGAACTGGTGGACGCGGTAAAGGCCGCGCGTCGCGCGGCCGTGGGCGCCGGCCTCGGTGCGGAAGCAGTGGCTGATGCCGCACAGGCGCAGCGGCAGTTCCTCGGCCTCGAAGATCCGCTCGTGCATCGCGCCGCCGAGCGTGATCTCGGCGGTGGCCACGAGCGAGAGGTCGCTCCCGGTGATCGAGTAGATCTGCGTCTCGGGGCCCCGCGGCATGAATCCGGTCCCCTCGAGGATCGAATCGCGGGCCAGGTCGGGCGTCGTCATCACGGTGAAGCCGCGGTCCGTGAGGATGTCCACGCAGTAACGGGTCAACGCCAGTTCGAGGAGGACGCCGTCACCGACGAGGAAGTAGAAGCCGTGCCCCGCGACCTTGGCACCGGCGTCGAAGTCGAACAGCCGGAGCTTCGTCCCCAGCTCGACGTGGTCGAGGGGCTTGAAGTCGAAGCGCGGCGGGGAAGCCCGGCCGCGGCGCAGCTCGACCGCCGCGTCCTCGCCGCCGACCGGCGCCGCGGGGTGGGTGAGGTTGGGGATCGTCGCCAGGATGGCGTCGGCCTCGGCGACGATCTTCGCCTGCCGGGTCTCGAGCGCCGCCACCTCCTCGCGCAGCCGGCGTCCCTCGGCCTTGCGGGCCTCGCGTTCGCCGGCGTCGGTCGCCTGACCGATCGACTTGCTCACCTGCCCGGCCTGCTGGTTGAGCCGGTCGATGTCCGCCTGGAGTTGACGGCGCAGCCGGTCGAGATCGGCGAATCGGGCGACGTCCGCGGACGACCCGCGGGCACGGCAGTTGGCGGTGACGAGGTCGATGTTGTCGGCGACGAAGCGGCGGTCGAGCACTGGGCTGTCTCTCGGGGACGCGGGCGGTGCGACGGGGGCGGACACGGCGCGTATACTGCCGCGGACCGTCCTCCCACTCCGGGGAAGTGTGCCAGACCCATGCCCCGCCCCGCCAGTGCCACAGCGTCGGAGCAACCGGTCGAGGGATCGTCGGCGGCCGGGGAGGACGGGGGCCCGGACCCCGCCGCCGCCGCGGTGGCGGAGCCGGCCCGGGCGGCGCCCGACGTCGAGACCGGGGGGAAGCCCAAGCGCCAGCCGCGTTACCACGTGGTCCTCTGGAACGACGACGACCACACCTATCTCTACGTCGTGACGATGCTCCGGCTCCTCTTCGGCCACCCTGCGGAGCGCGGGATGCAGCTGGCCCGCGAGGTCGACACGCGTGGCCGTGCCGTCGTCCTCACCACGACGCTCGAGCATGCGGAGCTGAAGCGGGACCAGATCCACGCCTTCGGCGCCGACCGGCTCGTGGCCACGTCGAAGGGGTCGATGAAGGCGTCGATCGAACCGGAATCCTGACCCCCCCGGGGAGACCTTCCATGCCCGCTCCCGACACCGCCGGCTACGTCACCGACGTGTCCTACATCCCCGGCTTCTATCCCCAGCTGGCCCCGGTGTCGATGCGGCACGTGGCCGCGCTCAACCGACTCGTGCCGCCCCGTGTCGACCGCGGCTTCCGCTACCTGGAACTGGGCTGCGGGCTGGGACGGTCGCTGACGGCGCTGGCGGCGGCGAACCCGGCGGGCGACTTCACCGGCGTGGACATCAACCCGGACCATACCGCGGCGGCCCAGCGCGAGATCGCCGGCGGCGGCCTCGGCAACGCCCGGGTGGTCACCGCCGACTTCGCCCATCTGCCCGACGAAGCGCGCGACTTCGACTTCATCACCCTCCACGGCGTGTGGAGCTGGGTCGCCCCCGAGGTCCGTGCCGACATCGTGCGCATCGCCCGGGAACGGCTCGCTCCGGGCGGACTGCTGCTCGTGAGCTACAACGCCATGCCGGGGTGGGCCCACCTCCTCCCGATCCGCGGCATCCTCCGCCAATACGCGGCGCTGCGGCAGGGGGACAGCGCGCGGCGCGTCCGCGAGGCGGTCGAATATCTGGCGTTCGTCCGCGACCACGGGGCCAAATACTTCCAGGACAACCCGGCCGCGGCGAAGTACGTCGACACGATCCGCTCCCAGGATCCCCGCTACCTGGCCCACGAATACCTCAACGAGCACTGGACGAGCTTCTACTTCGCGGAGGTCGCGGGGCAGTTCTCCGCCGCCGGCCTGTCGTACGCGGGCAGCCTGCCGGTGCAGACGAACTTCTGGGATCTGTGCGTGGCACCCGGGTTCCAGGAGCTGTTCCGCACCACCAGCGACCGCCTGGTGACGGAGGCTCACAAGGACTTCTGCGCGAACACGATGTTCCGCTGGGACCTCTTCGCCAAGCAGCCCCGCCCCCTCCCGGACGCCGCCGCGCGGATCCGCGAGGCGGACGATCTGTGGTACCGCACCACGCGGACCGACATCACCCTCCCCTGGTCGGTGAATCTCGGCGTGGTGACCTCGACGGTGCAGGGTCCGCAGTACGCCGCCCTCCTGGAGATGCTCGCCGGGCGCGGCATGCGGCTGTCGGAGATCGTCGCCGATCCGCGGATCGCCCCGGCGCGGGCCGACGACATCGCCCGCGCCGTCGATGCCGGGGTGGCGATGCGCCTGTTCGACGTCGGCATGGGGCCGCTGGCCGACGCCTCCGCGGCCGGCGATCACCGCCTGCTCATGAAGAGCGACTACAACCGCCACCTGCTCGCCACCGACCTGCTCGGAGGACGGGGCGTTCCCCTGGCGAGCACGGTCACCGGGTCGGCCATCACCCTCGGCGATTTCGACGCCGCGATCCTCTCGGAGGCGGTCGCGGGCGGGGGCGACGACCTCGCCCGGCGCGTCGAAGGGCTCCTCGCCAGCCGCGAGCGCGTGCTCCATCACGAAGGCAAGGCGGTGACCGATCCGGCCGAACGGATGCAGCGGATCGAGGCCGGATGCGCGGCGTTCCGGACGCAGGTACTGCCGGTCCTCCTCGCCCTCGGCGTCGTGTCCCTCGCGGACTGACGTCCCGGGCATCCCAGTTCGCCCTTCCCGCGCCGTCGGCGGAGCCGCGGCGTCGCATGGTCGCCCCAATCGGGCCAGGTTCCCGCGGTGGGGGTGCGTCTCGGGGATTCTCATGCCCCCCGCCGACTCTGCCGAAAACAACGGTGACACCGGTCGATCCGGACACACCGCCCGCGACGAGTCCCGATGCGCACCGCCTCGCCCCCCCGCCACCGCCCGCTCCCGGCCGCCGCCGGATTCCTCGTCGCCTGGCTCGCGGTCGCCGCTGGGGCCGCGGACCCGGCGCCCCTGCTTCCCGACGCCCCTTCGCCCGCGGCGGGGGAAGTGGGGGGCGCACCGCCCCCGGCGGTGACGTCCCCCGAGGCGGCGGAGACGGTGACGTTCGCGGACGGCCCCATCTTCCGCGTGCCGGACACCGACGCGCGGCGCTTCTTCGTCTTCGACGTGCTCGGATTGCAGCGCGATTACCACGTCCCCGACGGCCCGCTCGTGGTGGAGAACGTCACCCCGACCTTCACGGCGCTCCAGACGAACATGCTGCAGAGCACCGTCGCCCCGGGCACCCGACTCCTCTACGGCGACTACGGCGCGGAGGGGATCGGCTGGGAGGTGGGGTACCTGGGACTCTGGAACATGTACGCGGTGTCGCGCGTGGAGAGCCCCGACGGCCTCCTCCAGGCTCCGGGGGAGTTGGGCTTCGCCTCCGCGGCGATGCGCGGCGCGACGCAGGGCTCCTTCACCGGCGTCACCGCCCTCCAGTCGGCAGACGTCAACGCCGTCTTCCACACCTTCGACGGCGGACGCGATCCCCTGTCGCCCCGCCCCTCGCAGCGGGTCGCGTGGTACGACGGCGGGCACATCGACCTCATCGCCGGCTTCCGCTGGGCCGGCCTCGACGATGCCGGGGTTCTCGGGCTCGTGCAGTCCGGGGCCCCCGCCGCCAACACCTACTCCACGCGCCAGACCACGAACCTCTTCGCCGGACAGGTCGGGATCCGCGGCAGGATGCAGTTCCAGGAGTGGGCGCTCGAGAGTTGGATCAAGTGCGGACTCGCCGGCACCTCGATCAACCGCTCGCAGGCGTTCTTCGACCAGGCCGCGCCGCTCGACCCGTACCGTCCGACGGGATCCTCGTCGGCCACCGGCATGGGGCTCGTCGCCGACGCGAACCTTTCGGCGATCTGGCGCATGACCGACGTGTGGGGCGTGCGCCTGGGCTACAACCTCGTCTGGCTCACCGGCGTCGCCCTCGCGCCGGACCAGTTCGATTTCTCCGACGCGACGACCCCGCCTGCCGGCATCGTCCACGACGCCAGCATGCTCCTCTCCGGGGCCAACGTCGGCCTCGAGGCGCGGTGGTGATCCTCGTGGACCGTCCGCCCCGGGCGGATCACGTCGTCGAGAGCAATTCCACCAGGAACACGAGCGGGGCGTTCGGCGGGATGCTCGACCCGCTGCCCGCGGCCCCGTAGCCCAGTTCGGCGGGGATGGTGAGCACGCGGCGACCGCCGACCTTCATCGTCGAGAGTCCCTCGGTCCAGCCCTTGATCACGGCGTTCAGGGCGAACGACGCGCCGGCGTTGCCGTCGAAACGGGTGCCGTCGAGCAGCCAGCCGGTGTAGTTCACCTTCACCGTGGCGGTGGGGGAGGAGGGGGTGGCTCCGGTGCCGACGACCAGATCGCGGTACTGCAGGCCGCTCGAGGTGGTGACCAATCCGGCGATCTCCCGGCCCACCGCGGCCGCCGACGCGACGAGCGGCCCGCTCACGCCGGTGTTCTCGGCCGATCGTTTCCAGGTGTTCGCAGCCGCGTCGAGGACGAACTGCCGCAACGAGCCCCGGCCGACCCCGCCCTGAACCGTCTCGATCAGGTCGGCCCTGCCGTCGGCGTCGGAGTCGAGGGGCACGGCCGACACGCCGGACGTCCGTGAGGAGAGATCGCCGTAGGCGGCGAAGCCCCACAGCGGCGTGTTCGCCGACGTCACCGCCTTGCCGTCCCAGACCTGCACCTCGGAAGCGCCGCCGGTGGCCTGCGAGACGACGATGTCGGCGACGGCGTCGGCGTTCACCCGCGCCGCCGACACGCCGAGCCCGCCGCGGAAGGCGGGGGTGAAGGGATTGACCGTCCGCAGCACCGACACCGCGGCCTGACCGGCACCGGAGAGATCGACCACCTGGACCGTCGGCCTGGCACCCGGAGCGCTCGCGATCACGAGCTCGTGGCGCCCATCGACCTGGGACGGATCCACGGTCACCCCGGAGGCGAAGGTGCCGAAGTCGCCGGCGGCGAGACGGACGCCCGCCACGCTGCCGGGGATCGAGGGGGTGAACGCCTTGAGGAGCGTGAACGGCTGGGCCCCGCCGGGCGTGGACGCGTAGACCCTCACGTCTCCCCTGCCCCCGGCCTTGGAGACGGCGAAATCGTAGCGGCCGTCGTCGTTGAAGTCGCCGACGGCGATCTCGAGGCCCTGCCTCCAGCCGGCGCCGAACGGCGTCAGCCCGAGCGCGGGATCCTTGACGAGCGTCACGCCCCCGGCGGCGTCGATCACCTGCTTCAGGACCACGACCTCGGCGACCCTGCCCCGCCCCGGCACGGCGAACACCTCGTCCTTGCCGTCGCCGTCGACGTCGCCCATCGCCGTGCGCACGCCGTTCCGGAAACCGTTCTCGAAGGCGTAGGCGGTGGCGATGTTGGCGCCGTTGACGGGATCGACGAGGCGCACGAGCGACGTGCTCGACCAGGTGGCCTCGGACGACACCGCCACCGATCGCGGCGACCAGCGGAGCGTGGATGTCGCGGTGTTGTTCGCCGGCGTCACGTCGCCGCCGCCCGACACCCCCGCGGTGGAGACGAGGTCTCCCTTGGCGTCGGCGGCGATGCGCCCGACGACCGTGAAGGTGGCGCTGGCCCCGGCGGGAAGCGTCAGCGTCCCCGACGGGCCGCCGGCGCCGGCCTCGGGCCCGGTGGCGCCCGCCGAATAGGCGGCCGTCCACGTGGCCCCGCTGAACTTGCTCGCCAACGAGGTCGTCAGCGTGGCACCGCTCGCCCCGTCGGCGCCGATGTTGCGCACGGTGAGCGTGGCGACCGTCTGCGTGGCCGGGGCGTACCACACGTGGGCGTCGACGAGTTCCACCGAGAGATCGGCGGCGAGGAGGAGACGCTGCTCGAGCATCTCGGTCCCGTGCATGCCCCCGCCGAGGCGCTCCCACGGCCCGCGCGGACGGGGGGAGCGCCGCGCGTGCACCCTCGTCGCCGTTCCTCCCCAGCGTCGGAAGCACCGCCGGAAAAGCGTGCGGAAGAGCGGTGTCATGGCAGGGCCTCCGGGAGTGGCGTTCCTACGTCGAGAACTACCCCGCGGTTCGGTCGGGGTCAATTCCCGGGTCTGCGGACAGACCGGGAAAGGCAGGATCGGGGGGAATTTGCATCGTTCGGCCGCGGAATCAGACTCGATCCGTCGCCCGTCCCACCCGAGGATCGATCCGATGCCCCGCCTGCCGCTCCGTCCCCTCGCCGCCGCGATCGTGACCCTGGCCCTCTCCCTCGCCGGCTCCCCGTCGGGCGCCGTGGAACTGGCCGGCTCCTGGAGCGGCACCTGGGCGAGCACCACCACGGGCCACTCCGGCCCCCTCCGCGCCACCTTCACGCCGTGTGGCGGCGACCGTTACGCGGTCGAGTTCTCCGGACGGTTCTTCCGGATCCTCCCCTTCCGGTATTCCGTCACCCTCCGCGTCGTGGAGGACCGGGGCGACCAAGTCATCCTGGCGGGGAGCTCGTGGCTGGGACGATTGTTCGGCACCTTCCGCTACCGGGCCGATGCCACCGAGCGCTCGTTCGAGGCCTGCTACACGTCGCAGAGGGATCGGGGCACGTTCCGCCTCTCGCGGTGCGGCGGCTGATCTCCCCGCGGCGCGTCAGATGGGATCGGCACGGGGCGCCATGTTCCCCGAGGGCCGGGGCACGAGCGACTTGCCCTCCCCGAGCGCGTCGAGTTGCTTGCGGAGTCGCTCCTCGAGGCGGTCGGAGGAGCCGACGTGCACGGCCTGGATGACGCCGTCCTTGCCGATGACCACGGTGTGCGGGATCGCGTCGACCAGGTAGGCCGCCATCGACTCTCCGGTGGGGTCCATGACCACGGTGGCGTCGATGGCCGCCTCCGCGAGGAACGTGCGGATCGTCTCCTCGTCCTCCTTGACGTTCACCGCGCGGAACAGCACGTCCTTGTCGGCGTATTCGGAGCACACCCGCGCGACCGTGGGGAGGGACTCGCGGCAGGGCCCGCACCAGGTGGCCCAGAAATCGAGGACGACGATCTTCTCCCGGTGGGCGGTGGGATCGAAGCGCTCGCCGTCCAGGCCGACGAACGTGGACTTCGACGCCGGGAAGCCGACGGTCGGATGGAGCGACGGCCGGGCCGCCCGCTTCCGTCGGGCCTCCTCCTCGGCGGCCGCGATGATCGATGCCACCTTCTCGGCACCCTCGGGAGGGCCGAAGGTGAACTCGTCCGCCCCGAACTCCGGATCGAAGCGCCACTGGTCGAGGGTCACGGTCGTGGCCACGTCCACCTCCTTCCCCTCCTGGGAGATGCGGCCCTTCGCCGGCTCGAACTTGACGGGAACCGGTTCGTCACCGGCGGCGATCCACAGGTGCCACCCGCTCCCCTCGGTCTCCGCCGTCAGGTGGACGCATTCGCGCCCGTCGATCGACCCGGTGCCCGCCACGTCGAGCTTCCTCACCCCCTCGAGCAGGGCCGCGGCCGGGTCGTCGGCCAGCAGCACGCGGGCGATCGTCTCGTCGCCACCGACGGCCAGCATGCCGCCGACGAGCGGGTGGGCCACGATCGCCTGGATCGATTCGGGGGCCGGGGTCGACTCGTAGCGGTTCGTCGCGGTGTCGTGGATGAGCAGGGCCGTGCCGTCGCTGGCCACCGTCCCCCCACCCTTGCGATCGCCCCCCGTCGCGACGAACAGGCGCGACGGCCTGCCGACCCGGATCAGGTGCTCGGTCGTGCCGCCGAGCTTCGCGGCGAGCGCCTCGTCGGAGACGGTGGCGGTGGTCGTCTGTCGGAGGGCGAATCCCTTCTTGCCGGAGATGAACCCCGCCATCCTGTCGATCACCCCGCGGGCCTCCTCCGACACCTTCGCCACCGGCGGCGTGAAGGGCTTCGGCCGGGGGGGCGCCGACGGGCCGCCGCAGCCGGCGACCAACGCCAGGGCGGTCACGGCACACGCCGCCACCCCGATCCCGACGACTTCCCTCACCGATCGCTTCGACGCCATGACGCTCCCCCCGATGGTTCGTGTCGCCGCGGCGGAAGGCCACGACCGGTCGCAGTATACTTTCCTGCCGACGGCGGCCGCGGCACGTTTCGGGCCGGGTCACCGCTCCTGGATCACCCGCGGCCCGTCCGCGGCGGCGGTGAGGAACCAGGCGGCGTCGATGCCGGTCTCGCGCGCGTAGGCGTCGTGGAGGGCCCGCCCCGCGGCCTCCGCGCGTCCGGCCTCCACCAGCGCCACGGCACAGCCACCGAAGCCGCCCCCCGTCATGCGACAGCCGACGAAGCCGGGGATGCCGCGGGACAGCGCGACGATCCGGTCGAGTTCCGGGCAGGAGACGGCGTAGTCCTCCGCGAGCGAGCGGTGGCTCTCGTGCATCAGCCATCCGACCGTCGGCCAGTCCGCCGCCGTCAGCGCCCCCATGAAGGACTTCACGCGCGCGATCTCGCCGACCACGTGCCGGGCACGGGCCAGTTCCGTGGCGGGCAGCCTGGCCTGAGCACGCCGCAGGGCGTCGGGCTCGATGTCTCGGAGCGAGCCGACGCCGAGGAGCCGCGCGGCCTCCGCACACTCGGCCCTTCGCCTCGCGTATTCGCCGTCGGCGAGGGCGTGTTTCACGCCGCTGTCGAAGACGAGCACGCGCACCGCGTCGCCGAGCGGCACCGGGACGATCCCCCGTGACCGGCAGTCGAGGAGGAGGGCGTGCCCGGCCCGGCCGTGGCAGACGGCGAACTGGTCCATGATCCCGCAGGGGACGCGGGCGAACTCGTGCTCGGCCGCCTGGCAGAGAAGCGCCTTCTCCGCCGGCGGCAGGCTCCGGCCACAGAGCCGCTCGACCGCGGTCGCCATCGCCACCTCGAGTGCGGCCCTCGCGCTCAAGCCCCCTCCCGAGGGCAGCGTCGCCGAGATGGCGGCGTCGAATCCGGGCAGGTCGAAACCGAGGCGACGATAGCCCTCGATCACCCCGGCCGGGTAGTTCGACCAGTGACGCTCGCGGGGAAGGATCGGGGCGGCGAGGTCGAGCGTGACACCCCGCGGGTCGCGCTCGGTCGAGAGGGTGACGATCCCGTCGGCCCGCGGGCGGACGCGGAGCGAGACATGCCGCTCGATCGCCATCGGGAGCACGAAGCCTTCGTTGTAGTCGACGTGCTCCCCGATGAGGTTCACCCGCCCGGGGGCGGAGACGGTGAAGGGCGAGGTGAGGGGCTCGTGACTCAAGGCGATCTCTCCCGGCGCGACAGCATACCGCGACGGGACGGCGCCCGGGCCCCTGCCGGGCGCGCCGCCGGCTCCCCTGGCACGGTCCCTCCGCCCCGAACCGGTTCCCGCATCGGGTTCACCGATGCACGCCGGGATGAAAAAGAAGCGGCCCGATCCTTTCGGACCGGGCCGCTCCCGTTCCCAATCGTCTCGTCCCGTCCGTCCCGGCCCTCGCGGGCTGGAGCGGTTCAGGACTTGCTTCGTCCGATCACTCGCAGAGGGGCACCTCGCGGCAGATCGTCGTCGGCACGCAGCGGATCACCGTGTAGGGGACGCGCTTGGGCACGTACCGCACCACGTCGATCGTCTTCGTGTAGTGCACCGGGAAGGTCTTGCAGACCGGCACCTGACGGGTGCGGCACTCCTTGACCAGCGTGCAGACCTTGTACTGCACCTCCTTCGAGCACTCCTCGGTGACCATCCGGCAGACCTTGTAGCAGCAGGTCTTGACCCGCTGCTCGGGCACCATGCGGCACACCTGGTAGGTGCGGACCCGCTGCTCCGGCACCATCCGGCAGACGGTGTAGGTGCAGGTCTTCACCCGCTGCTCCGCGACCATCCGGCAGACCTTGTAGCACTTCTTCTCGACGATCGTCTCCCGCTCGTAGCGGACGCAGTCGATCTCCTTGCAAATCGTCTCCGGCACCCAGCGCTTCTTGGTGACCGTCCGGGGCGGGCACTGCTCCTCGACCTTCGTCACCTTGCCGGGGTGGTAGACGCACTTGCACTGGCACTCGTCCCACACCCAGCAACCGGGTTCACGGACGCAGCGGGTGATCACCGGGCCGGGGATCTCGCAGGTCTCGGTCTCCCAGCGGCCGCTGCACACCTGGATCGTCTTCGTGTAGTGCACCGGCTTGCAGATCGTGCGGCAGACGTCGCGCTCACGCATCTCCCACACCGGCTTGCAGACGGTGTAGGGGACTTCCTTCGTGCAGGTCTCGCGGACCGGCTTGCAGACGGTGTAGGTCTGCTCGCGGGTCTCGTAGACGGGTCGGCAGA
>CAZMOU010000043.1:0-27738 GCA_964567835.1 uncultured Chitinophaga sp. | reverse complement strand
CCCCGCCACGGCCCTGCTCGAGCCGCAAGCCGCAGCACCCGGCGCCCTGGCCGCGGCGGCGCCGCCCGCGGCCGCACCCGCCCCCGCCGGCACGACCTGGCTCGAGAGCCCTCCACCCTCCGCCGCACCCTCCCCGGCTGCATCCGTGCCTCCGCCCCAGACGCCCCCCGCGAAGAAACCGTCCGGGTTCTGGGCGGCGGTGCAGAAGCCGTTCGGCAGCCTCGTCGGCAAGGCCCCGAAGCCGGCCGACGAGCCCGCCAGCCCGGCGGAGATCCCCTCCACCGGAATCCCCGGCAGCGAGTCGGGGGAGTCGATGCCGGTGGGGTTCGAGGGCTACTGCCCGGTGACGCTCGTCGAGAAGGGAAAGTGGTCGGAGGGGCGCGCGAAGTGGGGGGTGCGCCACCGGGGACGCACCTACCTGTGCGCCGGCCCCGACGAGCAGCGGGCCTTCCTCGCCAACCCCGACCGCTTCGCCCCCGGCCTCTCCGGCGACGATCCGGTCCTCGCCTTCGACTCCGGCCGCAGGGTTCCCGGGCAGCGCCAGTACGGGGTCACCTACCGCGCGAAGGTCTATCTGTTCTCGTCGCCCGACACGCAGGCCGCCTTCAAGGTCGATCCCCAGAAGTACGCCCAGCGCGTGCAGGTGGCCGAGCAGGCGACCGGCGGGCCGACGATCCGCTGACGTCTCACCGGGGCGTGCTCATCCCCGGGGGACGGCCCACCCTTTCGACCGGCCGACGGCGTCTTCCCAGGCGGCACGGAGACGGCCCCGCGCCGCCGCGTCGAGGCGTGGCGTGAACGTGCCCTCGGCGCGCACCGCCTCCGCCACCGACTCCAGCGACGGATAGAACCCCGTCGCCAGCCCCGCCAGGAGCGCGGCCCCCAGCGCCGTCGTCTCGAGCACCGCCGGACGCTCGACGGGCAATCCGAGCACGTCCGCCTGCGTCTGCAGGAGCAGGTCGTTGGCGCTGGCGCCGCCGTCGACGCGGAGCTTCTCGAGCGGCACGCCGGTGCCCCGCGCCACGGCGTTCACGACGTCCGCCACCGACAGCGCGATCCCCTCGAGCGCCGCGCGGGCCACGTGCCCGCGCGTCGTCGCCCGGGAGATGCCGACGAGCAGTCCGCGTGCCGCCGGATCCCAATGCGGCGCGCCGAGCCCGGTGAGCGCGGGCACGAGCACCAGTCCGCCGCTGTCGGGCACGCCGGCGGCGAGGGCCTCGATGTCGGCGGCCCGGTCGATGATCCCCAGGCCGTCGCGCAGCCACCCCACGAGCGCTCCCGCGACGAACACCGACCCTTCCACGCAGTAGCCGGCCCGCCCCGGCGCCGGCCCGCAGGCCACCGTCGCGAGGAGCCCGGCCGGGGGCTCGACGCGCCGGTCGCCGGTGGAGACCAGGAGGAAGGCACCGGTGCCGTAGGTGTTCTTGGCGATCCCGGCCCGCACGCAGCCCTGCGCGAAGGCCGCGGCCTGCTGGTCGCCGACGCAGGCGGCGATCCGCACCGGGGCACCGAGGATGTCGCGCTCGGTCACGCCGAAATCCCCCCCCGACGGACGCACCTCCGGCAGGATCGCCGGGGGCACGTCGAAGATCCGGCACAGGTCCTCGCTCCACGCCATGCGGTCGATGTCGAAGAGGAGCGTGCGGCTGGCGTTCGTGGGGTCGGTCGCGTGCACCCTCCCGCCGGTGAGCCGCCAGACGAGGAAGGTGTCGACCGTCCCGAAGAGGATCTCGCCCCGCTGGCAGGCCGCGCGGAGGCCGGGCAGGGTCTCGAGGAGATGGACGATCTTCGTGGCGGAGAAGTAGGGATCGAGGAGCAGACCGGTGCGCCGACGCACCTCCGGCTCCATCCCGGCGTCGCGCAGCCTCCGGCAGATCCCCTCCGACACGCGGCTCTGCCAGACCACCGCCCGGGCCACCGGTCGTCCGGTGGCCCGCTCCCAGAGGATGGTCGTCTCGCGCTGGTTGGTGATCCCGATCGCGGCGACCGCGCCCGCGTCGGCGCCGGCCTCCGCGAGCGCCGCGCGGGCGCAGCGCACCGTCGAGCCCCACAGGTCCTCCGGATCGTGCTCGACGATCGAACGATCGACGCCGTCGTCCCCTCCGCGCACGTGCTGGGGGAACTCCTCCTGGGCCGTCGCGGCCGGCAGCCCGCGCCGGTCGAAGAGGATCGCGCGGGAGGAGGTCGTGCCCTGGTCGAGGGCGAGGACGCCGCTGGGCCGTGACGGCATGGAGGACATGGCGGGGACTCCGCGGGGATGGGAACGGGCGTGGGGACGTTCAATCGGCAGGGGGAAACCGCAGGCCGTGGCGGTCGACGAGTCCGGACAGGAGCGCGGCGACCTCGCCGTCGACGGAGCCCGCGTCGAGCGTGCCGGCACGCACCATCGCGGCGGCCACGGCGCGGACCGTCGCCGGGGAGAAGCCCTGCTCGAAGGGGAGGACGAGCCGGCGCTCCACCAGGTCGGCGAGCGAGCTGGCCCATTCCTCGGTCAGGCAGAAGGGCACCACCGCGGCCGGCAGGTCGACGCCGGGGAGCGGCTCGAGCCACGCCGCCCGCTCCCCGCCCGGCGTCCGTTCGACGAGTTCGAATACCCCCGCCGCGCGTGTCCCGAGGAGCGCGACGGTGGCCGCCGCGGAACGCCCCGCCTCGTCGGCGGGCCGGCCGGCGCGGACGCCGACGGCGGCGAGCGTCACGGCCAGCGCGTGGGCGTCCGGGGGCGCGCAGGCCCCCGGCAGCGGCCGTGCGCGGGAGTTCGCCGTCACCCGCCGGCCGAGACGCGAGAGCACACGGGCCGCCGCCTCCTCCGCGAGACTGCGGCAGGTCGTGAGCTTCCCCCCGACGATGGCCCACGCCGGCACCGGCATGTCCGCGAGGGGCACGAGCAGGTGACGTCGGGTGATCCCCGCCGGCGCCCCGTCCGCCGCCGGGAGCGGCCGGACCCCCGAATAATGGACGACGACGGCCGCGGGGGGTGGTGCGGCGTCGGGAAAGAGCGTGGCCACCACGCCGAGGAGGTAGTCGATCTCGTCGCCGCTGGCGCGCGCGGCGGCGGGGTCGCCGGAGAAGGGGATGTCGGTCGTCCCCACGAGGACGCGCCGCCGTCCGGAGGGGATGACGAACACCGGACGCCCGTCCTCCGCCTCGGCGTAGACCGCGCGTTCCCCGAGGGCGGCACGGAGCGGCTCGTGATCGACGAGCAGATGGCTCCCCTTCGTGCCCCCCACGAGGGGCCGGGGGCGCGGGGCCGCGGGCAGCAGTCGCTCGTTCGTGCGATCGACCCAGGCGCCCGTGGCGTTGACGAGCGCCCGCGGCGCGATCGGCAGCGCGTGCCGCGTGCCGTGGACGCACTCCAGACGCATGCCGCCGTCGTCCGCGATGCGGGCCACGCGACGGGTGTGCACGACGAAGGGGAGGCCACGCTCGGCGGCGATCCGGGCGGCGTCGACGAGCAGCTCGACGGTGAATCGCTCCGGCCAGGGCATGCGCGCGTCGTCGTAGAGGGCGGCGAGCGGATAGCGCCGCCGATCGACCCGCGGCGCGCCCTCCCCCCCGGCACGCACCATCCGGTGACGGGGCCAGCCGGTGCCCAGCGCGAGCAGGTCGTAGAGACGCAGGCCGACGTCGACGGCGATCGCCCCGCGGCCGCGCGGATCGTCGAAGCGGCGGGCGAGCCGGTCGAAGCCGAGGACCCTGGCCGCCGCCGCCCGCAGCCCTCCCAGGCGGCGCCGCAGCGGCACGTAGAACCCGAGCGGTCGCACGAGGTGGGGGGCCAGGCGGACGAGCCTCCCGCGCTCGCGCAGGCTCTCGCGGACGAGCCCCACCTCGCCGTACTCGAGGTACCGCAGCCCGCCGTGCACGAGGCGCGTCGACCAGCGCGTCGTCCCGGAGGCCACGTCGTCCGCGTCGACGACCACCACCGACGCGTCGTTGAGCACGAGCTCGCGCGCGAGCGCCGCGCCGTTGATGCCGGCACCGAGGATGACGACGTCGGGACGTCCGTCACGGGCCGTCGCGGAGGTCTTCGCCGCTGCGCCCACAGGTCCCTCCCCTGCACGGATGCTCGCGGGGACCACCGCATCCGCCGCGGAGGGCCACTATACTCCTCCCGCGGCGGCGGCCCCCCCGGTCCCGCGGGCGCGTGCGGGCTTTCCATGGAACGACCGACCCTTCACCGTCGCCTCCCGGACACCGGCCGCCGCGGTCTGGCGGCGATCTGCCTGGCGCTCGCGCTCGGTGCACCGGATGCCTCGGGCTCCGGTCCGTCGATCACCGCCACGTGGACGGGCCTGGAACTCCGCACGGTGTGCGAGCGCCTCGCCACGCTGCTCGCCCGGCCGGTGCTCCTCGATCGCCGCGTCGATCCCGCCACCCCGGTGACGCTCGACCTGCGCGGGGCGACCGCGGAGGAGGCGATCACGCGACTCTGCCGGGAAACGGGGTGCGGGTGCGTCGTCCTCGGCGAATCGATCCGCGTCGTGCCGCCGGGACTGTCGGCGGGCCTTCTGGCCGTCGAGGACGACAGGGCACGGGCCGTCGCCCGGCTCCCCGCACGCCCGCGCGGGGTGGCGGAAGCGCGGGCGCCGTGGACCTGGGGCGACGGTGCGACGCCGCGGGCGTTGATCGAAGCAGCGGCGCGGGACGGGGGCCTCGTCGTGGAGGGGATCGAGCGGCTCCCGCACGACCATCTGCACGGCATGAGCCTCCCGCCCCTCCCCCTCGCCGAGCGCATCGATCTGGTGCTCGTGCAGTACGGCCTCCGTCTCGACTGGCCCGCCGCCCGCGCGACGGCGGGCCGGGTGCGCGTGGGGATCGTCGCGATCGACGGGCCGGAGGAGGAGGGACCGCCGGTGGTGGCCGCCCGCGGCGCCTGGGAGTCGCTCCGCGGCGGGCCACGCCCCGTCGTGCCGGAGGGGGGTGCGACGTGGTCGCTCGAGGTCGCGGCGCCGCTCGACCGATTGCTCGCCACGGTGGCCGATCGCCTCGGCCTCACCCTGGAACTCGACCGCGAGGGACTGCGTCGGCGCGGCATCCCGGCAGGCGAGATCGTCCGCCTCGCGGTACGGGACGTGACCCGCGATCAACTCCTCGACCGCATCGTGGAACCGCTGGGGCTCGTCTGGTCGATCGACGGGACGACCCTGCGCGTGATGGCACCCGCGGGCGAATGACCGCCCCGGGGCCGATCGTCGGCAGCCGGGGAACCCCCGGAGGGGCGACCGACGCCGACGTGCCCTGCCGGATGGGGGGCGGGGATGGCCCCTCCGTCAGCGTCCGGACGGCCGACCGCTCGCGGTCACGCGGCCCGGGGGCACGAGTTCCGCGGCGGGGGTCGACCGGAGGGCCGGTCGGGACGCGACCGGACGCGACACCCGCCCCCGCGTGGCGTCGAGATTGCGGCGGGCCGGCGCGAAGGACGGGTCGATCCGCAGCGACTCCTCGTACGACGCGACGGCGTCGTCGTAGTCCTGCTGCCGCGCCTGGGCGACACCGCGGTTGAACCAGGCGCGGGCGTCGCGGGGATCGTGCCGGATCGCGTGATCGAAGTCGGCCTCGGCCTTGCCCGGTTCGTCGGTGACCAGATAGGCGAGCCCGCGGTTGAGGTAGGCCAAATCGAACGTCCGGTCACGGCGGATCGCCGACGAGTAGGCGCTGATCGCCTCGAGCGGACGGTCGAGTTCCATGAGCGTCAACCCGCGCCACAACTCGGGCCGCGGGTCTTCGAAGGCGATGCCCGCGGCATCCTCGAAGTCCTCCAGCGCGATGCCGTGCCGGCCGAGATGGAACCAGGCGATGCCCCGACGGAGATACAGTTCGGCATCCTCCGGGTCGAGGCGGAGCCCGGTGGAACAGGCCTCGACGGAGCCGTGGAAATCGCCGAGGTGACGGTTCACGATGCCGAGCGCCAGCCAGCCCAGCGGGAGTTTCGGCTCCTCCTCGAGCGCCTCGAGCACGAGCGCCTTGGCTTCCGCGTGACTCCCCTTCCGATCGAGCGTCTCCGCTCTCTCGAGCAGCCCGCGCACCGGGGAATCCTCGTCCAGGTCGGGCACGAGCCCGGCGTCGGGAAAGGGGAGCAGGTCGGCGCCGGGGATCATCGGCTTGGCCTTGGGACGGCTGCGCGGCGGTTCCGCGGCGGTGCTATCGGCACCGGTGTCCTCGGCGGCCGCCTCGGCGGGACGCTTCGGGCCACGGGGGGGTGCGGACTCCGGCGGCGGCGTCGCCTCCTCCCCCTTGGGGGCGGTCTTCGGCTTCGTCGTCCGTGGGGTCTGGCCGGTGCGCGGCTTCTCGGCCTCTCCCCGGGGGAAGGGATTGAGTTCCTCGGCGAACGGATCGTCGGGAAGCGGCTTCTGCTTCGTCTGGGCGACCGCCTCGCGGCCGGTCCCCGGCAGCACCGCACCGGGCACGCCGACGAGCCCCGTCAGGACGACGAGCGTCCAGCGCGCCCAACCGGCGCGGCCACGGCGGGAGAGTCGCCCCGACGCCGACGCGGCGGCGGACGCGGAGCGGAGGACGGGATGGTGCATCGGTTCGGCTCTCCGGAAACGGAGGACGGCGGCGCGGGGAGGCGCTCGTCCGCTTCAATCGTCGTCGAACACCCCGGGCCCGCACCCGAAGCCCCGCGGAGGGCGCGACCGGCACGATCCCCCATACCGGACCGATCCCCGCAGACCGTCCCCCTGCGGGGCCGGCGCGGGAGAGGGTTTCAGCCCACCAGCCCGCCGAGGCGCTCCTGGATTCCCTCGCGGATCCGCCCGCTGAACAGCGCGGCGGCCCCGGGGAGCTTCAGGCTCACGAGGAGTTCCTCCACCTGCACCACGAGCGATCCGTCGAAGTTCATCCCCGCCACGGCGAGTTCGAAACGCATCGTGTCGGGGTCGGTCCATTCCGCGGAGATCGCCCCCACGGAGTCGGCATACTCGCTCCGGGCCCGGACGAGCGCCTCGTCGAGTCGCCGGCGGACCTCGCCCGGCTCGAGCGTATGCGGCACCCGGACCTCGAGTTGTTTGGCCATCGCGGGGATCCTCGACGAACGACGACGGAACGGGACGGAAGTGCAGCGGGAAGCACCGCCGCCCGTGCAGCCTACCCACCCGGTGCCACCGGTTCCACCGTCGGAGGGACGCATGGTCCGACCGGTGTCCCGCACCGGCACGCCTTCCGATGCCGCAAGGTGGTGTCCCGCGGGAGGCACCGCCACACGCCGACCCCAGAATGGAGGGGGGAGCCGGAACGACGCCGCGGGTGGGTCGGCGGCCGGTATCGCCACCGTCGCCCGGGTGACGTGCGTCACCCCCTCGTCCCAGCAACGATCGGCCCGCCTCGATGCCTCCAGCCCGTCGGTCCGCCTCACTCGCCACGGTCCTGACGCTGACGACGTGCCTCGTCGTCGGCTGCGGGACGACGCGCGACCCGGCCGCGGACCGGTACGTCGGGAACTGGCAGAACGGCGAGGACCGGCTGCGCATCGACCGCAACGGCCTCGGCAACGGGCGGGTGATCCGCGGTCGCGACGAGCGCGCGTTCACCTGGGAATTGGGCCCCGATCGGATCACGATCACGTTCGACGTCGGCAACCGCCTCGAGGTGTTCGAGGCGTGCATCGACGAGGAGGGCTTGCTCGTCGTGCGGTCGCCGCGTGCCTCGGTGAGGCTCGAGCGCGTGGCGACGCTACCCACCCAGCGGGGCACCCGGGACCGCGACAAGCCCGACGACGAGGCCGCTCCGTCGGCGCGGCTCCCCTCCCCCGCCCGGGACGGCGTCTGACCGGACCCGGTCAGCGGGCCCCGCGCCCCGCGGCTTCCGCGAGCCTCGAGACGGCGCTGGCCACCCGGGACCGCTGCACCGTGCCGTCGCGGTCCCCCATGGGCAGATCGGGGTTTCCGGCGGGGGCGCACACCGCGGAGCGCACCGCCACGACGTCGGCGCCGGTGCGCGCCGCGCTGCCGAGGGCGTCGAGCGGGAGCCTTCCGGCCACGGCGATCGGCAGGCGCGCCGCGTGCGCCCGTCCCACCCAGGCGGCGACGGTGGCGGGAGTGGCGTGACCGAAGAGTCCCGGGCCCCCCTTGTCGAAGGTATCGACGAGGACGCCGGCACAGCCCGCGGCGGCCGCGGCGTCGACGAGGGACTCCGGATCGGGCGCCCGCGCCCGGCGGTGGTCGGCGTAGGCGACCCCCACGAACCCCACCCCGTCCGGCATGGCGCGGACCGCCTCGGCGAGGAGCCGCCGCCAGTCGAGGCCGACGGTCTCCGACATCCCCGCCTTGACGAGCGCCGGGGCCGCCGGCGCCGCCTCGATCACCTCGCGCAGGTAGCGTGCCAGGCGGCCGACCGGCGGCTGATCGTCGTCCGCATCCACCAGTTCGCCGCAGGCGCAGGTCCAGCCCCGCGCCCCCACCACGCGCGCGACGGCGGCCACGCGCCACGGCGGCGCGGCCCCGAGCGCTCCGGCCCCGGGCTCCTTGACGTCGACGATGGTGGCGCCGCCCGCCATCGCCTCGGCCGCCTCGGCCGGATCCCGGACGCTCACGAGCAACCCGGTCCACCTCATCGCCGACCTGCGGCACGTTTCGCGGCGGCGAGTTCCCGGTTCAGGCGACGGACGAGGTCGATCGAGAGGGGCTCGCACCAGCGTCCGTCGAACGTCACAGAACCCTCGTTCCACGTCCCCCAGGCCGGCAGCGTCGGCCGCCGGGCGAGGGTGGTGGCCCGCTCGGCCAACCGCATGACGAGCGTGCGCACCCGTGCCCCGGCCGCGGTGTCCCCCGCGCGCGAGGGCTCGAGGCGGCTCCCGAGGAAGAAGCACTCGACGGCCTCGAGCGGCACGGTCTCGCGTCGCAGCGGCGCGAGCCGCACGAGCACCGCGTCGGCGTGCCGCACGAGACGTGGCCGGACCGACGCCACGCACGCCGCCGCCCCGATCACCACCGGGGCGACGACGAGGATCCAGCCTGGGAAAGGGCGGGGCGCGTCCCAGGGGCGGACCGCCACCGCGACGAGCGCCGCGACCAGCAGTCCGGCGCCGCGGCACGCGGCACCGGGCCGCGGATTCGCCCGCAGCCACGCGTGCCCCGGCGGGGTGGTGGTGGAAAGGGTCCGGCCGGCACCCTGCCCGTCCGGCGCCGGAATCCCGGCGCCGACCTCGCAGCTCTCGCGGTGCATCGCGCTTGCGGCTCCTCCGGGATCGCCCGCGGCGGAATGCCTTCCGCCGCGGCAACGGGTGTTCTACCATGCCCGCGCGGCATCCCGCGGCACCGTCCCCACTTCACCTCCGCGCGCGGAGCTCCCCGACCCATGGACCACGATCCCCACCCCTCGCCCCGCGCCGACGCCCGACCGCAGGGGGCGTTCGACCGGGCGGCGGCGATCCTCGTCCTCCTGCTCCTCGCCTACGCCGCCGCCTGCGCCGTCGGCTGGCCGCAGGCGGGCACCGCGCGGATGGTGCGGGCCCGCCACGCCGACAACGCCGTCCGCCAGGTGCGCGAGGCGGTGGCGAACTTCGGCTCGGCGGACGCGGAGCCGGCCACTCCCGCCGGCGCGGCGGCCGAGGGGCACCATGGCTCCGGACCGCCCCCCGCCGCGACCGTGCCCTTCCTCCTCCTCCTGGCGGCGATCGCCACCTTCCCGCTCCTCCCCGCGGTCTCCCACTGGTGGGAGCACAACACGAGCAAGCTCCTCGTCGCGGGGCTGCTCGCCCTCGCCACGCTCGCCTACTACACCCTCTTCCACCGCGATCCGGTCGATCTCCACTTCCCGACCCATTCCGTGGTGGAGCCGGCCGCCCGGGGCCCGTCGTGGGCCGCGGCCGCGGCCGTCCTCGCCAACGCGCTCTGCGCCGAGTACGTCCCCTTCATCGCCCTCCTCTTCGCGCTCTACGTGGTCACCGGCGGCGTCCGCGTCGAGGGGGACCTCGTCGCCACGCCGACGACCAACGCCACCTTTCTCGGCCTCGGTGCCCTCCTGGCGAGCTTCATCGGCACCACCGGCGCCGCGATGCTCCTGGTGAGGCCGCTGCTCGAGACCAACCGGGAGCGGAAGCACGTCGCCCACACCCTGGTGTTCTTCATCTTCCTGGTGTGCAACTGCGGCGGGTGCCTCCTCCCCATCGGCGACCCTCCCCTGTTCCTCGGCTATCTCGAGGGGGTCGACTTCCTCTGGACCCTCTCCCTGTGGAAGCCGTGGCTCGTCACCAACGGGCTGCTCCTGGCCACCTACTGGGCCTGGGACACCTTCCTCGCCCATCCCCGCGAGACGGCGCGCGACATCGCCATCGACGAGCGCCGCACGACGCCGCTGCGGATCCGCGGCCTGCTCCCGAACCTCCCCCTCATGGCCGCGGTGATCGCGGCGGTCGCCCTGCTCGACCCCTCGAAACCGGTGCCCGGCACCGGCTGGCACCCCTGGATCTTCCTCCGCGAGGCGGTGCTCGTCGGGCTCGCGCTCGCCTCGCTCCTCCTCGGCGACCGCCGGGTGCGCACCGCCAACGGCTTCACCTACGGCGCGATCCTCGAGGTCGCGGTGCTGTTCGTGGGGATCTTCGTCTGCATGCAGCCGGCCCTCGAGATCCTCCACCACCGAGGCGCGGAATTGGGGCTCGATTCCCCCCGGTCCTTCTTCTGGGCCGCGGGGACGCTTTCCAGCGTCCTGGACAACGCCCCGACCTATCTCGTCTTCTTCAAGGCCGCCCAGGCGCTGCCCGCGGCGGGGGAGACGATGGCGGGGGTCGACGTGGGGAGGCTGGCTGGCGTGAGCCTCGGCGCCGTATTCTTGGGTGCGATGACCTACATCGGCAACGGGCCGAACTTCATGGTGAAGGCGATCGCCGAGCAGTCGGGGGTGCGCATGCCGAGCTTCTTCGGCTACCTCGCCTGGTCGTTCGGCATCCTCCTGCCGGTGTTCGTCGTCGTCTCCCTGCTCTTTCTCTGAACGCCCCGCCGGGCCCGTCCGGCCGTCAGCCCCGGGAACCACCGCGGACGTGTCACCCTCCAGCCAGCCCGACGGTTTCGAGCACGTCGCCACCGACGCCCAGGTGCGCGATCTGGTCGGGCGTCTGGCCAGACACCCGTTCGTGGCCTTCGACACCGAGTTCGTCTCGGAGCACACCTACCGCAGCCAGTTGTGCCTCGTCCAGGTGGCGGCCCCGGGGATCCTCGCCGTCATCGACACCCTCGCGGCGCGCGACCTCGAGCCGTTCTGGAGGCTGCTGGCGGAACCGGGCAGGACGACGGTCGTCCATGCCGGCCGCGAGGAGATGGGCTTCATCCTCCATGCCATCCAGGCGCGTCCCCACCGTCTGTTCGACGTGCAGGTCGGCGCCGGGCTCGTCGACCACGACTTCCCCTCCGGATACGCCTCGCTGGTCCGCCGCTTCCTCGACCTCCCCACCAACAAGGGCGAGACGCGGACCGACTGGCGGCGTCGGCCCCTCTCGCAGGCGCAGCTCGACTACGCCCTCGACGACGTCCGCCACCTGGAGCGCCTGTGGCGCAAGATCGCCGCGCGGCTCGAGAATCTCGGCCGCACCTCCTGGATGGAGGAGGAGATGGCCACCTGGCAGGACGACGTGGAGGAGTCGTTCGTGCGCAAGCGGTGGAGGCGCGTGTCGGGGTTGTCCGGGCTCACGCGCCGGGAGCTGGCGGTGGCCCGCGAGCTGTGGCACTGGCGCGACACCGTGGCGGAGCAGCGCGACATGCCCCCGAAGCGCGTGCTCCGCGACGATCTGCTCGTCGAGCTGGCCAAGCGCCGCAACGCCGACCCGTCCGACATCTCCGCCATCCGCGGCATGCAGCGTTCCGACCTGCGGCACATCCTCGGCGGCATCGCCGACGCGATCCGTCGCGGCCTCGAACTCCCCGACGAGGAGTGCCCGGGGGGGGAGCGGTTCCGGGCCCCGCCGGCGCAGCTGGCCATGCTCGGGCAGTTCATGGCGACGGCGCTCGCGGGCGCCTGCCGGCAGATGCAACTGGCCCCGGCGCTGGTCGGCACCGCCTCCGACATGCGCGATCTGCTCGCCTGGAAACTGGGCTACCACCACGGCGATCGGGATCCGCTCCTCGCGTCGGGCTGGCGGGCGCGGGTGGTCGGCCCCATCGTCGACGATCTCCTCGCCGGCAGGGCGGCGCTGCGGATCGGCGACCTGCGCTCCCACGACCCGCTGGTGATCGAGCGCTTCGACGCGGCGCCGGGCGGCGAACGCGGCGGGCCGGCGCCGGGCGAAGAGGCGCGTGGCCGGGGCGCGTCACGCCCCGCGCATCGCCCCCCCTCGAGACACTCCCAGTCCGGACCCGATCGCGATTTTCCCCGGAGACCACCGGAATCATGATTCATTCCCGCCACCCCCGCGGCCCGTCGTCGTCGCTCCTCCTCTCCGCCGTCCTCCTCGTCGCCGTCCTCGGGGGGGCGACGCCGGTCGGTGCCGCGGAAGGGCCGTGGCGGACGTGGTTCACCGACGGCTCCCTCGACGGCTTCCGGATCGTCAGCGGCAGCGCCACCTACCGTGTCGAGGAGGGCGTCCTCGTCGGCACGACGACCGAGGGCAGCCCGAACACGTTCCTCGCCACGAACGAGCCGGCGAAGGACTTCGAACTCGATTTTGAGGTCAAGGTCGACGACCGGCTCACCTCCGGCGTGCAGGTGCGAAGCCACCTCGCCTCCGAGGGGGAGACGCCGGAGGGCGCGCGGGGCCCGCTGCCGGCCGGACGGCTCTACGGACCGCAGTGCGAGATCTCGATCGACGGCCATGCCGGGAACTTCTACGACGAAGCGCGCCGCGGCGTGTGGTGGAGCGGTCTGACCGGCACCGCCGCGATCCGCACCGAGGCCGCGAAGGGGGCCTTCCGGAAGGGGGAATGGAACGCCTACCGCATCGTCGTGGTGGGGGACCACTACCGCAGCTGGATCAACGGCGTGCCCACCGCCGACTTCCGCCAGCCCCACGATCCCGAGGGGCATGTCGGTTTCCAGGTGCACGGGATCGCCAAGGGCACCGGCCCCTACGCGGTGCGCTGGCGGAAGGTGCGCTTCCGGGAACTCGACTGACCCCCCCGCGACGAGCCATGGACCCGCCCCCGGGCAGCGTCGTCGGCCCCGGCCCCGACCACCGCTCGGTGCGCGACCCCAGCGGGGCCGTCGTCGTCGCCCCCGATGACTGGGTGCTCGTCGAGCCGGGCGATGCGGCCCTCACGCGGCGCGTGAAGGCGGCGGGGGACCACTGGGTGATGGAGGAGCGCCGGGGCCGGCGCACCTTCGGCCTCGGCGTCTGGGCACCGGAGGCCACCGTCGAGCGGATCCGCCACGCGCTCGCCGCCGAACGGTCCACCGAAGCCTTCGCGAAGAAGCAGGCGGCGGCCGCGCGCCGCCGGCAGCGCGAGCAGGCGGACTACGTCGACGAGTTCCAGGCGGCGGTGCTCGCCTTCCTCGCTTTCGATGCCCGACACGCCGATCGCGCGGGCCGGCTCGCCCGGGCGGTGACCGCCCATGCGACGCCGGTGGGGAGCGGGACGGTGGCCCGCACCGAGAGGATCCCCATCGAGCGACGGGCCCAGGCGGCGGTGATCGCGTGGCTGCGCCACCAGACCACCGCCTACGACTCGATGAAGATCCCGCGCGTGAAGGGCAAGCGTCGCGAGGTCCGCCGCATGCTCGCCGAGCGTTCCCGCGAACTCCTCGATCGCTACCGGCACGGCACCCCGCCCCGAGCCGGCTGCCCGCTCGCCGCGGCCCTCGACGCGCTCGCCGACTGACACCCCCATGCACCCCGCCGCCCTCCCCATCGACGCCCTCCTCGCCGACTGCGAGGAGACGGCGGTCCGCCGCAGCGGACCGGGAGGCCAGCACCGCAACAAGGTGGAGACCGCGGTCGTCCTCCTCCACCGTCCCACCGGCATCGGCGCGGAAGCGTCGGAGCGGCGCAGCCGGGCCGAGAACCGCTCCGTGGCGGTCCGCCGGCTGCGGATGCGACTGGCGATCGGCCACCGGGAGCCGCCCGATTCCGCGCCGTCGGCCCTGTGGAGGGGCCGCCTCCGCGACCGCCGCCTCGTGGTGGCGTCCGACCACGACGACCTGCCCGCGCTCGTCGCGGAGGCGCTCGACCGGATCGTCGCCGCCGGGCTGGCGATGCCCGCCGCCGCCGCGGCGCTCGGCGTCAGCGCCACGCAGCTCGTGCGCCTCCTGGGGAGGGAGCCGGCGGCGCTCGCCGCCCTCAACCGCCTCCGCGGTGCGGACGGACTCGCCCCCCTCCGCTGAAGGCGGGCCGCGTCGGCCGCGAGGGGCGGGTCGGCGGGGGATGGTGCCGGCGTCGGGCCCGTGGCCCCCCGTCGCCGGGCTCCGCTCACTCCGCCGGGACGAGGTCGCCGAGGACGCCGAAGGGGGGCTCGACCGCCTCCTCCCCCCGTTCGCGCGTGGTGAAGCAGTCGAGGAGGGAGACGCCACGGGCGCCGCGACCGAGGAGCTTCGCCGCCGCGGCGTGGTACTCCTCCGCCGAGAGATTCCCCTGCCCCGCGCCCGTCGAGCACTCGATGCCGAACGCCAGCGACACGCCCGGCAGCGCCCCGATCCACTCCTCCACCGGCAGGTCGCCGCGATCGGGGAGGAACCCCGACACGGTGACGTGGTCGACGAGCCCCGCGGCCACCCAGGCCGGCACGTCGCAGCCGACCGTGCGGGCGGAGTGGGGCGTCGGGGGGGTGCGGCCGCCGTTCGACGGCACACGCACCGCGAGCACGACGCGCCGGCCACGCTCCACCGACAGCCGGTCCAGCACCCCGCGGACGCGCCACACCGACGCCGTCATCCGCCGGACGCGATCCTCTCCGGGCAGATCGTCCCTGAAGAAGCGCGGGAACCGGTTGAAGTCGAGTTCCACGCCGTCGGCGTCGTAGCGCGTCGCCGCCTCCTCGACGAGGCGGAAGACGTGCTCGCACACCTCGTCGCGGCCGAAGTCGAGGGCGTCGCGCCCGGCGGAGCGTTCCCCGCCGATCGTCCACTCCGGATGCTCCGCCCGGAAACGCGTGCGGAGGAAGTCGTCGCCGCGGTCGTCGTTCATGCGGAACGAGATCCAGGCCTCGCGGCCACGGGCCCGCGTCTCGGCGAGCATGAGCGCGTAGGGATCGACGCCGGCGGCGAACAGCGCCGCCACGTTGGCATGACGCTGCCGCTCCGAGGGCGGCCAGGCGGCGCGTTCCCCGGCGGTGGAGTCGTCCCCGCGCATGGTGCCGACCGACGTGGGGTAGTACGTGACCTGGGCGGCGACGCACACCGCCACGGTGTCGACGCGGCTCCCGGCGAACGCCACCTCCTCGACGAGCCGGCGCACGTCGGACGCCCCCACCGCCGCCGGCCCCTTCACCCCGGCCCTCGTGGCCAGACAGGAGTCGCCGTCGAGGTTGGAGAGCAGGCGACGGTGCACCGGGCGCGCGGCGAGCGCCGGACCGGCCGCGGCCGCGGCCGGCTGCCAGTGCCCGTGCATGGCGGCCAGGCCGGCCGGCAGACGGGTGAGCGCCACCTCGACCCCGTCGGCGAGACGGCGGGCGAAGAGGTTGCGGGCCATGCCGCCGGGCACCGCCCGGCGCGAGCCGTAGAGGAGCCAGCCGCCGTCGGGACTCGGACGCGGATGGTAGTGCGTCGTGCCCGGCGCCGAGGTGGTGAGCCGCACCGGCTCCGACCCCTCGCCGAGCCCCACCTCGAACAGTTCGACCGTCTCCTCGCCGCCGTCGACCTCCCCGGCGACGCGCGCCGTGAAGAACACCTTCGCGCCGTCGTGCGCCCAGACGGGGACGTCGCTCGACCCGCCGTGGAAGTCGGGGACGTCGAGGAACTCGGTCACCCCCCGGTAGCCGCGGCGGTCGGCGAGTTTCCGCACTCCGGTACAGTCGGCGCGGACGACGTGGGGATGACAGTCGTGGTGCTCGCCCGAGAGGAAGAGGACGAAGCGACCGTCGGGCGACCAGGTCGGGGCGAAGTCGAAGGGGTGGCCGGTGTCGACCTGCCGCCGGTTCGAGCCGTCGGCGTCGGCGAGCAGGAGCCGGTAGTTCTCGTGGTAGGCGACCCGGCCACCGTCGGGCGACCCGGAGAACCCGTAGGAGAACCCCGCGGAGTCGCGGGCCAGATCGGTCTTGTTCCTCCCGTCCCGGTCCATGGCGAACGGCTTCGAGACGCCGCCGACGAGCGCCGTGAACCCGAGACGGTCGGGGTCGCCGGGCCAGGGGAAGAGGCCGGAGTTGTGGAAGCTCACCCGTTCCACGGCGGTGACGTTCGTGGCCCGTCCGGAGGCGAGGTCGACGAGGAAGATGTCGTGGAGCCAGTGGCCGTCGCGGAAGAGGAACTCCTTCCTGCCCTCCTCCAGCGCCGCGTTCTCCCGGCTCTCCCAGCCGCGCCCGACGATCGCCGTCTTCCCGTCCGGGAACCATCCGGCGAACTGTGTCCAGGAATCGGGCGCGTCGGCCAATCCGGCGACGATGGGCACCGGTGGCCGCCCGGGTTCCAGGAGCATCGCCCTGCCGGTGGAGACGTTGGCGAGCCTGCCGCCCGGCAGTGCCGTCGCGTGCTCGGTGTACCCGATGGCCGCGGGCGGCGCGACCGCGTCGCCGGCGCACGCCTCGACGGCGGCGAGCGCCGCCGCGCACACGAGCGTGCCGATCCCGATCCGGTCCCGGAATCCCATCCCCCGCCCCCCGCTCCGCGCGGGGACCACCACCCCGGTGTCCCGCCGCACGGCGGGCCTGTTATCGCCCCGTCGCCGGCGCCCGACAACGGCGTCCCCGGCTGGTAGGCTGTCGGGGGGGGTGCGGCCCGGACCGCCCACCCACCCGGAGGAGGAAGCCACGGATGGCACGCCGCAGGAACGCACCCACCGCCCCGGACACCGCCCCGGAGGCTCCCGCGGGGGACGCGCGTCCCCCGGCTCCGGCGGGCTGCCACGTCCACTGGCTCGATGCCGCCTGTGGAATCCTCTCCTCCGCGGCCGATTGGCTCCTCGACCAGGTTCCCGGGAGCGAAGGCGGCACGCGGGCCGACGGGCCGATCGACCTGTCGGGGCTCGAGATCGTCGTCCCGGGTCGGGCGGCGGGGCACCGACTGCTCGAGATCCTCGTCGATCGAGCCGGGTCGCTCGGGCGGTCGCTCGTGCCCCCGCGCACGGTGACGCTCGGCGCGCTCCCCGAACGGCTCTACCAGCCCGCCCGCCCGCTCGCCGATCCGTTCACGGAGACACTCTGCTGGGTGTCGGCGCTGGCCGCGGCGAGTCGTGCCGACAGGCATCTGGTCGCCCCCGGCATCGACCTGCCGCCTTCCACGGACGAGGCCGAACCGGGGAGCGAACCCGCCGCGGCCGCCGCTCCTGCCGCGGCCCCCCGGGGCCTCCTCGACGCGGCGCGGATGCTCGTGACGATGCACCGCGAACTGGCCGCCAACGCCCTCTCCTTCGCCGACCTCGCGGAGAGCGCCGAGGAGGCGCTCCCCGCGTTCGCCGATCACGCCCGGTGGGAGGCGCTTGCGCGACTCGAACGCGTCTACCTCACCGAGATCGACGGACTGGGATTCTGGGATCGACAGACGGCACGACGCGTGGCGGTGGAGCGCGGCGAGATCGATCGCGACGAGCGCCTCGTCCTCCTCGCGACCGTCGACATCGATCCTCTCCAGCGGCGCATGCTGGCGGCCGTGCGGGGGCGGATCGACGTCCTCGTGGCCGTGCCGCCGGGGCTCGGTGCCGACCCGCAGGCGTGCTTCGACGACTACGGATGCATCGTCCCCGACGCCTGGCTCGACCGCACGATCCCCGTCGCGCTCGACCGGGTCGTCGTCGTGGACGACGCCGAGGGGCAGGCCGGGGCGGTCGTCGACTGGATCGGCCGGATCGCCGCACGGCGTTCCGCCGACGAGATCACCGTCGCGGTGCCCGACGCCGCCCTCGTGCCGGTGCTCGAGGAGCACCTCGCGGCGCGGGGGTTGTCCGCCCGCTACGCCGCCGGACGCACCTGCGTCCGCTCCTCCCCCTGGCAACTCGCGCACGCCATGTTCGAGTGGCTCTCGCACCGCGAGTTCCGGGCGCTGGCCGATCTGCTCCGCTGCCCCGATGGCGCGGCGCTCGTGCGCCGCGTGACCGGCATCGGGGAGCCGACGACGCTCGCCGATGCGGTCGCCGCGCGCCACCTCCCCTGGCGGGTCGACCGCGACCACCTGGCGGGAGCCGGCGCCGGCGACAAGGAGCGCGCCGAGAACGCCACCTTCCTCCGGGTCCTCGACGCCGTCGACGCCTGGCTGGCGCCGCTGCGCACGGCCGCGGCCGCGATCGACGTCGCCAGGCCGGTGGAGCCGGAGCGGCCGCGCGGACGGGGACCGCGTGCCACCCGGCGCCGCGCCCCGGCCGACGCGGCACCGCGGCCACGGAGGGTCGCGGCGGCCGCGGGGGTCGGTGAGCCAGCGCCACCGTCGCTCGCCCCGGCGCTGGTGCGGGCGGTGCGGCAGGTGTGGGGGGAGGCCGTGGCCGGACTGTCGATCGACCGTGACGACGAGGCCACGCGCGTCCTCGCCAGATCGCTCGCCGCCTTCGGCGAGGTGCTCGCCGAGGCGGAGACGGTGCCCGACCGGCTGGTGGCGGCGGCCGGGTCGGACGCCTTCGCCAGGCTCCTCCTCGACTCCTGGGGACGCACCGCGCTGCCCCCCCCCTCCGGCCCGGAGGCGATCGATCTGGTCGGCTGGCTGGAGGTCGCGCTCGACGACAGCCCGGCGCTGGCGATCACCGGTTGCACGGAGGGGAGCCTGCCCGGCAACGCCGGGCGCGATCCGCTCCTCCCGGAACCGCTGCGACAGGCGCTCGGCCTCGACAACGCCTCGCGCACCGCCGCCCGCGACGCCTGGATGCTGGCGGTGGCCGCCTCCCGCGAGGACCTCCTCGTGGTCGTGCCCAGGAAGCGGACCGACGGATCGCCCGCCGTGCCCAGCCGGTTGCTCTTCCGGCGCGATCCCGCCGAGGTGGTGGTGGCGGCGCGCCGCTGGTTCGCCGGACGCCCGGCGACGGTCGCCGCCGCCGCGCCGCGGGTCGCCCCGTCGCGCCTGGTGATCCCGGAACCCACGACGGTCGCCTCGGGCGCGCACCCGCCGATGCGGGTCACCGAGTTCCGGGACTACCTCGCCTGCCCCTACCGCTACTGGCTGCGCCACCGCATGCGTCTGTCCGCCGCCGACGACGACGTCGTCGAACTCGGCGCCCCGGCCTTCGGCACGCTCGTCCACGAGTGCCTCGATCGCTTCGCCCATGACGCGGAGCTCGCCGGGTGCACGGATGGCGACCGCCTCGCCGACGGGTTGTCGGCCATCCTCGACCGGCTCGTGGCGGAGCGTTACGGCACGTGCGCCGTGCCGGCGGTCGCGGTGCAGGCGGAACTGGCGCGGCGACGGCTCCGGGAGTTCGCGCGCGTGCAGGCCCACCGCACCGCGCGCGGATGGCGCATCCACTCCACGGAGCGATCGATCGAGTCGAGGGCGTTCGTGGTCGATGGCGAGGCGGTCACCCTGGTGGGGCGCGTCGACCGCATCGACCATCATCCCGGCGAGGGCGCGTGGCAGGTCCTCGACTACAAGACCTCGCAGCGCGGCCGCACCCCCGAGCAGACCCATCGTGACGCCTCGGGCTGGATCGACCTCCAGCTGCCGCTCTACCGTCATCTCCTCGCCGAGGTGCCCGGCCTGCCGGCGGTCGACGGGCCGGAGGCCGGACGCGTGGGGGTGGGCTACTTCAACATCCCGGCCCGCATCGAGGAGATCCGCGTCGAGGACGCCCCCTGGACCGGGGAGGACTACGCGTCCGCCGACGAAGCCGCCGCCGCCGTCGTGCGCCAGATCCGCGAGGGGGTCTTCTGGCCGCCGGCCGACGATCCCGGGGGCTTCCCGGAATACGACGGGATCTGCCAGACCCGCGCCATCCGCGACGACGAGGAGGGGGAGGCATGACGTCCACCCGCACGGGCCGCACCGCGGAGGAGAGCCATCCGCCGGGCTTCGAGCCGTTCGTGGTCGTCCGCGCGAGCGCGGGCACGGGCAAGACGCACGCGCTGTCCACGCGTCTGGTCGGGCTCCTCGCCGACGGGGCGGCGGTCGACGACGTGTTCGCGGCCACCTTCGCGCGGAAAGCGGCCGGCGAGATCCTCGACCGCGTCCTCGAGCGGCTGGCCGTGGCGGCGACGCCGGGGGAGACGACCGCGGCGGCCAACCTCGCGGCGGCGATCGGTCACCCGGGAGCCGATGCCGCGTTCTTCCGCGACCTGCTCGTGCGCGTGACGCGGTCGATCGACCGCCTCGCGGTGAGCACGCTCGACGCCTTCTTCGTCACCTGTGCCGATGCCGCGCGGTTCGAGATCGGCCTGCCGCCCGGGTGGCGGATCGGCACCGAGGCCGATCTCGATCTCCGGCGCCGTCGGGCCATCCATCGCACCCTCCAGGACGCGACGCGCGGCGTGCGGGGCGCCGGCGACCCGTCCGCGCTGCTCGCCACGCTCATGGTGCAGGTCTCCGGCGGGGCGACGACCAGCGGCCTGGAGGAGGCGATCGGGGGGATCGTCAACGACCTCGCCGCCATCCACCGTGAAGCCGAGCCGGGGGCGTGGGACTGGCTGCGGAGGCCGAAGCCCCCGACGGTGGAAGCGGTCGCGGTGGCGCGGGAGGCGCTCGAGACCTTCACCTTCGCCGACAAACGTTTCGCCGCCGCACGGGACGCGGCGCTCGACGCGCTCGAACGCCAGGATTGGTCGGCGCTCGTCTCGAAGGGGATGATCCCGAAGCTGCTCGCGGGCGAGACACGCTTCCACGGGAAGGAGATCGAGCCGCCCGTCGCCGCGGCGCTCGAGACGCTCACGGCGCTGGCCCGCTTCTTCATCCTCTCGCGCGCCGCCGACCAGACGCGGGCGATCCGCGACCTCCTCGATCGGGTCGCCGCCAGCGCCGACCGTCTGGCGGCGAGCGAGGGAATCGTCTCGTTCGACGACGTCACGCGGCTGGTGGGCACCGCGGCCGGGGATGGCACGCTCGACGCCGCCCGGTGGCGCGGGATCCGTTTCGCCCGCCATCTGCTCCTCGACGAGTTCCAGGACACCTCCCCGGGACAGTGGCGCGTGCTCGAACGCCTCGCCGAGCACGCCGTCACGGCCTCGGGTTCGTTCTTCGCCGTGGGCGACCGCAAGCAGGCGATCTACGGATGGCGCGGCGGCGCCGCCGAGCTCCTCGACGCGCTCGAGGGCTTCTTCGAGCGCGGCTCGCGGCCGCTGGTGGCCCACGATCTGGCACGGAGCTGGCGCTCGAGCCCGGCGGTGCTCGAGGCGGTCAACCGGATCTTCTCCCGGATCGGCGGAGCGGAGCCGCTCGAGGACCATGGCGACATCGCCGCCGAGGCCGCCGCCTCGTTTCCTCCGCACGTGGCGGCACCGGCCCGGGCCGACCTCCCCGGCTGGGTGCGCCTGCGCACCTGCCGGGGGATCGCCGAGGGTGAGAAGGGGACCGTGGTGCTGCTCTCCGCCGCCGCCGGCCGGGCCGCCGCCCTGTCACGCGCCAATCCCGGCCTCACCGTCGGCGTGCTCGTGCGCACCAACGCCGCGGCGGAGCGCGTCATCGCCAGCCTCAAGGGATTGGGCATCGTGGCGAGCGCGGAGGGGGGCCAGCCGCTCGACGACTCCCCCGCCGTCGAGCTCGTCCTCGCAGCGCTCCACCTCGTCGACCATCCCGGCGATTCGACCGCGCGCTTCCACGTCGGCACGTCGGTCCTCGCGGCCGAGCTCGGCCTCGACGCCGCCGGGGCACGGGCCGGGGAGTGCCCCCCCTCCTGCCTCGCGGCGATCGACCGCCTGCGGCGCCGGCTCGTCGACGACGGATACGGCCCGATCGTCGGCGCGTGGACGACGGTGGTGGCCGCCGCCGGCTCGCCCCGGGACCGCCGCCGCCTCGAGCAGCTCCTCGCCGCGGCACACACCTGGGATCTCGAAGGGGGCGAGACCGCCGGCGGACTCGTGCGCACCGGGCCCTTCGTCGCCCATTGCCGCCGCGTCGCGGTGGCCGATCCGGTGCCCTCGCCGATCCGCGTGATGACGATCCACAAGGCGAAGGGGCTCGAGTTCGACGTCGTGGTGCTCACCGACCTCGACAGGCGGATCGTGGCCCGCCCCCCGCGACTGGTGGTCGATCGGGAGAGCGTGCTCGCCCCGATCCGACGCGTGCTCGTCCACCTCCCCAAGGAGGCACTGCCCCTGCTCCCCGCCGACTGGCAGGCCTGCTGCCGCCGGGCGAACGACCCCGTGGTGCGCGAGGCGATCGCCACGCTCTACGTCGGCCTGACCCGCGCCTCGAGGGCGCTCGAGATCCTCGTCCTCCCCGCATCCGAGCGCGAGCGCAGCGTGCCGCGCACGCTCTCAGGCGTCCTCCGCGCCACCCTCCCCGACGGGACGGAGGCACCTGCCGACGGCGTGCTCTGGTCCCACGGCCATCGCACCGATCCCGACGCCGACGCCCTGCCCGATGTCCCCGCGCCGTCCCCGGCGCCCCTTCCGGTGCCCGCGGTCGCGGCGCCGCCGATCACCCTGCGGAGGCCTCCCGAGGGCCGCCGCAGGCGCGCCCGCCCGACGCGGACCCCCTCCTCCGCCGAAGGAGGCCGCCTGATCGACGCGGCCACGCTCCTCGATCCCGGCTCCCAGGCGGCACGGAGCCTGGGCACGCTGCTCCACGCCTGGGTGGAACGCTACGGCTGGCCAGCGCGCCACCCCGACGACGCGGTGCTCCGGGCCCTCGCGGCGCGCGAACCGCGCCTCGCCGGACAGGTCGACACCCTGCTGCACGACTTCCGCGCGATGTGCACCGCCCCGGCCGTCGCCCACCTCCTCGCCGAGCCGGCGCCCCTTCTCCCGGAGCGGTTCGTGGCTCCGGGGCTCCCCGCCGGCCCCGCGGAGCCGACGCTCGCCCGTGAGCAGTCTTTCGCCATCGACGACCGGGGCGAACTGGTGCTCGGCGTCATCGACCGGCTCGTCCTCTGGCGGCGTGACGGGCGCGTGGTGGCCGCCGAGGTGATCGACTTCAAGTTCGACGGCATGGGGAGCGCGACCGACCACCCGCGGATCCTCGCGGAGAAAACCGCCTTCTATTCCCCGCAGCTGCGCGCCTACCGCGACGCGGTGGGGGCGATCCATCGACTCGCGCCGGGGCGGGTCTCCTGCACGCTCGTGTTCATGCGCTCCGGCACCGTCGTGCCGGTGTCCGACTGACCCGTGTTCAGGCCCCGCCGCGCAGCGCCTCCTCGACCGTCGAGCGGTGTTCGGCGTCGATCGCCGACAGACGGCGGTCGTCGAGCCCCAACTCGACCGCCTTGCGGAGTGCCTCCCCGGCGGCCTCGAGATCCCCCTGCTTGGCCAGGATCGCGGCCAGGTGGAGAAAGCGCACCGGGTTGGGCTCGAGGACCGCGTCGTTCATCGATTCCAGCGCGCTTTGGAGCTGTCCCTTGGCCAGCCGCACCACGGCGCGCGTGTCGAGGAGGGGGGGAATCGGACCGAGTTCCTCGATCGACTTCTCGACGAGCTTCTCCGCCTCCGCCGCCGTCTCCGGACGGGCCAATTCGAGCGCCAGATTCCCCGAGGCGATCGCCCGCTCGATCGGCGCGAGCGTGTCGCCGGCGAGCAGTTCGCGGTAAGCGGCGATCGCCTCCGCGGATCGACCGCTCACGTGGGCCAATCCGGCCACCTTGAGGGTCAGCCCGGGCGAATCCGCGTTCTCGCGCAGGATCGTCTCGACGAGTCGCTCGACGCGCGGGCGCGTCTCGGCGACCCCGTCGGCGTCGGCATCGGTGCAGACGCTGACCAGCGCGTCGAGGATCGCGGCGGGGGACGCCACGCCGCGCAGCGCCTCGATCTCGTCGAGCGCCTCCGACGTCCGCCTCCGCCTGCCGAGGAACCGTGCCCAGCGCAGCCGCCCGTCGTCCGAGAGCGTGGCCATCTGCCGGAACACCGGCTCGGCGTGCTCGGGGAAGCCCGCCTGCTCGACGATCTCGGCCGCCTTGGCCAGCGTCGCCGCCGACGCCGCCGTGACGGGCAGGTCGGGCACGATCCGGGCCGCCGCCCGCGCCGCGGCCTCTTCGTCACCGAGGGCGCGCGCCACGCGGACCCCGAGCAGGTGGGTGCCGGGCGCGTTCGGGGCCACCGACTGGAGCCGCGCGAGCCAGCGTCCCGCCTCCTCCGGATCGTCGTCGAGCCAGGCCTCGACGAGCATCGCCAACACGCCCACGCTCCCGTCCGCCGACTCGGCGATGCCCTTGAGCTCCTCCCGCGCGGCGATCCGCTGCCGGGCACCGAGTCGGGCGCGCGTCCGTGCCCGGGTCACGCGCTCCTCGACCGACAGCGGACGGATCGCCTCGAGCGACTCGAGCTGCGCGAGCCCCCGGCGCCAACTCGCCGGGTCGGGACGACCCACGAGGATGGCCGCGGCGAGCGCCAGGTCCTCGCCGGTCGGATCGGCCTCGCCGGTGCCGTTCCGGGCGAGGATTCGCAGCGCCCTCGACAGGTCGGCCTGGTTCGGTCCCGAACCGAGGAAGACCGCGAGCCGGCGGCGGGCGGCGTTCACCGCGGTGGCGCCCTCCTCGGGGGGCATCCCCGCCACGGTCTCGAGGATCTCGCGCCCCTCGCGCGTCCGTCCCGCCGCCAGCAGGTGTTCCGCCAGCCGGAGGGCCGCGCCGGGGTCCTTCGGTGCCGCCGCGACGGCCTCGCGCAGCCGGCGTTCCACCTCGTCACCGTTCCCCAGGATGAGGGCGGCCTCGGTCTCGAACCGCGTCCGCACCCGGCCCTGGAGCGTCGCGAGCGCCTCGCGTGCCGTCTCCTCCGCGGACGCACGTTCCCCCGCGGCCGCCTGGATGCCGACGAGCGTCGTGCGGGGACCGGCCCGCCCGGGGGCGGCGGCGATCGCCCGGCGGCAGACCTCCTCCGCCTCGGCGACCCTGCCGGACCGGGCGAGAAGACGGGCGTACCACGACAGCTGCCCGGCGTCCATGCAGTCCGCGGGGATGGCCGCGGCGGCGATCTTCAGCGCGCCGGCGACGTCCCCGGACGCCTCGGCGACGTCGGCGAGGAGGCATTCGACCGCCGGTCCGCCCTGCTCCCCCAACTCGCCGATCACCGGGATCGCCTCGTCGTAGCGACCGGCCGCCACGAGCATGGCGACGAGGCGCCGCTTGGCCCAGGGTATCTCCTCGCCCGCGGCGATGGCACGGCGCAGATGCCCGATCGCCGCCGAGCGATCACCCTTCACCGCGGCGAGCGCGGCCCGCTGCCGCTCGATGTCGGGCCACGTCGGCCGCTCCTTCTCGGCGGCGTCGAGCAACGTCACGACCTCGTCGAGCTTCGCGCGGTACCCGTCCGTGTCGGTTTCCGGCGTGCCCGCGTCGTCGAGCGCCTCCTGGAGGAGTGCCGCCGCGCGGGCCACACGGCCGACCGCGTTCTCTCCGCCGGCGAGATCGACGATGGCCGCGGACTGCGCCGCGACCGCGTCGCCGTCGGCACGCTCCCAGGCCAGATCGAGGAGCACCTGGCGCACGGGGAGGTCGTCGGGGACGCTCGCCACGATGCCGGCACCGATCCGCTCCGCGGCGGAGGGCCGGCCGCGCCGGGCCTCGAACGCCATCCAGCGCCGGCGCACCGCCAGCGCCTCCGGCTCGGGCAGCGAGTCGATCGCCTTCTCCACCTCCGCCACCCAGACGTCGGCCCGCTCCCGGCCGAGCCCGGCGGCGATGCTGAGCACCGTGGCCAGCACCTCCGCGGAGTGTCGCACCGCCTCGGGATAGGAAGCCAACTGGCCGAAGGCCTCCTCCTCGTGCCCTGTGGCCCCGAGGAGATGGAGCAATCGGGCGGCGGTGGCGGGATCGTCGGGCCGCGACGCCACGGCTTCGCGCGCCGCGACGACCGCCTTCTCGCCCTCCCCCTTCGCCTCGAGGACGAGCCACTGGAACGGCTCGAGCACCGGAGCCGGCATCTTGCCCGACGCGGCCAGGGTGTCGAGCAGGCCGTCGACGGTCGACCAGTCGCGTTCCTGCGGCGGACGTCTCACCGTGTCGGCGATGCGGAGGCGGAGGAGCGGTTGCCAGACGGCGGGCGTGGAGGCGAAATCGTCGGGGGCCATCGTCGCTGCGACACGGGCCACCAGCGCGAGCGCCTCGGAGGCACGGCCCGACTGCTCCAGACTCTCCGCCTCGAGGAGGAGCGCCGTGAGGGAGCGCGGCGCGTCCCCGGTGGCGCGGCGACGCGCCTCGGTGGCCAGGTCGGTCTGGCCGAGGGCCGCGTGGCAACGGGCCATCGCCAGATCGATCCGCCGCGCGATCGCGGCGTCGGCGGAGACCTGGCCGCGCACCTTCTCCCAGGAACGCAGGGCGGCCACCCAGCGCTGCTCCGCCATCGCCAGGACCGCCTCGGAGTAGCACACCGCCGACGCCTCGGCCCCGAGGGCCGCCTTGGCGGCGGGCAGGTACTCACGGAGGTCGTCGAGCCGTCCGCCGTCGGCGGCCAGCGTCACGAGCTGCTGGAGGAGCCTGCGGTCGGAGGGGAACTCCTCGATCGCCCGGCGGAGAATGGCGATCGCGCCCGCGACGTCGTTCCTGGCGATGGCCAGATCGGCCCGCGCCACGGCCAGGTCGACCGACGGCGGCGCGTCCGCCAGGGGACCTTCGAGGATTTCGGCGGCCCGGGGAACGTCGCCGCGGGCGAGGGCGAGCGTGGCGTCGAGGAGGAGGACGCCGGGGTCGTCAGGGGCGAGCGCCCGCGCCCGCGCGGCGGCCTGCGCCGCCTCGTCCGATCGACCGTACCGCTGCTTCCAGGAGCCGACGAAGCGCCAGGCCTCCGCGTCGTCGGGCATGACGGACACCATCTTCTCCAGGACGTCCTCGGCCGCCTTGGGCTCGCGCCGCCCCTCGGAAACGACGAGCGTCAGGAGCACGAAGGCCTCGCGCGGCACCGGCACGCGTCCCGCGGCGGCGACCAGCTCACGGAGCGCGTCCTCGGCGGTCACCCCGTCGCCGATCGTGATCGCGGTCTGGGCGAGCATGAGCCTCACCCGCACGAACGCCTCCGGATCGTCGCCGTCCGCGGTGAGCTTGCCGCGCAGGTAGTCGAGGTGGGTGAGCGCGGCCTCCTTGTCGCCGCCGCCGATGAGGAACTTCGCCCACGATTCGCGGAGGTCGAGTTCGTCGGGCATCCGCGCCACCGACGCCCGCAGCGCGTCCCGGGTCAAGGCCTTCTCGCGATCGTCGGCTTCGCCCGCGGTGACGCGCTGCACGAGGATCCGGGCCAACTGCCCGAGGCGCCGGTTGTCGCCCGGTCGGAGCGACAGATACCGCTCGAGGGCCTCGACCGCGCCCCGGGTGTCGCCCTCCGCGACCCGCGCGTCGACGGCTTCCCCGAGAAGGCGCGCCTCGCGTCGCTGCAGGAACGCGCGCCCCGCGTACGCCCCCACCCCGACGAGGAGGACGCCGACGATCAGAAGCACCACGGTGAACAGGTTGATGCGTGACGGACGCACGTGAACCTCGGGACTGCGGAGGAAAAAGGGATGGGGGAGACATGCCGGGGGATCGGGTCGCGACGAAGGGCCTACCCCCCTTCGTGTGGGGGGAACCACGGCGACAGCGGCCACACCCCGGTCACGGAGGGATGGCCGGAGACCGGGCCCCGGCGCGCTCCTTGCAAAAACAAGCCACGGGCCGGCCGGGGCTTTCTTCGATCCCCGTCACCG
>CAZMOU010000042.1:13316-28075 GCA_964567835.1 uncultured Chitinophaga sp. | reverse complement strand
GAGAGCCGGGTCGTTGAGGTAGAGGATGTCGTTGACGGAGTAGTTGCTCCCGCCCATGGTGACGCTCGCCGCCGTCACGGCGCCGCCGGAGGCGGTGACCCGCAGCTGCGCACCGCTGCCGGCGACCACCGTGAGCAGGTCGCCCACGGCGTAGCTCGTGCCGGCCACGGAGAAGCCGGTGAGCGAGGCGGTGGTGACGCCGAGGAGCGGGATGCCGGTGGCCTGCTTGCCGCCCGGGGTGCCGGGGGCCGACACGGTCGCCGTGGCGGCACCGGTGTAGTTCGAACCGCCGGCGACCGCCACGCCGTTGGTGACGCCGCCGGTGAGTTCGGCATGGGCCACGGCACCGTAGCCCGAGCCGCTCGAGTCGACGATCACCACGTTCGGGGCGGCGGTGTAGGCCGTGCCCCCCTGGGCGACGTTGATCCCGGTGATGGCGCCGGTGGAATCGACGGTGACGGCGCCGGTCGAGGCGCCGTCTCCCGAGGAGATGACCACGGTCGGGGGCACCTGGTAGCCCGATCCACCGTTGGTGACGGAGAGCGCCGTGAGGCCGTTGATCGAGGCCACCGCCTCGGCCCCGGCGCCGCCGCCCCCCACGAACGAGACCGTCGGGGCGCTCGTGTAGCCGGTGCCGCCGTTGGTGATGGTGATCCCGGTGACCACGCCGCCGACGACCTGGGCCGTGGCCACGGCGCCGCTGCCGCCGGTGCCGCCGTTGGCGAAGACGACCGTGGGGGCGGTGACGTATCCGCTGCCGCCGTTCAAGACCTTGACGAAGGTCACCTTCCGGTCGCCGACCGTCGGCGCGACCACGGCGCCGGAGCCGGACTGGAACGACACCGCCGGCGGCGTGGCGTATCCGGCGCCGGGGTTGGTCACCGTCACGCCGGTGATCTTGCCGGGGGTGAGGACGCGGCCGATGGGGGCGTTGAAGGAGAGCTGATCGGCCACGGTGAAGGTGGCGTCGGGGCTCATGATCACGTTCCCCTTGTCCGCCGTGAGGACGAAGTCCTGCGTCGGATTGGCGGGGTTCGCGTCGTTGACGAAGACGTCGCCCACGGCGGTGATGTCGCCGTCGAGGGCGCGGAGCCGGATCGTGCCGTTGGTCGTCTTCAGGTCCTTGGCGACGAGCCCCGCGGACGTGGTCGTGAGGACGATGTCGCCCGTGCCGCCGGTGGCGACGCTCACCGCGTCGAGGAGCCCCTTGGCGTCGACGGTGATCGTGCCGTTGCCGGTCGTGCTGACCTGCGTGAGCTTGATGGCGTCGTCGTCGGAGAGGCGGATCGCTCCCCCGGCCTTCGCCGTGACGGTCTCGGTCCGCGTCAGCGTGTCGATCGCCCCGCCGGCGGTGAGCTTGAGGTTCGTGGCCTCGAGGCGGGCCTGGCTGACGATGCTGCCGGAGGCGGTGAGGTTGATCGAGTCGCCGGTGGCCTTCACGACCGCGGCGCTCGTCACGGCGATGTTGCCCGCGGTGGCGACGACGTTCAGGTCGCCGATGCCGGTCGTGCCGGCCGAGACGTTGCTCCCGATCGTCACCGAGTCGCCGGTGAGGGTGATGTCGCCGCGCTCCGTGGAGAGCGGGCGGTTGATGTTCAGCGTGCTGGCGGTGAGCGTCAGGCCGCCGATGGTGTCGAAGTTGGAGTTGGTGATCACCTGACGGCCGGCCTCGCTCGCCGTGAGGTTGATCGTGGCCTGCGACGCCGGCAGGGCGTTGATCGTCAGGTTGCCGCGCACCTGGTTGACGTTGATGGCGATGTCGGCCGCGTCGCCGACGTTCGTGCCGGCGAAGATGTTGTGCTGGGCGAAGTCGGCGGTGCGGACGTCGATCGTGCCGCCGTCGGCCCCGGCGTTGTTGAGCGTGATGCTCGCCCCGCCGCTGATGAGGCCGGAGGGGCCGGTGAGGATGTTCCGCGGATCGACCGAGTTGACCTGGAGGTTGACGTAGCCGGCGTTCTGGATGACGCCGTCGATGAGGATGTCGCCGCCGTTGCCGCCGTAGCCGTACTGCGAGTAAGGGGAGAACGCGCTCGGCGGGATGCCGGCACCGAGCCGGATGTCGGTCGTGCCGCTGATGCTCGCCCCGGCGAGGAGCTTGAAGTCGCCGTCCTTGATGCGGGCGGTGAGCCCGCCGGTCACGGCGTTCTCGATCTGGATCAGGCTCTCGGCGGCGTAGTTGTTGCTGCTGCCGGACTTCGGGTCGATCGCCGCCCGGACGTAGATCTCCGAGGCCCGGAAGTCGTAGCCGGCCCCGTGGGGCAGGCCGATGTTGGCGCGGGACTCGGGGTACAACTCCGCGGTGTCGGAGCGGATGATGATCGTGGAGGTGCCGACCGCCTGGCTGAAGTCGACCTCGAGCGCCAGGGGCATCTTGTCGCCGACGTGGAGGACGAACGTCGGGTTCACCGTCCCCGCCGCCGCGAAGACGCGCACCTTGGAGAGGATGAAGTTCTCGGTCTGGGTGTCGCGGGTGTTCCAGTTGGTGTCGATGCTCCAGGCGTTCACGAGCGACACCGGGCCGACGATGTTGTAGGCGGCGTTCGGGTTCTCGGTGTTGGGATTCCGCGTCCCCCAGTTCCAGCCGGTGACGAAGGGGGGCGTGAGGCTCGACGGGCTGCCGGTGAGCCCCGAGCCGAGCGCCGTCAGCGAGCTGAACGTGGTGCCATAGTCGAACTGCAGTTGGCCGGTGATGTTCATGTTGCGCATGTACATCGTGGCGCTGTCGTTCGGATTCGTCGGATCGTTGAAGATCTCGAAGTTGTACTGGTAGGCCTGCGGCGACGAGGGGGTCGTCGGCACGTTCGAGTGGGTGAAGCCGACGTACTGGAACGCCAGCAGACGGCGGTCCTCGAGCGATTCGACCGCGGCGCCGATGTCGGCGCTCCGCAGGGTCTTCCGCCGGGCCTTCCTGGCCGTGGATCCCTTCGCGCCGCTTCCCTGGGAGCGCGAGCCTTCGCCACCCTCGACGGGGCGGAAGCGGGAGAACCGGTTGAAGAAGCTGCCGAAACTCATGGCACTTGTCCTTCGTGGGAAACTGCTGCGGGCTCGTCTCGATCGGGGGACGCTCGACCCGCGCGACGCGCGATGGCGCCGGACGGGCGGGGGAACCGGGGACCGTGGACCAGGGATGGAGTCAGGGATCGAAACCGGAAACGGTTCGAGGAGATACGGAACAGGGGGCCAGAACGCTCGTCGACGCAGGTGCAGTGTGGGGCGATCCCCATCGCGACGGTGACTGCGAATCCCGGCGGTGGTCCGGATCGCCCCGCGTGAGCGGACCGATCCGTCGGCACGGTCGTTCCCGGCGACCGATGCCGACCGCATGTGCAGCCAGCCGTTTCCTGCTCCTCCCGCGCCTGCCTGTCGGTCAGGCGTAGCTCTGGTCCTCCACGTGCCCCGTCTCCACTAGAACGGGTCTCATCGGAAAAAGTTCGCAGCCGGGTACGGATTTTTTCCCGAAGTGCCCGCTCCCCACGCCCCGTCCTCCCGATTGTCGGGGTTTCCGGCGACTTGGAAAGGGCGGAGCGACCGGGGGGGCGGGGCGGCTGCGCGGAGCGGGGAGCGGCCGCCGGGCCGACGGGGGCCCGATCGCGGCGGGAGGGTCCGTAAACGCCGGCTCCCGCCGGGGGGCGGGAGGGCTGTGCGGGGCGTGCTCCTCGGGGAGACGGCATCACCATCTCCCCTCGAGGCCGAGCGTGACGCCCTGGACGACGGTGCTGCCGACCGTGTTGAGGGTCGCTGCCGTCGGGGTGCCGATCCCGCCGGCGGTGATCGTCTGGCCGCGGATCTGGTTCGTCGGCTGGGCGAGCCCCTGGAGCCACAAGCCCAGGTATCCGACCCGGAGGGCGACGTTCTGTCCGAGGGGGATCGTGCCGGTGAGCCCCACCTCCCCGACGAAGGAGGCGGCTCCCCCCGCGGCCCGCACCGCGGCCGTCTCGAACGTGTCGGGGCCGGTCTGGTAGGTGTACGAGGAGGACTGGACGGCGTTGTTGTAGTAGGCACCGCCCTTGAGGATGCTGTCGATGCGGATCCAGCCGCCGCGGTCCCAGAGGCGGATGTCGGTGCCGATCTGGTAGCCGTAAAGACTGTTGTAGGTCCGGCTCCCGAAGATGTCCTGGCCGAAGTCGGGGGCGGGGTTCGCCGGGTCGAGCTGGTAGTGGTCGACCAGAGACAGCGTCTCCCCCCACCCGAGCATCCGGTAGCCGTGGAGGAGGGCGATGTTCGGCCTCCAGCGCGACCAGCGGTTGAGCTCGAAGCTCCAGATCGACGCGCTCAGGTCGGAGGTCACGGTGTCGATCGGCTGGTAGAGATTGCCGAAGATCCCCGGCGGCGTCATGCCGTAGCCGTTGACGGTGGGGAGCGTCGCCTCCTGGGAGCGGAAGTTCGCCGCGTTGAACCAGGTGTATTCCCAGGCGTTGCCGCAGTCGTCGGTGCGGAAGATGGAGAACCGCGGGCCCGCGGCCGGGGTGCTCTCCATCTGGGCGGCGTCGAAGGCGGTGGCCCCGAAGCCGTTCGGTGTGGTGGCGTTCAGGTCGGAGTAGAGGGGGAGACCCTGCGGGGCGTTCCGCCACAGGAGGAGCGCTTCGCCCCGGAAGGTCCAGGTGGCGCACTTCGCGTCGTGCAGCACCTGGAGGAGCCCCGGCTGCTGGAAGGGGCCCTGATCCCGCGGATACCGGCAGGCGTCGGCCACCCAGCCGGTCATGTCGCCGAAGCCCCACGCCCCCTCCTCCTCGACGACCGCCGTCCCGGTCGAGGGGGCGGCACCGGCGAGCGGGCTCGGGGCGGAGACGATCTCCTCGCCTCCGTCGGCGAAGCGTTCGGGAGAGGGAGGATCACCGATCTCGACCCCCGATTCGGAGACCACCGTCCGGCTGGTGCCCTCCTCCGACAGCCAGTCCTGGCCGGCGGCGGGGACAACCGCCGAGGCCAGCGACAGGGCGGCCATCCACCTCACCACTTTCGCCTGTGTCCGCATCATCATTCCCGTCTCCGGTGGAAACTCCGAACTACGGGATGGGATCGGTCGTGACGGTCCTGCGGCGGTAGGGTTGTGCCCGCGGTTCCTGTCAGGAAAGCTGGGGGCTCTGGGGGCTGACCCGCGGCACGAGACCGCTTGCCGGGTCGTTCCAGCTTCGCACCGCCGACCGATCAGCCCGAAGGGGCGCTCCCCCGGAGGAGCGGTTGACGGGTGGTGGATCGACCGTGAAGAGCGTCTCCCACGCTGCTCGCACGGGCGAAAGAGGTGGGCGTGCCAAAACGTTGCCCCACGTGAAAAGCCACGCTACCCTGCCCACAAGGTTTCTTTCCCCGGGGGGGAAGAGGCCGACTCATCAATTGTCGATTCCCGAGAGAACGGGTCGGTTCGGCCCGCGTGTGGCATCCCGTCCCGCGAGCCGACTCCGGTCGGTAGGGGCAGGGGACGCCGTTCGCCGGCCCCGCTCCCGACGTACCACTTCCGACCCGCTGCCCCGAGCAGACCACCGAGACGTACAGCCGTCCCCCTTCCGCCCGCCCCCGGGCACCGCCCTGAAATGAAGCCCGGCGCTCTCCTGCAAGGGAAAGCGCCACAAGTCCCGAGCGAGGAATCCATGTTCCTGTCCTGCTGGTTGACGTCGGTGCGAAACCTCTTCTCGTCGCGGCGCGTCCGCGGACTGCGGAGGGCGACGGCGAGGCGGTGGCACCGTGGCGACGCCGGACGGCATCTCGAGCAGCTCGAGGCCCGGCAGGTGATGGCGTTCGACTTCATCTCGGCCTACCCGAACGTCGGCGAGTTCATCACCGACGGATCCGTGCAGCGCGAGGCGCCGCAGCAGATCACGATCAAGTTCAGCCCGGGTTCGAAGGTCGATCCGCAGTACCTGCAGACCGGGATCACCGTCACCCGTTCCGTCAACGGGACGCTCGGCGACGCCGACGACGTCGTCGTCACGCCCGGCAGCATGACCGTCGACGACTTCCCCAACCAGAATCTCGTCCACGTCCGTTTCGCCGAGACCCTGCCCGACGATCAGTACCGGATCTCGATCACCGGTGCCGGTCCGGGGGGCCTGCGCACCCTGTCGCAGGGTGCCGGGCTGCCGTCGGAGCGCTTCCGCGACGGCGGCTCGTTCCAGATCGGCTTCCGACTCGACCTCGGCGCCCAGGTGGTGGCCGTCGTGCCGCAGCCGGTGACCCGGCCCAAGATCATCAATTTCGCCTCCGACCCGGGGCAGTTCCGGGACGGCGACCTCCTCGAGGTCGCCATCCGTGGCGGCCGGATCGCCTTCGAGTTCGACAACGACGGCCGGTTCACCGCCGGACGCCGCCAGGTGACGCTCGCCGGCAAGACTTCGGCCGACCTCGCCGGCGAGATCGGTGCGGCGCTCTCGTCCTCCGGGGTGTTCGGCACGGAACTCGCCTCGGCCACGCTCCCCATCGCCACGAGGATCAACGTCCGCGGCACGAACTTCACTCCCGTCGTGAGCTTCACGCGGGCCGGCGCCGTGCCGGCGACCGCACCGATCTCGATCTCCGACGGCCCCACCCTCTCGCAGGCGATCGACAAGGTCGTCGTGTACTTCAACGCCAACGATCCCCTCACCCAGTCCTCGGCGCAGAATCCGCGCAACTACCGGCTCGTCGAGACCGACCCCTCGACCGGCTCCGACGTGGTGGTGCAGGTGCCGCAAGGGGTGTCGTACGACCCGGTGAGCGGCACGGCGCTCTTGACGTTCGAGCCGGGAAAGCTCGCCGCCGACAAGCTCTACCGTCTCCAGGTGGGCAACTCCACCGACGAGAACAATCTCCTCGCCAAGGCGGTCAACGTCGGCTCGCTCTTCGCTGGCAATCCGTACGCGACCGATTCCTTCCTCGGCGACGGTGCCGAGGGGGTCAACGACGTCGACCTCTACCGGGTGAGCGTCACCGCGGCCGGCACGATCAACGTCGGGATCGTCCCCGGCACGGGCTTCTCGCCCCAGCTCCGTCTCTTCAACGCCGCCGGCACGCAGGTGGGGAGCGTCGCGGGGACCAGCCTGGCGTTCCCCGCTCCGGCCGCCGGCACCTACTACCTCGGTGTGTCGAGTGCGGGCAACGCGTCCTACGACCCGGCGAGCGGCACCGGCGCCTCGGGGGGCACGACGCGCGGCAGCTACAAGCTCACGATCGGCTCGACTGTCGCCGTCGGCGTCTCCGACGACAACTCGAGCTTCGCCACCGCGACGGGCCTCGGTGCGATCGGTCTCGCCGGACAGACCGTGTCGGCGGCGATCGACGTGCGCGGCGCGATCCCCACGCCGGCCGGCGACCTGCTCTTCCCCAGCCAGCCCGGCACCACCGACGAGCCCGGTCACCGCGACATCCCCGTGGGAATCGAGTCGCACGGCATGCCCGATTCCTACGTCGATCCCGCCACCGGGATGACGGTCTTCCCCTACAACTTCAAGTCGGACTACGGCGTCGATCCGCAGGGGAACCCGCTCTACAACGCCATCACCGAGGAACAGAAGCAGCGAACCCGCGAGATCTTCACCCTCTTCAGCATGCACGCCGGGATCCGCTTCGTGGAGACGGCGAGCCTGGGGCTGACCGTCGTCACCGGCGACGTGCGCGCCGTGTCGCCCGGAATCCCGCCGACCGCGGTGGGGGGGATCTGCGGCGGCGGCCTCGCGGTGATGAACTCGACGATCGACTGGGGGAAGAGCGAGTACGGCGGCTACTGGTTCACCGTGGCGATGCACGAACTCGGCCACGCCATCGGACTGGGGCACGCCTACGACATCCCGTCGGTGATGGGGGCCGGGGAGACCGGCGCCCAGCAACTCGGCGAGAACATCCTCCCGCTCCCCTACGACATCGATCACCTCAACGTCCTCTATCCCAAGACCGGCTCGGACATCGACGTCTACAAGTTCACCCTCGACACCGCCGGCAGCTTCTCGGCACAGACGATCGTCGCCCGGCAGGGAGAGACGGCCAAGAGCTCGCTCGACACCGTGCTCACGCTCTACCGTGAGACGGGCGGCGTGCGGACGCTCGTGGCCCGCAACGACGACTACTACGGCCGCGATTCGTTCCTCGGCCTCGAGCTGGGCGCCGGCACCTACTACCTGGCCGTGACCTCCACCGGCAACACGGGATTCAATCCCGAGGTCGCCGACTCGGGCTACGGCGGCCGCTCCGACGGCGCCTACGACCTGCGCGTCGACTTCACGCCGGTGTCGGACGTGGCCAACACGATCGTCGACACCACCGGCACCGCGCTCGACGGCGACCGGGACGGCAAGGCGGGGGGGGCCTTCGACTTCTGGTTCAACACCGCCTCGTCGGCCGCGACGATCTGGGTGGACAAGACCGCCGTCAACACGATCGCCTCGATCGTCTCGGGGTCGACCGCGGTGACCGTGGCGAGCACCGCCGATCTCGTCGTGGGGCGCCTGGTCGTCGGCACCGGCATCCTGCCCAACACCGTGGTGCAGGCGATCACGAGCGCCACCACCTTCCTCCTCTCCCGTGCGGCCAACGTGACGAGCGCCGCCGCGGCGCTCAACTTCGGCACGCTCTCCTCACCCTACCGGACGATCTCGGCGGCCATCTCGGCCGTGACTTCGTCGACCAAGATCATCCGCATCGCGGGGAACACCGGCAACGACGCCACGACGGCCGACGAGAAGCCCTACCTCGTCGGCACCACGCTCGGCGGCAGCCCCCTCTCCGACGGTGCGACGTTCAACGTGCCCAAGGGGGTGACGGTGATGGTCGACGCCGGGGCGGCGGTGAAGCTTCGTGCCGCGATCGTCGACGTCGGCAGCTCCTCGGGACTCGTGTCGCGTGCCGGCGCGGCCATCCAGATCCTCGGCACCCCCGACCGCAAGGTGCTCTTCACCTCCTACCATGACGACGCCACCGGCGGCGACAGCGACGGCGTCGGCCCGGCGGTGCAGGGTGGGCAGTGGGGCGGGATCGTGCTCCGCAAGGACTCCGACTCCGCCACCAAGCGGGTGTTCCTCAACTCCATCTCGCAGTCGGTCATCAAGTACGGCGGCGGCAACGTCCTGGCCGACTCGCAGCTCCAGCCCTTCTCGCCGATCCACGTCGAGAGCACGCGGCCGACGCTGGCCTTCAACGACATCCTCGCCTCCGCCGGTGCGGCGATCTCGGCCGACCCGAACGCCTTCGAGGATTCCAACGGCCGGTACGGGCCGGAGGTGCGCGGCAACCGGCTCCTCGGCAACACGATCAACGGCCTTTTCGTCCGCATCCGCACCGAGTTCGGCAGCGTCATCGACAAACTCGACGTCCCGGCCCGGTTCAAGAGCACCGACATCACCTACGTGATCCAGGAAAACCTCGTCCTGGCCGGCGGTGCGGGAGGCTACCTGCTCAATGAATCGACCGGGAGCCCCGAGGCCCGCGCCACCGGCAGGCTCGTGATCGACCAGGGCGTGGTGGTCAAGCTCCAGGGGGCGCGGATCGAACTCGAGCGCGGCAACGCCCAGCTGATCGCGGAGGGCACCGCCCAGCAGCGGGTGATCTTCACGAGCCTCGGCGACAACCGCTACGGCGCCGGCGGCACCTTCGACACCAACGGCAACGCCCCCGACGTCCGGTACGCCGGCGACTGGTCGGGCATCGTCATCCAGGCCGGCTCGAAGGCGAGCATCGACCGCGCCTACATCGCCTACGGCGGCGGCCAGTCGGCGATCGAGGGTGGCTTCGACCGGTTCGACGTGATCGAGGTGCAGCAGGGCGACCTCCGCCTCACCAACAGCCGGATCGAGTTCAACGCCTCCGGCAGGTCGACCACCGACCGCAACGCCCGCGGCTCGAACGACGACTCGACGGTGTTCGTGCGCGACGCCGTGCCCGTGATCGTCGGCAACGACTTCCGTGACAACTCGGGGGCGACCGTCAGCATCAACGCCAACGCCTTCTCCGACGTCGACACCCCCGATTACGGCCGGACCACCGGCGAGATCGGCCGCTTCACGCAGTACGACGACAACGCCGGCCCGCTCCTCCGCGACAACGCCATCTCCAACAGGATCAACTACGCCTCCGACCGGCAGAAGGGGGCCTTCGACATCGATCTCGAGTTCGGGCCCGGCGTGACGCAGGCGGTGCGGGAAGCCATGCAGGCGGCGGCCGACCGCTGGGAGACGGTGATCACCGGTGACCTGTCGAGCGTTCGTGATGGCACCACGCTCATCGACGACATCCTCGTCAGCGTCCAGGCGGGCCTGCTCGGCGGCAGCCCGAGCGACGGCTCCGGCGGGACGCTCGCCAACGCCGGTCCCACCGCCTATCGCAGCGCCACCGACGTGAACCGCTTCCTGCCCTACCGGGCGAACGTGGGCGTCGACATGGCCGACGCCACGAACAGCCAGCTCGTCACGATCATGACGCACGAACTCGGGCACGCGCTCGGGTTCACGAGCGTGACCGGGATGCTCGGCCTCACGAATCTCGGGCGCTACACCGGGGCGAACGCCCTGGCGGAGTACCGTTCGACGTTCGACGCGAGGGCGACGTACGTCCCGATGGAGACCGGTGGCGGTGGCGGCACCGCCTACGCCCACTGGGACGAGGCGACGTTCGAATCGGAGCTCCTCACCGGCTACCTGAACAGCGGCATCAACCCGCTCACCCGGCTGACGATCGGCGCCATGCAGGACATGGGCTACTCCGTCAATTACGCCTCCGCCGACGACTACCTGCCGAAGTCGGGTACCGTCGGCTACGCCCAGCCTGTCAGCGGCGTGGTCGTGCGGGGTGAGCAGATCATGGTCAACGGCGTGTGGGACGACACCGACATCGTCCACGTCCTGACCAGCGAGATCACCGTCGACAACTTCCACACCGCGACGAGCCTGCGGCTGCAGAGCCAGTACAACGCCAGCCTCGTGGTGAAGCTCGACGGACCGAACGCCGGCTTCACCGCCACCGGCACGCCGGGGGAGATCGACGACCGCATCGGCGGCACGGTGCAGATCGTCGGCCAGCCGGGATACCCGGTGGTGCTCACGAGCCTCTACGACGACACCGTCGGCGCGAGCCTCGACCCCCTCGGCCGGACCGTCACCGACACCAACAACGACGGGCGGGCGTGGATCGACGCCACGGCCACGGCCCCGGTGACCGGCAGCTGGCGGAGCCTCAAGTTCCTCCCGCTGTCCAACGACACGAACGTCGCCGTCGGCCGCGAGGCGGAACTCCCCTTCACCAACAAGGTGGACGTCAACGCGACCCCGTCGGTCGCCCAGGTGATCGGCGTGCTCGCGCCGAACTTCGCCACCGGTGCGGCCTCCACCGAGTCGTCGCAGAACAAGGCGGGCGACGAGAACCGGCGCGACGGATTCTCCGTCCGCGGGGCGATCGCCAGCGACGACACCGGCGACGTCGACGTCTACAGCTTCACCGGCTACGCCGGGAGCGAGGTGTGGATCGACATCGACAAGACGACCAACTCCCTCGACACGATGATGGAACTGCTCGACGCGGCGGGGACCGTCCTCGCCCGGTCCGTGGACGGGCAATTCGACACCGCCACCGAGAGCGAGGAGACGGTCACGAGCGGCCCCGCCGGGGCCACGCAGATCCACGCGCTCGCCCACGGCAACGTCCTCCCGGGGACGCTCTCCGGGTCGATCTATCTCGGCAACACGATCGTGCAGACGTTCACGGTCGACCGCGCCGGGGCCTTCACCTTCTCGCCGGTCGGCAACCCCGCCCGGCGGGTGACCTCCGCCACGCTCAACCGTGACACCGGCGTCGTCACGCTCGTCTGGAACGGCTCCGTGCCGGCGGCCGGCTCACGGCTGATCGCCGACTACGCCCACTCCAGGCTGTCGCTCGGCACGCTCGGCTACACCGCCACCGGCGCCCACGGTGCCCTGCCGCTCCAGAAGGACGGCTACCGCGGCAACGACTACTTCACCACCAATCCGCGCGACGCCGCGATGCGGGTCATCCTCCCCGGGACGACCGGCAACGCGAACACCTATTTCATCCGCGTCCGCAGCCAGCCGAACGTCGCCCCGACGGCGACGCTCTCGGCCTACGAGACCGCGCTCACCGATCCGGACGCCGTCCACTCGGGCGCGACGAGCGGCTCCTACGAACTGAACGTCCGCCTCCAGCAGCGTGATCAGGTGCCCGGGTCGACGGTGGTCTACGCCGACATCCGCTACGCGACGACCGGCATCGACGTGCAGGGGCTGCCGCGGAACTCGCCGCTCGCCGGCACGACCGGCCAGGAGAACCTCGGCACCAACCGCCGCTTCTTCGAGGCGCAGAACATCGGCAAGCTGCTCCAGAGCGACCAAAACACGATCAGCCTCGCCGGATCGGTGTCCGACGCGGCCGACGTGAAGTGGTTCAAGTTCTCGGTCGATTACGCCGGCATCCAGGCGATCGGCGGCGTCAACGGCGGCGGCAAGACCTGGGCCACGGTGCTCGACATCGACTACGCCGACGGCTTCCGCGGCGACCTCTCGCTGGCGGTGTTCGACTCCGCCGGCAAGCTCATCTATCTGGGCCGCGACTCCGACGTCGCCGCCGACCAGCCGGCGCCGGGCCAGGGGAACGACTTCGATGACCTGTCGCGGGGCAGCATCGGCAAGCTCGATCCCTACATCGGCACGGTGCAGTTGCCGGCCGGGGCCACCCCCGCCAATCCGACCGAGTACTACGTGGCGATCATGTCGAACGCCACCCTCCCCTCGGCGCTCGACGCCACCTTCCGCAGCGGGGCGACCAACGCGCTGGTGCGTCTCGAGCCGGTGAACTCGGTGCAGCGGGTGATCGAGGATCATATCGGGTCGGTCGGCCACGTCTCCAACGGCGCTCCCGTCGCGCCCAAGCAGGGGCCGCTGATCAACGTGGGCACGGCGCAGCAACTCTCGGCGAACGTCCGCGCCTTCAATCTCGCCGACGTCGTCCTCTTCGTGACCACGAGCGACGGCGTGTACACCGCCAACGCGCTGACCGGCGGGGTGGTGACGACGATCCGCGAGGGATACGCCGGCAGCACGCCGATCGGCGACATCGACATGCGGACCGACGGCCGGCTGTTCCTCGCCTCGGGGAGCCGGGACGACGCCAACGTGGCCCGCATCCGCGAGACCGACACCGGCACCGGTGCCGACGTCACGAGCGTCGGCGACGCCATCCCGAACCCGGCGAACCCGCCCGGAACGGGCGATTGGTGGAAGTCCTACAGTGACACCGTCGACGCGATGGCGATCCAGCGCACCTTCGACGAGTACAACCTGAACGTCTTCACCTCGATCCGCGACGGCGGCAGCTCGTACCTCTACTGGGGCCGCGCCGACGGCAACGCCGCCCAAGCTGACAACACCCCCTACAGCCTCAAGGGGGAGATCACCGGTGCCGGCATCACTGGCCGCACCACCGGCCTGCAATTCCGCTCCAACGCGTCGCAGTTGTACGGCGTCAGTTCCGGCGGGCAGTTCTACTCGGTGAGCAAGTTCTCCGGTGACGCCACGCTCATCGCCGACTTCTCCGCCGTGGTGGGGGGCTTCCAGGGGCTGACGGCGGGCCCGGAGAACCTCGAGGGGGGGCGCTTCGCCGGCTCCTTCTTCGCGATCACCACCGCAGGGCGGCTGGTGTGCATCCGGCTCGACGCCGGTGGCGCGACCGCGTCGCTCGTCGAGAACATCTTCGACAACGACGGCAACGGCGTGCCGGAGAGCGTCCTCTCGAACGTCATGGTCGCCGGGGCGACGGGCGTCGCCTTCTCGCCGCTCGACATCAACCTCTGGCATCCGACGACCGCCCGCGGCGCCGATGCCGGTCACGGCATCAACGAGGCCCCGGACAACAGCCGCGAGCGAGTCGATGGCGGCGCGAGCATGTACTTCGGTCTCGAGGAGCACGCGGCGGCCGACAACACCTACAACACGTTCAATCCCAACGGGACCAACGGTCAGTACGGCGTCCACGGTGCCGGCCCGTTCTACTGGCAGGAGGAGTTGACGAGCAACGCGGCGATCGGCGGCAACTACAACGTCCCCGGCGGCGCCCACGGGAGCCTCGTCACCAACGCTTTCAGCCTCGCCGGCTACACCGGGACCGACAAGCCGACGCTGTACTTCAACTACTTCCTCGACACGCAGGGTGCCCAGGGGAACCGGGACAACGACACGATGCGCGACAGCGCGCGGGTGTTCGTGTCGGCCGACAACGGGCTCACCTGGGAACTCGTCGCCACGAACAACTCGTGGCGGTCCTCGCTCGACGACGTCGATGCCGAACTCCCCAACACCATCACCGCGTCGTCGGCGGCGGGCACCTCCGCCAACCAGACCGTGCAGGAACTGTTCGACTCCACCGGGTCGTGGCGGCAGGCCCGCGTCGATCTGGCGAAGTGGGCCGGACGGTCGAACATCCAGCTGCGCTTCGACTTCGCCACCGCCGGCATGATGAGCGCCGCGGCGCTGCGGACGACGGCCGACGAGATCAAGAGCGTCGCGGTGCCCGCGACTGGCGCCACGGTCACGCTCGCGAGCGTGTCCGGCCTGCGCACGGGGATGGTCGTCACCGGCCCCGGCATCACCGGCCAGCCGACCGTGCAGAGCATCGGTGCCGGCAACACCGTCACCCTCTCCGCGTCGGTGACCGTGGGGGCCGGTGACCAGCTCTCCTTCTACGACACCGCGAACCGCAAGCTCAACGACATCAAGGCCAACGGCAACCGCTACGGCAGCCTCGGCAGCTCCGACCGCGGCCGCAACAACGCCTTCGAGGGCTTCTACGTCGAC
>CAZMOU010000042.1:0-13306 GCA_964567835.1 uncultured Chitinophaga sp. | reverse complement strand
AACGAGCGGAACATCGACGACATCGTCGTCGGGTTCGCGGAGCGCGGAGAGATGGTGACCGGGGCGGTCGGTGCCCAGACCGACACCTTCAGCGTCGCCACGCCGGTGGGCAAGACCTACCCGCAGCAGTCGCTCCAGGGGGAATACCAGCTCGAGATCCGCCGTGGCACCGAGTACGCCGTGCAACTCGACGACTCGGCCAAGGAGATCACGATCGCCGCCCAGATCGACACCAACGACAGCCTGGTGCCGATCCCGCCCGCCCCGGCCAGGGTGCTCGAGGAGCAGGTCGTCGACGCCAACGGCGGGACGCTCGGCAAGAGCGGCAACGGCCGGCTGCGCTTCCTCCCCTCGAACCCCATCGAGGAGTCGCTCTTCCAGACCTACGGCATCGAGATCCCAGCCGGCGACGCGTTCGCGTTCCTCGATTCCTCGTCGTCGACGGCGGTCACCAACAACCTCCTCGCCTGGAGCGTGAACCTGGCCGGTCAGACGAAGGCCGTGCTCGAGTTCCAGTACCTCACGCTGCCGGCGCAGGAGTACGTGGCGCTGCCCCCCACCTTCACGACGCCAACCGTCGGCGGGCAGAGGATCCTCCCCTCGGGCTGCGGCGTGGCGATCAGCGTCGACGGGGGCACCACCTGGACGACGCTTGCCGCCCTCGGCAACACGATGGCCAACTGGAGCACCGTGCGGCTCGACCTGGGTGCCGCAGGGGTGACGCTCTCGGCCACCACGCAGATCGGGTTCTTCCAGGCGGGGAGGACGCAGCTCAACATCACCCCGGCCCTGAATCCGGCCACCGCCGGCGGCATCGCGCTCGACGCCTTCCGGATCACCGTCGATCCGCCGGTGGGGAACACCGGCACGATCGGAGACCAGAACCACCTCCGGCCGCAGGGGCAGTTCGTGATCGCCAACAACGTGATCACCAGCTCCGCCACGTACGGCATCTCGATCACGGCCGGCGCCCGTGACGCCGGGACGTTCAACCCGAACCCGGGCACCGTGCGGAATCTCGCCGTGCTCAACAATCCGGCGATCGTCGCCGGCGTCGTGGCGATGAACAACGTGATCGCCGATTCCGGGAGTACCGGCATCCTCTTCGCTGGCGATCGTGGCCAGACCGCCGCGCCCAACGCGGCGGTGCCCTTCGGCCGGATCGTCAACAACACGATCTGGGGGGGAAGCTCGAACGGCACCGGCATCGAGGTCCGTGACAACGCCGCGCCGACCGTCCTCAACAACCTCTTCGCCAACCTCTCCACCGGCGTGGTCGTCGACGGCTCGTCGCGGTTCGACGCCGCCGGCAACAAGCGGACGGTGATCGGCACCTCGGCCTACTGGCAGGTGGGGACGCAGGTCTCCGGAGCCGACGAAAGCTCGCCGATCTCCCTCTCCGGCAATCCGTTCGTGAACGCCGCCGGGGGCAACTTCTACCTCGTGGCCGGTTCCGAGGCGATCGACAGCTCGATCAACACGCTCCAGGATCGCCCCGAATACGTCGCGGTGAAGAGCCCGCTGGGCATCCAGCAGTCGCCCGTCGTGGCCCCCGACCGTGATCTCTTCGGTCAGCTCCGCGTCGACGATCCCACCTACGCCGGCGCCCCCGGTCTGGGCACCAACGTCTTCAAGGACCGCGGGGCCATCGACCGCGTCGACGTCGTGCAGCCGACGATCGCCATCATCGACCCGGTCGACGGCAGCCTGCTGTCGCCGATCGACATGGATTCCAGCGCCGACTCGATCCGCCTGGAGCGCGGCGACGGCGTGGGGATCACCCAGTTCGTCCTCCAGCTCAACGACCAGGGGGTGGGGATCGACAAGAAGACGGTCGTGTCGTCCGCCTTCACGCTCACGGTGGACGTCGGGGACGGCGTGCGGACGATCCTCCAGCCGGGCGTCGATTACCTGTTCCGCTACCTGCAGAACTCCAACCGGGTGATCTTCGAGTCGATCCGCACCTTCCCGCTCGGGACCTACACGATCGAGGCCGCCACGCGGCAGGCTTCCGCGGGCGTGACCGGGTTGCTCGTCGATCTCGCCAACAACACCCTGCTCCCCAACAAGATCGACGGCACGACGTCGTTCCAGGTGTCGTTGGCGGACGTGCCGTCGAAGCCGCTGTCGCTCGTGGCCACGCGGGGTGACGCTCAGGTGACGCTCGCCTGGCAGCCCCCCGCGTCGATCGGCGGCACGCCGATGATCGACTACCTCGTGCAGTACTCGAGCGACGGCGGCACCACCTGGGCGATGTTCGCCGACGGCGTGTCGGCGGCGACGGGTGCCACGGTGACCGGGCTCACCAACGGCACGACCTACGTGTTCCGCGTCCAGGGTCGCAACGCGGTCAACATCGGTAGTTTCGACATCAACGACGGCGCGTGGTCCGACCCGTCGTCGCCGGTGAAGCCGCTGGCCCCCGCGGCGGCCCCGACGAACCTCGTCGCCAACGGCGGCAACGCCAGCGCCACCCTGTCGTGGACGGCGCCGGTCGCCACGGGTGGCTCGGCGATCAGCGACTACCTCGTGCAGTACAGCACCGACGGCGGATCGACCTGGACGACGTTCCCCCACGCCCCGTCGACGGCGACGACGATCACCGTGACCGGGTTGGCCAACGGCGTCGAGCACGTCTTCCGCGTCGCGGCGGTGACGGAGTACGGGCCGGGGCTCGCGAGCCTCGTGTCGCTCGTGGTGGTGCCGATGACCACGCCCGACGCCCCGACGGCGCTCGTCGCGAAACTCGGCAACACGATCGTCGACCTGACCTGGACCGACAACTTCAACGGCGGCTCGACCGTCGTCGACCACGTCATCCAGTACCGTACCTTCCCCGGTGGTCCGTGGCAGGTGTTCGTGCCGTCCGCGCCGGTGACGGGCCAGAGCGTCCGGGTCACCGGGCTCGCCAACGGCACCGCCTACGAGTTCCGCGTGGCGGCGACCAACGCCGTGGGTGACTCGGGCTTCTCGAACGTCGCCGGGCCGGTGACGCCGGTGGCGCCGGCGACGGCTCCGCTGGGCCTCGCCGCCACCGGTGGCAACGCCCAGGTGACGCTCGCCTGGACGGCACCCGCCGACGACGGCGGATCGGCGATCAGCGACTACCGCGTTCAGGCGAGCGTCGACGACGGCGCGACCTGGTACGTCGTGAGCGACGGCGTCTCGGCGGCCACGGGGGCCACGATCCTCGGCCTCACCAACGGGACGAGCTACCGCTTCCGCGTGGCGGCCATCACCTCCTACAACGTCGGCGAGGGGGTCGGCGCCTGGTCGGCGCCGACGTCGCCGGTGATGCCGATGACGGTGGCCACCGCCCCGAGCAACCTCGCCGGCGTCCGCGGCAACGCCAAGGTCGACCTGACGTGGACCGCCCCGGCGTACGACGGCGGCGTGCCGGTCACCGACTACGTCGTCGAGTACCAGCCGGCCTCCGGCGGTGCCTGGACGGTGTTCCCGCACGCACCGTCGGCGGCCACGTCGATCAGCGTCACCGGCCTGGTCAACGGCTCGTCGTACCTGTTCCGCGTGAGCGCGGTGAACGCCGCCGGCACGAGCGCCCCGAGCAACACCGCCGGGCCGCTCACGCCGATGACCACGGCCTCGGCGCCGCTCAATCTCGTCGCGGCCTTCGGCGACCGCCAGGTGCGGCTCACCTGGTCGACGCCGGCGAGCAACGGCGGCGGGGCGATCAGCGACTACGTCGTGCAGTATCGGGCCACGACGACCGGCTCGGTGTGGACGAGCTTCCCGCACGCGGCCTCCACCGCCACGAACATGGTGGTCACGGGCCTCGTCAACGGCGTCGGCTACAACTTCCGCGTCGCCGCGGTGAACCCGGTCGGCTTCGGGGCCACGGCCCTGGCCGGCCCGATCACGCCGATGACGATCCCCACGGCACCGGTGATCACGACGGTGACGCCGGGTGATTCGAAGGTCGATCTGACCTGGAACGCCCCGGCGAGCAACGGCGGTGGCGCGATCACCAATTACCTCGTGGAGTACAAGGTCGATTCGCCGACCGCTCCGTGGCTCCGCTATCCGCGGGCGGCGTCGAGCGCGCTCGGCGCCACGGTGGCGAATCTCGTCAACGGCACGCGCTACCTGTTCCGGGTGAGCGCCGTGAATCCCGCCGGCACCGGACCGGTGTCGGCCGTGAGCCCGTCGGTCATGCCGGTCACCGTGCCGGCCGTGCCGACGGCGGTGATCGCCGTGGGTGGCGACAAGCAGGCGACGCTGTCGTGGACCAAGCCGGCCAAGGACGGCGGGCTGCCGATCACCGACTACGTGATCGAGTACCGGCGGCTCAAGGATTCGTTCTGGACGGTGTTCGAGGAAGGCGTGACGACGGCCACGACGGCCACGGTGACGGGCCTGCTCAACGGGGCCAACTACGCGTTCCGCGTGAGGGCGAAGAGCAGCTTCGGGACCGGAGAGGCCTCCGCGGAGTCGAACTACATCACCGTCCGCGGTCTGGCCTCGGCCCCGTCGGCCCCCGTGGCCACCGTGGGCAACGCCTTCGTGAATCTCGTCTGGACGGAGCCGACGGACAACGGCGGCGCCCCGGTCAGCGACTACCTCGTCGAGTACCGGAGGACGACCGACGCCGCGTGGACCACGTTCAACCACCCGCCGTCCCCGGCCACGAGCATCAACGTCATCGGGCTGACGATGGGGGCGAGCTACGTCTTCCGGGTCTCGGCGAAGAACCTCGTCGGCACCGGTGCGGCCTCGCCGCTGTCGAACACGGTGACCGCCGTGGCGGTGCCCTCGCAGGCCACGGCCGTGATCGGCACCTCCGCCGACAGGAGCGTGGCGCTCGCCTGGGCGGCGCCCGCCACGAGCAACGGTTCGCCGATCACCGACTACGTGATCGAGTACCGGCGCACGACCGACGCGGCCTGGACGGTGTTCGTCGACGGGGTGTCGTCCGCCACGGCGGCGACGGTGACGGGGCTCGTCAACGGCCTGCCGTACGTCTTCCGGGTGACGGCGAGGAACGCCGTCGGCAACTCGCTGCCGAGCACCGAGTCGGCCGCGGTGACGCCGCTGGGTCTCTCCGCCGCCCCGACGACGGTCACGGGGGTCGGATCGCGCGGGAACGTGGCCCTCTCCTGGAACGCCCCGACCGACACCGGCGGCCTGCCGATCACCGGTTACGTCGTCCAGTACCGGGTGAACATGGACGGGCAGACGTGGGTCACCGCCCCGTGGCCGGTCGGCACTCCCGCCACCGCGACCTCGGCGACGTTCGTCGGATTCAAGACCCGCTACGGTCACCTGTTCCGCGTGGCGGCGATCACGAGCAAGGGCCAGGGTGCCTGGTCGGAGATCTCGGCCCCGATCAATCCGTTCGCCTGATCGAGTTCCGGCGACAACGCACAAGCGGCGGGGACGGGGCAAGGGCCCTCTCCCCGCCGCTCTCGTTCGCCCCCTCTCCGATCCGCGATTCCGCGCGGGGGGGCTGGCAAAGTGGGCCGTCCGGGCCGGATGCGTTCCCGGGTCGGGGCGGCAAAGTCTCCGCCGATTCCCCATCCCCCGCCGACTCCACGACCGGCATTCGAGGAGCGAGAGTCAGGACCGGTTCCACCGGAAGTCGAAAAGCCTGGGGAACCGTTTTCCCTGGGAGGATCATGACGTCATGAACGCTTGGAAGGATCGGGAGGGTTCTCCGCGTGACACGCGGGCTGACGAACATGCGGGCGGGGCCCGTGCGTTCCGCGTCGCGGTCGGCCGCGGCATGACGATCACCGCGCTGTTGCTCGCGCTGGCGGCGCCGGCCCAGGCCCGCGGCGACGGCTTCGACGCCTTCCTCGACGGGGGCGACGGCGTCCCGGCCGAGTCCTCGGTGCTCGTTCCCACCGAGTCCCCGGAGACGCTCGCCTTCGGTGACGGGCTGGGGACGGCGGTCGACGAGGGATACGAATCGTCCGCGATCGTCGGCGGAGCCGGCGACGGCCGTGTCGTCTATCCCGGCGCCGAGCCGGGCTTCATTCCCTACGGCGGCGGGGCCGAGGGCGGCTTCGGTGCCTGGTACGGTCCGGCGAACGTCGGCCGGGGGCTCTTCCTCCCGGTCTCGCCCCGGTGGATCGTCCAGACCGACGCCCTCTTCCTCTGGCAGGGCAACATCGGCAGCCGGCCGCTGTACCTCAACGACAACGTCACCACCACCGTTCCCAACCCGTTCCCGCCCCCCGCCGGCACGCCCACGACGGCGCTCGACATCAACCAGACCGCCAACGAGGCCGCTGCCGGACCACGGATCGGCGTGATCCTCAATCTCGACAACGTCTACTCCGTCGAGGGCAACTACTTCAACGTCCGTCCCTTCAACGGCGAGCAGTCGACCCCGCACTCGGACGCCGCCTACGGGATGAACAACATCGCCGGGTTCGGACCGCCGCCGGGCCTCCAGAACATCGACTGGGCACAGGTGACCACCGACGCCGCCATCCAGAGCGCCGAGCTCAACTGGCGCCGGCGGACGTGCGGCCCCGTCACCTGGCTGGCCGGCTTCCGCTGGGTGGAGTGGAACCAGAACATGCAGCTCCTCGACCACTACCGGACGACCGCGCCGGGCGGACCCACGGTGGACAACGCCGAGCGTTTCAACGTGGCCACCGTGAACGACCTCTACGGCGGCCAGGGTGGAGCCGACGTGATGCTGTGGAACAACGGAGGCCCGATCCGCTTCAACGCGGTCGGCAAGGCGGGCGTCTTCTACAACACCGCGGGCCAGACGTTCGGGGGTTTCTCCGGCACGACGCTCCCCACGCTCTCGGCGGCGGCACAGCAGACGGCGTTCTTCGGCGAGCTCGGCATCTTCGGCACCTGGCAGATGACCGACTGGCTCGCCTGGCGGACGGGCTACAACTTCTTCTGGCTCTCCGGCGTCGCCGTGCCGGTGGACCAGCTCGCCAAGACCGACATCGGCACGGGGACCGCCACGATCGACACCAACGGCAGCGTGTTCCTCAACGGCGTCCAGTTCGGACTCGAGAGCCGCTGGTAGTCGCCGGGGACCGCGGCGTCGGGACACCGAATCGTTCCAGGGCCTCGCCGGTGTGGCTGCGGAGGAGCTCCTCGCTCCCCGCCGCACCGGCGGGGCCCGCACGCTTTCCCGCCGCCGCGGAAGCCGCCCGCCAACGGGTCGCGTGGATCGCGACGTCCTCCGGGGGACCCTCCACCACGATCCGCCCGCCGCCGTCGCCCGCCTCCGGGCCCATGTCGATCACCCAGTCGGCCGCCGCGATCACCTCGAGGTTGTGCTCCACCACCACCACCGAGTTGCCGGCGTCGACGAGCCGCTCGAGGACGGCGAGGAGCTTCTCGATGTCGGTGAAGTGGAGCCCGGTGGTCGGCTCGTCGAGGACGTAGAGGGTGTTGCCGGTGGCCGTCTTCGCCAGCTCGCGCGACAGCTTGACCCGCTGGGCCTCGCCCCCCGAGAGCTGCGGGGCGGGCTGGCCGAGCGTCAGGTAGCCCAGACCGACGTCGACGAGGGTGGCGAGGATCTTCGCCACCTGCGGCACCCCCTCGAAGAGCCGGGCGGCGTCGGCCACGCTCATCGCCAGGACGTCGGCGATGGTCTTGCCGTGCCACTTGGCGTGGAGCGTCTCGGCGGAGTAGCGCGTGCCGCGGCAGGCCTCGCACTCCACCCACACGTCGGGCAGGAAATGCATCTCCACACGCCGTTGCCCGAGCCCCTCGCAGGCCTCGCAGCGGCCGCCCGCCACGTTGAAGGAGAAGGTCCGCGGCGTGAAGCCGCGCGTCCGCGACTCCGGCACCTTGGCGAACAGCTGTCGGACGTGGTCGAAGACGCCGGTGTAGGTGGCGGGGGTGGATCCGGGCGTCGAGCCGATCGCCTCCTGGTCGACGAGGATCACCTTGTCGATCCGCTCGATGCCGCGGAGCGAGTCGTGGTTACCGGGCTGCTCGCGGGCCGCGTGGAGCCGGCGTGCGAGCGCCTTCCAGAGCACCTCGAGGACGAGCGACGTCTTGCCGCTCCCGCTGGGCCCGGTGACGGCGGCGAGGACGCCGAGAGGGATCCGCGCGTCGAGACCCTTGAGCGTGCGGTGGCGGATGCCGCGGATGTCGATCCACCCCGCCGGCTCGCGCCGCCCCTCCGTCCCCTTGCGGGCGAGGACGTGGTCGCAGGCCCGGGCGGTGCCGAGATAGCGCCCCGTGGGGCTTCCGGGGTGCCCCACGAGCGTCGCCGGCGGTCCGTGGGCCACGATCCGGCCCCCCTCGCGCCCGCTGCCGGGGCCGAAGTCGAGCGTCTCGTCCGCGGCGGCCACCACCTCGCGGTCGTGCTCGACGACGACGAGGGTGTTGCCCAGGTCACGGAGCTTCCCGAGTGCCCGGATGAGCCGCTCGGTGTCGCGCGGGTGGAGACCGATCGTCGGTTCGTCGAGGACGTAGAGCACGCCCGTCAGGCCGCTGCCCACCTGTGCCGCCAGGCGGATCCGCTGGAGTTCACCGCCGGAGAGGGACCCGGCGGGGCGGGCGAGGTCGAGGTAGTCGAGGCCGACGTCGACGAGGAACGCGACGCGCGAACGCGCCTCGCGGAGCAGGTCGGCCGCGATCTTCCTGTCGGCCGCGGGGAGTTCGACGCGGTCGAGTTCCTCCTGCAGTCGGCCCAGCGGCATCCGGCACCAGACGTCGAGCGGCCGCCCCCAGAGGGTGACCGCCGAGGCGACATCCGCCAGACGACTCCCCCCGCACTCGCTGCAGGGGACCTCGCCGAGCACGGCGTCGACCTTCCCGCGCAGCCCCACGACCAGCCTGGCCGCCTCCTCGCAGGACGCCTCGAGCCCCTTGAAGCGGAACGAGAACCAGGGCCCGGTGCCGGGCGACCCCTCGGGCCGGGGCACGTCGATCCAGCGCTCCCCCGTCCCCTCGAAGAGGAGCCGTTGCTGGAGGCCGGGAAGATCGCGCAGCGGCACGTCGGCGGGGAGTCCGGTGGCGGCGCACAGCGCCGCGAGCATCGCCCGGGAGACGGGGGCGGCGAGGTCGGGCCAGAGGTCGAGGGCCCCCGCGGCGAGCGTGGCCGAGGGGTCGCGGACCAGCGCCGCATGCTCGACGCCGGTGCGCGTCCCCAGGCCGTCGCAGCGGGGGCACCACCCGAGCGGGCTGTTGAAGGAGAACTGCCGGGGCTCGAGCGGCTTGAAGCCGCGCCCGCATCCCGGGCAGGCGAGAAGCCGGCTGTGGACCTCGACCGGCCAGTCGGGTTCGTCGAGCGGATTCCCGGCGGGGTCGTCGGCGGCACGGGCCACGAGCATGGTGCCGCCGCCCGCCGCGAAGGCCGCCTCCACGCTCTGCGCGAGACGGCTGCGGGCCGCCGCGTCGGCCGTGACGCGGTCGACGACGATCTCGATGCGGTTGCGGCGCTTGCGGTCGAGCGTGGGTCGCTCGTCGAGGTGCACGGTGCGGCCGTCGATCCGCACGCGCACCCATCCCGCCGCCTTGAGCGACGCGAAGAGCGCTTCCGGGGTCTGGCCGACCCGCGTCTCGACCGGCGCGAGGAGGAGCATTCTCGTGCCGGGGGGGGCCTCGAGGAGCCGCTCGACGGTCTGATCGACGCTCCGTGCCCCGACCGGCACGCCGCAGTCGGGGCAGTGCATCCGCCCGAGCCTGGCGGCCAGGACGCGGAAGTAGTCGTACAGTTCGGTGAGCGTGCCCACGGTCGAGCGGGGCGTGCTCCCCGTCGAGCGTTGCTCGATCGCCACCGCCGGGGAGAGCCCGTCGATCTTCTCGAACACGGGCTTCGGCACCTGCCCGACGAACTGCCGGGCATAGGGGCTCAGGCTCTCGACGTACCGCCGCTGCCCCTCGGCGTAGAGCGTGTCGAAGGCCAGCGAACTCTTGCCGGAGCCGCTCGGCCCGCAGCAGACCGTCATCGCCCCGCGCGGCACGTCGGCGTCGACCCCCTTGAGATTGTGCTGGGCGGCGCCCCGCACCCGGATCGCGGGAGGGCCCGGATCGCGCGACGCCGCCGTGATCCGCGCGAGCGACTCGCGCTCGAGGGCCGCCGCGTCGACCTCGCGACGACCCTTGCGCGGCCGGGGGGTCCGCGCGGCCGCGGCGGGGGGCCGCGCGGCCGCCGCCAGCACCGGGGCCAGCGCCTTTCCGGTGTGCGAGGCCTTCACCTTCGCGATCCTCTCGGGCGTGCCGGTGGCGACGATGCGCCCGCCCCCCGCACCCCCCTCCGGGCCGAGGTCGATGACCCAGTCGGCACGCTTCACGACGTCCAGGTTGTGCTCGACGACGAGCACCGTGTTGCCCGCCTCCACCAGCCGCTCGAGGACCACGAGCAATTGGCGGACATCGGCCATGTGGAGGCCGGTCGTCGGCTCGTCGAGGACGTAGAGGGTGCGCCCCGTGGATCGCTTCGCCAACTCGCGGGCCAGCTTCACGCGCTGGGCCTCGCCGCCGGAGAGCGTGGGCGAGGGCTGGCCGAGGTGGAGGTAGTCGAGACCGACGTCGCACAGCGTCCCCAGCTTGCGCTCGATGTCGGGGGCGTCGGCGAAGAGCGTGCGGGCGTCGCCGATCTCCATGCCGAGGAGGTCGGCGACGTTCTTCCCCTTCCACCGCACCTCGAGCGTGTCGCGGGAGAAACGCGCCCCGCCGCAGACCTCGCACGTCACCCACACGTCGGCGAGGAAGTCCATGTCGAGGCGCACCGACCCGTTGCCCTCGCAGGCCTCGCAGCGTCCCCCCGGGACGTTGAAGCTGAAGCGGCCGGCCTTCCAGCCGCGGGTCTTCGACTCCGGCAGCATCGTGAGCAGTTCGCGGACGTCGTCCCAGACCTTCACGTAGGTGGCGGGATTGCTCCGCGGCGTGCGCCCGATCGGCGACTGGTCGATGACGATCACCTTGTCGAGGTGGTCGGTGCCCAGCAGGGCCGCGAAGTCCCCGGGCCGGGCCGCCTCGCTCCCCAGGCGGGCGCGGAGCGCCGGTTCGAGGACGTCGCCGACCAGCGAGCTCTTGCCGCTCCCCGACACGCCCGTCACGCAGACGAGCAATCCCAACGGGATCTCCACGTCGACGCCGCGGAGGTTGTTGTGCTGCACCCCCTCGAGACGCAGGCGGCGCTCTCCCGGAGGGCGGCGCTCGGCCGGCACCGCGATCCGGTCGCGCCCGGCGAGGAAGGCGCCGGTGACGCTGCGCGGGCTCGCCGCCACCTCCTCCGGCGTGCCGGCTGCCACCACCTCCCCGCCGCGCTTGCCGGGACCGGGACCGAAGTCCACGACCCAGTCGGCGGCGCGGATCGTCTCCTCGTCGTGCTCGACGACGACGACGGTGTTGCCCTTGTCGCGGAGCGCCTCGAGGGCTCCGAGCAACCGGGTGTTGTCGCGGGGGTGGAGGCCGATCGACGGCTCGTCGAGGACGTAGAGCACACCCGAGAGCCCGGAGCCGATCTGGGCCGCCAGACGGATCCGCTGGCTCTCGCCGCCGGAGAGCGTGGGGGCGCGGCGGTCGAGGGCCAGATAGCCGAGGCCGACGCGATCGAGGAACTCGAGCCGCGATCGGATCTCCTTGAGCAGCTCCGCGGCGATCACCGCGCGCGTGCCGTCGAGTTCGAGGTCGGAGAGAAACTCCCTGGCGTCGGCGATCGGCAGGGCACAGAGCCGGTCGAGCGACAGCTCCGCGCCGCAGGCCGTCCGGGCCCGGCGCGAGGCGGTCGTGATCCGCACCGCCCGTGCCTGCGGGGAGAGGCGGGCACCCTGGCACTCGTGGCAGGGGGTGACGCGCATCAGCTTCTCGAGCATCCGCCGCAGGATGCCGCTCTTGGCGTTGCGCCAGCGGTTGGCGAGCATCGCCAGGATCCCCTCGAAGCGCGTCCGCGCCCCGCGCTCCGCCCGGCCGCGCTTCCAGGAGACGCGGATCTCCTCGAGGCCCGTCCCGGAGAGCCAGATCCGCCGCTGGGCCGCCGACAGCTCCTGCCAGGGGGTGTCGAGGAGCGTTCCCTCGGGCAGCTTCTTCCGCGCCTCGGCGTGGGCGGCGACGGCGGTGAGCAGGCGCCGCAGCCAGCGTGGCATGTCGCGGAAGCCGCCGAGGATCCCGATCGCCCCCTTGCGCAGCGACTTCTCCGGAGCGGTCACGATCTTCTCGGGATCGATCCCGTAGATCTCTCCCAGCCCCTCGCAGGCCGGGCAGGCCCCTTGCGGGCTGTTGAAGCTGAACAGCTGCGGCTCCGGCGTGGAGTAGCTGACCCCGCAGGCGCCGCAGGCGTAGCGGCTGGAGAAGACGATGTCGCCACCCGGGGCGGGGGCCGCGTCGCGGTCCTCCGCGCGCCCGCGGCGCCTGCCCTTGGCCGGGGCGGCGGGGGCCGGTTCGCCGCCGGTGTCGGCGTCCTCCCGGGCCACGATCACCATCCCTCCCCCCGTGCGCAGCGCCAGTTCCACCGCCTCCGCGAGGCGGCTGCGCGAGGCCTCGCCCGGGACGAGCCTGTCGACGACCACCTCGATCGTGTGCTTGAGCAGCTTCTCGAGGGCCGGGGGCTCCTCGACGCGGACGACGCGGCCGTCGACGCGGGCCCGCGTGAACCCCTGCCGGACCAGATCGGTGAACAGGTCGCGGTGCTCCCCCTTCGCGTCCCGCACCAGCGGAGCGAGGACGAGCACGCGCTGCCCGCCGCAGGCGGTGACGATCCGCTCCACGATGGCGTCGCGCGGCTGGGCCTCGAGCGGTCCGTCGCACGCGGGGCAGTGCGCCTGCCCCACGCGCGCGAAGAGGACGCGGAGGAAGTCGTGCACCTCCGTCATGGTCGCCACGGTCGAGCGCGGGTTCGTGCCGGCCGACTTCTGGGCGATCGAGATCGACGGGGAGAGCCCGGTGACGCTGTCGACGTCGGGGCGGGGCAGCTGTCCGAGGAACTGCCGGGCGAAGGTGGAGAGGCTCTCCACGTAGCGGCGCTGCCCCTCGGCGTAGAGGGTGTCGAAGGCCAGGCTCGACTTCCCCGAGCCACTGACGCCGGCCAGGCAGACGAGCCGGCCGCGCGGCAGGCCCACCGTGACGTCGCGGAGGTTGTGTTCCCGCGCGCCGCGGACCACGATCGGGGGGACGTGCATGGGGGCGTCGCGGCCGCCGGGAAGGGGGCCACGCGGACGAGGGACGCTGACGAGGGTGAAAAACCGGCTCTGGGCGCCCATTGTAGCGCTCCGCGCGGCGAAGGCTGGACAGGGCCCCCGGGGTGACCTAGGATCGGTTTTCCCCGGACAGGACCGGCTCGACGGAGCGCCCTGTCCCCATGGGGCGGTAGCTCAACTGGGAGAGCGCGGCGTTCGCAATGCCGAGGTTGGGAGTT
>CAZMOU010000041.1:0-28087 GCA_964567835.1 uncultured Chitinophaga sp. | reverse complement strand
CGCGGGAGTCGCTGAGCCGCTTCGCGAAGGAGTCGCGGATCCTCCGCCGCCTCGACCATCCGGGGATCTCGCGGATCCTCGCCGTCGGCACCTGCGACGTCATGGGCACCCCCTTGCCTGCGATCGTGATGGAGCTGGTGCCAGGCGCGGAGCCGATCACCGACTGGGTCCGCAGGCGCGGGCTCGACGCGACGGCCGTCACGGCGCTGTTCGGGAAGGTCTGCGACGCCGTCGGCCACGGCCACTCGCTCGGCGTCGTCCACCGCGATCTGAAGCCTGGCAACGTCCTCGTCGGCGCGGCGGGCGAGCCGAAGGTGATCGATTTCGGCGTGGCCCGCGGACAGGCCGGCGCCGCGCCGCAATCGACGCTCACCTCCCCCGGCGGATTCGTCGGGGCGCTCCAGTCGATGAGCCCGGAGCAGGTGGAGAGCGACGGCGCCGCCGTCGACGCGCGGAGCGACGTCTACGCGCTCGGGCTGCTCCTCCACGAGCTCCTCACCGGCAGGCCCCCGTACGACGTGTCGCGACTGCCGGTCGTCGAGGCGGCCCGGGTGATCCGCGAGACGCCGGTGCCGCGCGTCGCCGGCGTGCCGCCGCGCTTGGCCGCGGTGATCGCGCGCTGCCTGGACAAGGAACCGGCCCGGCGCTACGCCGACGCCGGCGCGCTCGCCGCGGCGCTCCGCGGCGGCGAGCCGCGGGGGGCTTGGCGCCGGCTTTCCGCGTGGCGCTCTCGCCGCGGAGGCAGGAGTCCGACGCGGCGGCGCGAGGTGGTGCGCGGGTCGCTCCTGGGTCTGCTCGTGGGGGCGTCGCTCCTCTTCGGCATCCGATCGGTGCGAGACTGGTCGGCGGTCGAGCGCTCGCTCGGCGCGGTGGCCGAGGGGACGACGGCGCTCGTGGCCGGATCGCGTGAGAAGGAGGCGTTGGTCTTCGAGCATGCCTTCCGCACCGTCGGCCAGCCGGACGCCGACCGGTGGCTGGTGTCGGCCGATCGCGTGCGGAAATGGGAGGAGTCATTCGCGGATCCCCCCGTCAGCTACTGGGGACCGCAGCGCGACGGGGTGCCCGGCACCATCGAATACCGCTTCGAGTTCCCGGCGGCCGCGGCACGGATCGAACTCCACGCCGAGGTTCTCTGCTGGAACTTCGCCTCCACCCCCGAGCAGGGGCGCGGCCGTGGCGCCGCGACGGTCGAGGTGTCGCGCGACGGCGAGACCTGGATCGTCCTCCACGATGCCATCGGCGCGGGGAGGTGGGGGGAGAGCTGGTCGAGTGACGGCGATCTTCCCACGGAGGTGACCGGCGGGCGGGAGCTGCGGCTGCGGATCCGGCTCCTCACCGAGAATCGCGGCGCCGACGACGCCGGCGACTACACCGTGGCGCAGTTCGCGCGTTCCCACGACACCGCCACCGGCGACGTCTTCACGATCCGGGCGTGGGCGCGGGGCGTGCCCGCGGCGAAGCCCGGGGAATGACGGAAGGACCGGCGTCGCTCATCCGGTGAGGAGTTCGAGGTCGAGGCCGTCGAACTGTCTGAAGGCCCTGTCGATCGTCACGAGGCGGTGGCCACCGGCGTGGGCGAACGCCGCCAGATAGGCATCCATCCAGAGTTTCGGCGAGGCATCGCGCGTCGCGGCCCATGCCCGCCAGGTGGAGTCGAGTCCTGCCGGCTCCTCCGCCCACGCGATCCGTTTGTCGGCCAGGAGCGAATCGGTGATGGCGAGGGCTTTCTTGTTCCCCAGCGGCGATATGCCGTACGGAGCCATCACGGCGGCCGTCGAGAGCAGTCGCAGCACGGACTGTTGCGTGGCGCGACACACGAGCACGCGACGCCGGGAAGGGATGGCGGCGAACCACCTCGCCGCCGTCCGGTGGAACGCATGCTCGGAGAGGAGGAGCGCGATCCAGACGTTGCTATCCGGCAGGAACATGATGCCAGCCCGCCTCCTGGGCGAGGAGAATCCCGGCGATCCGCTCCGGGGTGAGTTCCTCGCCCGGGGCCGGGGCGCGGCGGCAGGCGATGACCGGCAGGCCGGTGGTGCCGTCCTCGGAGACGGTCGGCTCGGGCGCCGGCCGGTCATCCGTCACGGCGAGGCCCTTGCGCAGCAGGTCGGCGACGGCGTCCTTCAGCTTCCGGCCGTCGCGGAGGGCCCGGAGCTTCACCTGCTTGACGAGCGCGTCGGGGAGGTCGAGGGTCGTCTTCATGAAAAACCAGTTTGCTGGTTTTCTGGTTTGCTGTCAAAGCCCGTGAGCGGTTCGGTCCCGGCCTGGCGAGCAGGCTGTGGATGAAGTGCTCCGCCGCTGGATGCGGCGGCCGACACCCACGAAAAACCCCGGCTTTTTCGGGGGTGTCTCGAATGGAAAAAGGTCACGGATGACTTTTTCCACGGACAGCGAGGTGACGTCCCTCAGTCCCCGCGCGGCACCGACGTGTCGGGGGTGAGTTGGAGGAGGCCCGCCTTGAGGGCCCGGTCCTTCTCGCGGAGGAGTTCGAGCACCTCCGGCGGGAGCTTCGTCTCCCAGCCGTGGAAGGGGGCCAGCGACGCGCCGCCGCGGGCCAGCGTGGAGAAGTCCTGCAGATCCTCGGCGGAGACGAATCCCGCCGCCGCCTGCTTCACGATGTAGTCCGCCAGCGGGGTCATGTTCCACACCGGACCGGTGATCACGCACTCCGGCGCCTCGGCGTGCTGATCGACGAGATTCCCGAAGGCCAGCGCCCCCTTCTCCCGGGCCCCCGCGATCGCCCCCTCGCGCTCCGCGTAGATCACGTCGGCGCCGGCGTCGATCTGCGCGAGCGCCGCCGCCCTGGCCTTCGGCGGGTCGTACCAGGAGTCGATGAACGTCACCTTCACCTTCACCGCAGGGCCGGCGTCGTGGGCGCCGGCGATGAAGGCGTTGATCGTGCGATTGACGTGGGGCTCGGTCTTCCCGCACACCACCCCCACCGTGCCCGACTTCGAGAGACTGCCGGCGAGGAGCCCGCAGAGGTAGGCCGGCTCGGCCAGGTCGCTGTCGAAGATCGACATGTTCGGCTCCTGCGGCGCGGCCGCCGTGCCGATCACGAACTTGACGCCCGGATTGGCCGCGGCGAGGGCCCGGATCTCGGCGTCGCCGTCGGCGGCGTCGGCGACGATCATGTCGGGCTTGGCGGCGAGTCCCGCGCGGATCGCCGCCGCCATCGCCTCCATGCCGGCGAGGTTGTCCTTCCAGGTGTAGCGGATCTTCCCCGCCCGCTCCTCCCCCTCGAGCGCCGAGTGGATCACCATGTTCCACGGTTCCTCGAGGGGGGTGCCGTAGAAGGCGATCACGACCGGCACCCGACCCTCCTCCGCGGCGCGGCAGAGGGCCGCCCCGGGAAGGATCGCGAACGCGGCGAGCAGGGCGACGAGACGGCGGCGCGGGACCGCGGAGGGGGGGAGGCACGGCAGCATGGGACACGTCTCCTGGAACCGTCGGGGGACCGGGGGAGCGTAGCAGGGCGCGGGCGCGCGGCAGAGGCCGTTTTCCCCGACGGTTTCCCCGCCGGCGGGCCACCGGCGGGGTCAGGCCGGGTCGAGCAGCGCCCCCACGTGGGCCGCCGCGGCCGCCGCCAGCCCCTCGAGGCCGTAGCCTCCCTCGAGCGTCGACACGAGCCGGCCGCCGGCATGGCGATCGGCGATGCCGCGCACGACGTGCGTCATCTCGGCGAAGTCGGCGTCGCGGAGGGTGAAGCGTCCGAGCGGGTCGTTCTCGCGCGAGTCGAATCCCGCCGACACGAGCACCAGTTGCGGACGGAAGGCGTCGGCCGCGGGCAGCAGCCGTTCCGCGTAGGCGCCCAGGATCTCGCGCCGGCCGGCGCCCGCGGCGAAGGGGCAATTGATCGTGAAGCCGGTACCGGCGCCGGTGCCGGTCTCGTCGGCCGCCCCGGTGCCGGGATAGAGGGGGGACTGGTGGGTGTCGAAGAAGAGCACCGTGGGATCGTCGTAGAAGGTGTCCTGCGTGCCGTTGCCATGGTGGACGTCCCAATCGACGATCAGCACGCGCTCGACGCCGTGCGCGGCCTGGGCGTGCCGGGCCGCCAGGGCCACCGTGTTGAACAGGCAGAACCCCATCCCCTTCCGCGGCGTGGCGTGGTGGCCGGGGGGACGGACCAGCGCGAAGGCGTTCGCGACCCGGCCCCCGAGCACCGCATCGACCGCCGCCAGAACGCCGCCGGCCGCCTCGAGCGCGGCCGCGAGCGACGGCGGACCGCCGATCGCGGTGTCGCCGGTGGAGAGGACCGCCAGGCCGTCGGCGATGTCCCGGCGCACGATCCCGAGGTAGGCGGGGGTGTGGACGCGGAGGAGCTCGTCCTCGGTGGCGGCACGCGGCTCGATCGCCGTGCAGCGCCCGAGGAGCCCGTCGGCGCGGAGGCGGTCGAGCACGGCGGTGATCCGGGCGGGGCGTTCCGGATGGCCGGGCCCGGTGTCGTGGAGGAGGGAGGCGGGGGAATGGATCAGTCCGGTCGGCATCGGCATCTCCGCACGGGCCCAGGGGCGCCAGGCCGCCATCGTACGCCGGCGGCGGGGCCCTGCCGGGGGGGCGATGAGGGGCGGAAAAAGGGGATTCCCAGGGCCCGGGAGCCGAAAAAAGGGCGGAAAGAGGGCTCCCTTGGCAGCTGGGCTTGGGTTCCGGCGCCGCCGCGATACACTGCAAGGCCCGGCATTTCACCAGTTCACGCGGAGATTGCGATCGTGGCAGTGGCGATTCGGATGAAGCGGATGGGACGGAAGAACCGCGCCTACTACCGTATCTGCGCGACCGACAAGCGCAGCCCGCGCGACGGCCGCGTGATCGAGGAACTCGGCACCTACGATCCCTCCATCCCCGACACCGACGCCCGGTGCACGCTCGACGGCGCCAGGATCGAGTACTGGCTGTCGGTCGGTGCCAAGCCGAGCGACGCCGTGCGGGTCCTCATCAAGAAGTACGGACCGAAGGGAACCCACGTGAAGGCGATGGAACTCGCCCGCGCGCGGCTCAAGCTCCCCAGGGTGGTGCCCGACGCCGGCGCACCGGCCTTCGTTCCCGAGGTGAAGACGCCGGAGGCACCCGTCGCCGAGGCTCCCGCCGCCCCCGCCGAGGCTCCGGCCGAGGGTTGATCCGATTCCCGACGGTTCTCCGCTCCATCCGGGCCGCCATGGTCGAGCCATGCGCATCGACATCCTCACCCTTTTCCCCGAGATGTTCGAGGGCTTCCTCGCCGGAAGCCTCCTCGGGGCGGCCCGCGCCTCCGGCCTCCTCGATATCCGGGTGACGAACATTCGTGACTTCGCCGAGGGGGTCCACCGGCAGGTCGACGACCGTCCCTTCGGCGGCGGTCCGGGGATGCTCCTCATGCCGGGCCCGGTCGTGGCCTGCGCCGAGAGCGTGCTCGCCGACGGCGACGCGGCGGGCGATCCGGTCGTCCTCCTCACCCCCGGCGGACGACGACTGACGCAGGAGGTGGTGGAGGAGTTCTCCCGCCGCCCGCGGATCGTCCTCGTCTGCGGCCGCTACGAGGGCTTCGACGCCCGGGTCCGCGAGGCGCTCTCCGCCGAGGAGGTCTCGGTGGGTGATTTCGTCCTCTCCGGCGGCGAGGTGGCGGCGATGGTGGTGGTCGACGCCGTCGCCCGGTTGGTGCCCGGCGTCCTCGGCGACGAGGAGAGCGCCCGGCAGGATTCGTTCTCGAACCCCGGCCGCCTGGTCGAGGGGCCGCAGTACACCCGCCCGCGCGAGTTCCGCGGGCTGGGGGTGCCCGAGGTGCTCCTGTCCGGCGATCACCGCCGGATCGCGACCTGGCGGCACGAGCAAGCCCTGGCCGCCACCCGACGTCGCGACGCGGGAGCCTCCCGTGGCCCCGGCCAGACCGATCCCGAACAGCGCCATCCGATCCCCCCCCAAACCTCCGTGGCCCCCGAGACGCGGGTCTGCGAAACCACTCCAAGGAGCGTGCCGTGAGCCAGAAGACCCTCGCCCTCGTCGAGGCATCGAGCCTCAAGTCGGAAGTTCCCCAGTTCGAGATCGGCGACACCGTCGACGTCCACACGCGCATCCTCGAAGGGGAGAAGGAGCGCATCCAGATCTTCAACGGCGTCGTCATCGCCCGCAGCGGGTCGGGCAGCCGGGAGATGTTCACCGTCCGGCGCATCGTCGCCGGCGAGGGGGTGGAGCGGAAGTTCCCCCTCCACTCCCCGAAGATCGCCCGGATCGACGTGAAGCGTTCCGGTGTCTCGCGCCGCGCCAAGCTCTACTACCTCCGCGACCGCGTCGGCAAGGCGGTGCGGTTGCGGGAGAAGCGCGACGAGGCGGCGATCGCCGCCGGCACGGCGAAGAAGGCGGCGGCGAAGAAGGCCAAGGCCTGACGCGGCTTTCGTCCGCGGGGCGTCCTCCCGGCGGCGCGGCCTTTCTGCCATGAAGGAGGGGCCGGCGTCCTCCCGGCGGAGGATCGGCCCATGGGGCGTGCGACGGTCCGATCCATGGCCGGCGGGAGGTGGAGCGGTGTTCCGGCGCGAGCAGACCGGCGAACCTGACCACCCCGGACGGGGTGACGGCCGCGACGCCCTCGGCCGCCGTGCGGAGGACCTGGCCGCGGGGCATCTCCGCGGCCTCGGCTACCGGATCGTCGGCCGCCGCGAACGCGTCCTGCGCGGCGACATCGACATCGTGGCGGTCGACGGGCGGACGGTGGTCTTCGTGGAGGTGCGGAGCCGGTCCGACACCCGGCACGGCCACCCCGCGGAGACGGTGGGCCCGCTCAAGCAGCGCCGGATCGCGGAGTTGGCCAACGCCTACATCCGCCGCCACCGCCTCGGGGATTGTCCGGTGAGGATCGACGTCGTCGCCGTGACCTTCGCCGCGCCGGGGGACGATCCGCGCATCGAGCATTTCGAGAACGCCTTCGAGAGTCCGTGACGCGCGCGAGGAGGGAGGGATGGACGAGTTCGTGGAACCGCTGGGGATGCGGGTGCTGATCCGCAAGGACGAGAGCCGCCACAAGACGCGCGGCGGCATCGTGCTTCCCGACCAGGCCGAGATCCCCACCATCACCGGACGCGTCGTCGAGGTGAGCCTCCAGGTGGAGCGCGACGCCGATTTCCCGATCGAGAAGTACGACAAGGTCCTGTTCCACCCGAAGAATTCGATCCCGGTGGACTTCGAGCAGAACAACCTCCTCTACGTCGTCCCCATCGAGGACGTGGTGGCGGTGTTCCGGCGGCACGACGCCGGCGCGCCGCGGCGCCGCGGCAAGCCGGGGCGTGACGACGGGACGGGGCCCCGTCCCGACGACGCCCCCCCCTGAACGCCCCCGGCGTCCGTCAGACGGCGTCGTCGGCGAGGTGGCGGATCTCGTCCGGATCGGTGAACACGTGGAACGTGCCGCGTGGCACCCGGCGGGCGAGCCGGTCGAGGCGGCGGGTCGTCTTCGCCTCCGGCACGTGGCCGGCGATCCGCCGGATCGCCACGCCGCGGACCTGCCCTGGCCGGCGCCGCGCGATGGCCGTGTAGACCTCGGGATCCCGCTCGCCGGAGTCGCCCACGAGGAGGAATCGCCGCCGGGGAAAATCGTCGAGGATCTGCTCGATGGCGCGGCGTTTCGAGCGTTTGCGGCTGGCGAGGCGGCCGAGCGGCGTCGAATCCTTGAGGCGGAAGAGCTTCAGGTGCATCGATCCGGCGGGGATGTCGGCGGCGGCGAAGAAGCCGTCGAGGCAGGCGGCGAGTTGCCACGGGCTCGACGACACGTAGTGGAACGCCGTGCCCCGCTCCGCCCAGGCACGGTAGACCGCCGCCATCCCGGGAACGGCGCGGAACTCGCGGAACAGCGTGTTGGCGAGGAGTTCCCGTCGGTTGCCCACGTCGGTGATCTTCACGGTGTCGTCGATGTCCGAGATCACGCTCGTCCCCTCGTCGCCGACGAGGTGGATCCGCCCCTCCCCCGCGAAGCGGTCCGGTTCCCCGTCCCCGTCGCCGCGGGGCTCGCTGGCGTTGCCGAGGTAGCGCACCGTCGCCCCGCCCGCGGGGTGGGGGTCGGCCGGGGTCTCGGGGAGATCGAGCCCGGCGAGGAAATGGCCGACCCGATCGGTCGGACCGACGTCGACCGTCCGGGTCCCGATGGAGACGTCGACGGCGGCCCCGGGGACGCGCCGGAAGAGGAAGGCATCGGCCCGCCGGCGGAACACCTCCTGCCCCGACTGCTCGTCGTCCGGATCGAAGAGGCGGCGCATCACCGCCATCGCCAGCCTCCGGCGGCCGCTCGAGGCCGACAGCGGACGGACCACCATCCCCGCCACGGTGGCCCGCCAGCGCTCTCCGCCGGGGAGCCTGCGGGCGTAGGTGGGAAAAAGGACGAGCATCGGCGGCATCTCGGCACGGCCCCCGTCCCGGCCGTCGTGGCTTTCCGCCGCTTGCACCGGGCGGGTACCGCATTCTACAACCTTGGGCCCGGGTCATTCCGCCCGGGAAAGAGCCTGGAGACAAGCATGGGCGTCAAGAAGACGGGCAAGGGTCGGCGCAAGCTGGGACAGAAGAAGCGCCGTATGCGGGCCCGCATCCGTCACCGCAAGGGCTGAGCCCGGTCTCCGGGCGGCCATCCGCCGGCGTGCCGGTCAGGCGTGCCGCGGCGGGCGACCCCTCGCCCCGCGCGCGTCGCACCGTCGACAGGACCGGCGCGGCCCGCAGCGTCGCCCGCACGGCGACCCGGTCGCCGCCCCATTTCGCGCTTCCGGGGACGCTTGCCGCGCACCGCGCGTGGGGTAGGGTTGCTCGGCTCCGCGATGCGCGGGCGTCGGGGGCCTTTCGTCGGGGAGATCCTCCCCGCGGCCCCCGCAAGGAGTCCCCGTCGATGTCTCTGCAGGAATGGATGCCCCGGCTGTCGCGTGGGCTGCTCGGCTGCGGTGCGGTGACCGTCGCCCTCGTCCTCCCCGGCTGCAAGACGCTCAACGAGCGCTACATCGCGCTCGAGGTGTGGAAGTACGAGAAGTGCTTCGGGCACCTCCCCCCGGGATTCGTCCCCCCCGGCGCCGCGGCCCCGGCGGCGGCGCCGCGCGTCTGCGGCCAGGGGGCCCCCTGCGCGACCGCCGCCCCCTGTGCGGGCGCCGAGACGATCGGCTCCGAGAACTGCAACTCCTGCAACGGCGCGGTGCACGAGGGGGGACTGCCCGCCGGCACGACCATCGTGCCGGGATCGACGACGATCCAGCCCGGGGGCACCATGATCCCCGGCGGCACGACGCTCCCCCCGGGGACGACGATTCCGGGCGGCGCCGGGGCCCCGGTGCTTCCCGCCGGCCCCGGCGGGGCACCCGGTCCGGTCTCCGGGTCCTCGGTCCCCACGCTCGCCACGCCCGTGAGCACCGGCCGCCCGGTGGTGATCTCCGACGAGGTCGTGCTCCCGTAGGGTCGCCGAACGTCCGGGGAGATCGTCACCGACGACCCTTTCCACCGACGGCTATCGCAGCACCGGCTGGTCCGGCGCGGCGTCCGGTTCGTCGTAGATCCCGTCGAAGATCCCGATGTCGGTGCGGAAGGGCAGGTCGGAGACGCGCAGGTCGCCGCTGAAGGGATAGCCGAAGAGGGACACCAGGTAGAGGTTGAGGACGATCACGAGCGCCGCCAGTGCGGTGACGAGGAGATGGAAGCGGGGCTTGTCGGAGGGGAAGAGCCCGCCGAGCGCCACCGTGACCAGTGCCCCGAGGAGCAGCGCCACCCACTCCACCGCCGGCACGCCGTAGTGCGCGGTGGAAATCCGTTCGCGGCGGTGGTCCCAGGCGGCCTGCATCTCCTGGATGACGAGCGGATAAATCGCCTTCTCCGACTCGGTCGCCGGCTCGAAACCGTCGAGCGACCGCAGCACCCCGAGACCGGCGCGTCTGGCCTCGATGCTCGGCTGCCCCTTCTCCGAGAGGAGATCCCACTCCTTCTCCACCACCGCCACGGCGTACCGCCGGCAGGCGTCCTGCACCCGGGTCCGGAACGGCTCCGGGAGACGGGCGGCCATGATGTGGATGTCGGCCAGCGCCGTCGATTCCGCCTGCGTGACGTCGATGGCGCGCTCGAAGCGCACCATGGCATCGACCACCACCAGACCCAGCATCACCGCGTAGAGCGTGCCCACCACGGCGAGGAGATTGCCGGTCGTGCCGTGGGCGTCGGCCAGCGTCTGCCGGTCGAAGAGGCGTTGCACGAGCCAGACGAGGGCCACGGCGACGGCCACGCCGACGAGCACGGTCACCGGGCCGGTCCAGTATCCGGTGAAAATCATGGCAGGGTCCTCGCGGGGTCGTGCGGGGAAGGACGAGGGGGGGTCAGCCGCGCGTCTCGGCCGGTCCGGGGAAGCTGCCCGCGGCGACGTCCCGCCGCCACCCGTCGAGGGCGGCGGCGATCGACGACTTCGCGTCGCCGTAGGCGCGGACGAACTTCGGCACCCGGTCGAGCGACAGCCCCACCAGGTCGTGGAACACGAGCACCTGGCCGTCGCAGTCGGGGCCCGCACCGATCCCGAAGGTGGGCACGTCGAGCGTGGTCGTGATCGTCCGCGCCGCCTCCCGCGGGATGCACTCCATGAGAACCGCGAACGCGCCGGCGTCCGCGGCCGCCCGTGCGTCGGCGAGGAGGCGGTCGAGGTCGCGCTGCATCCGGTATCCGCCGAGCTGGTGGACCGCCTGCGGGCGGAGTCCGACATGGCCGATCACGGGGATCCCGGCGGCGGCGATGCCGGCGATCACGTCGGCCTGGCCCGCCGTCCCCTCGAGCTTCACCGCCTGGCAGCCGGTCTCCTTGAGCAGCCTCGCGCAGGCCTCGACGGCGGCGCGGACACCGAGATGCTGGTACGGGAAGGGGAGGTCGACGACCACCATGGCCCGCTCCACGGCCCGGGACACGATCTCCCCGTGGTAGACCATCTGGTCGAGCGTGGCGGGGATCGTGGAGGAGCGCCCGGCGACCACCATCGCCACGCTGTCGCCGACGAGGACACAGTCGATCCCGGCGGCGTCGACGAGCCGGGCGCTGGTCCAGTCGTAGGCCGTGACCATCGTCATCCGCCGACCCTGCCGTTTGGCGGCGGCGAGGTCGAGGACGGAGACGCGGGGGACGGGGGGGGCCATGGCGGTGGGTCGGCGGAAGGTGGGGGGGGCGTGTAGAGTGTTTCCGGGGACGTAGTGTGGCCTCGCGGGGGAGCAATCACCAAATGAACGGGCATCGACAGGAGAATGTGGCGGCGATCCCCGACGGGAAACCCCGTCGACGGTCGCGCCGGTGGCTCGGAGCGCTCGTCGTGCTGGTCTGTGCGGCGTCGCCCGCGGCGGGGCAGGACCAGCAGACGCTCCCGCCGGGGGACCGCACCGGGAAGGTGATGGGGGTCGGTCCCGCGGGGATGCAGGTGAGGCTGCTCAATTCCGGCAAGGAGCTCCTCGTCGCCCCGGCCCGCGACGCCTCCGTCGAGGTCACCGGCAGCGCCGCCCGGGAGATGCTCGCACCGAAGCAGTTCGTGCAGGTCGCCGTGGAACTCGACGACTTCGGCAAGGTGTCGCAGCCGGTGGAGAAGGTGACCTTCCCCGGGGGTGGCACGCCCGGTGTCACCGGGGCGGGGATCGGCGCGGGGGAGACGAAGGGCAAGCGGCCGCCCGGCAAGCGCCCGGCGGGCAGCTACCTCGTGAGCGGATTCATCAAGAGCGCCGACGGGGACGGCTTCGTGGTGCAGGTGGGACGCGACCGGTTCGACATCCCCCTGGCACCGGAGGCCGAACTCGAGGTGCGGACGGCGAACCTGGGCCTGGCGACGGTCGGCGACGACGTCGAACTCGAGGGGAGGTTCGTCCAGGAGACCCAACTGCTCGCGTCGAGCATCAAGGTGACGCTCGCCAACCCCCTCGCGCCCCCCCAGAAAGGGAAACGCCGCCCGCCGGCCGCGCCGTGAGGCGGGCGTCAGCCCAATCCCTCCAGGAAGCGGAGCAGGTCGTCGTCGCCGTCGTCGGTCGCCACCGCCGGGGGCGGATCGGCCGGTCCCGTGGGCTGGTCCTCCTCGATGTTGAACTCGACGTCGAAGGGACGATCGCGCCCCGGGCCGGGCGTCCGGGAGCCGGTCGGCGAGGGGGCCGCCAGTTCCACCGTCGGTGTCTCCGCCATGACGTCGTATTCGACGCGGAAGGCGAGCGACCCGACGTGCACCACTCCGCCGGGGGGAACCGCGACCGGGACGTCGTGCTCGAGCGGCCGACCCTCGAGCCGGGTGCCGTTGCGGGAGCCGAGGTCGCGGAGGTGGACGACCCCCTCGAGCGCCGTCAGTTCGCAATGCCTGCGGCTCACCTGATCCTGCTGGATGCGGAACTTGGCCTCGGGGCCACGACCGACCAGAAGCGGCAGGCGGACCCGGTGCCGGCCCCGCCGTGACTCCGGCTCCACGATGACCAGATCGACTACCACGGAGGTCCACGTCGGCTGGGGAAAGAACGGGGGCAGGGATCGACCGGTCCCCCCGTCGGCCCCCGGGGGCCATTCTAAAACCCGTTCGATCTTGCGGCACCCTCCCGTCCCCCTATAATTCCCCGATTCACGCCTCGTCGTTCGGAGGGGCCGGAACGGTCCCTGTCAGGGGCCCGGTCCGCGGGGAAGCGTCCCCGTGGTATCGTCCCTGGCGCCGATCCGGTCGTGATTCCTCGGCGGCGGCGCGGTACCATGCCGGGCCCCGACGGTGGGGCATGCTCGATTCGCGGGTGTAGCTCAGTTGGTAGAGCACCACGTTGCCAACGTGGTTGTCGTGGGTTCGAATCCCATCACCCGCTCTGATTGCCGTTTTCGGGTCGGTCGTCCATCGCTAGCCATCGAGACTCCGGCGGTTTGACCGCCCCGGGGGCGGTGCCTGCCTCGTCCCACCGTGCCTCGCGTTCGGACCGGGCCGGCCATCTCTCGGCGCGTTCCTCTCGGCGCGTTCCTCCTGGCGCTGCCGGCGGGGGACGATCATCCCACCCGTCACTCCCTCCCCTCCGTCCGAAACCGTCGTCCCGGAAGTGTCCATGTCTGAATCCGCCGCCCTCGACACCGCCCCGTCCTCCGAGCCGCTGCCCGGGCAGCGCCCGCCCCTCAAGCTCGACGTCACCGTCGACAAGCTCTCCACCTGCCAGCGCAAGGTGAAGGTTTCGATCCCGCGCGAGGACATCGAGCGCTACCGCACCGAGTCGCTTTCCGAGATGATGCCGAGCGCCCAACTGCCCGGCTTCCGTCCCGGCAGGGCCCCCAAGACCCTCGTCGGCAGCCGGTTCAAGGCCGAGCTCTCCGAACAGATCCGTTCCAAGCTGCTCGCCGACGCCATGACGCAGGTGTCGGAGACGGAAAAGCTCTCTCCCATCAGCGAGCCGGAGCTCGACGTCGCCGTGATCAAGGTCCCCGACGAGGGGCCGATGACGTTCGAGTTCGCCATCGAGGTCCGTCCCGAGTTCGACCTCCCGGTGTGGAAGGGACTGGCGATCAAGCGCCCCAGCCGCGAGATCTCCGAAGCCGACGTCGACGAGGCGCTGGCCAACGTCCTCCGTGACCGCAGCCGACTGGTTCCCAGCGACGGCCAGGCGGCCGAGGGTGATCTGGTGGTGGCGAACCTGCGCTTCCTCGACGGCGAGACCGAGCTCAGCCGTGCCGACGAGGCGGAGATCGTCGTCCGCGACAAGCTCTCGCTGGCCGACGCCGAGGTGACCGGCTTCGCCAAGCTCGTCGCCGGCGCGAAGCCGGGCAAGCCGCTCTCGACCACCGTGACGGTCTCCCCGGAGGCGGCGGTCGAGGCGCTCCGCGGCAAGCCGGTGACGATGGAGCTCGAACTGGTCGAGGTGAAGAAGCTCGAGTCGCCGGCGCTGACCCCCGAGCTGCTCGCCGAGCTCGGCCCCTTCGCCGACGAGGCGGCGCTGCGGGCGGCCATCCGCGGGCAGTTGGAGGGCCAGCTCGCCTGGCACCAGCGCCGCGAGGTGCGCAAGCAGGTGTCGAGCGCCCTGACGGCGTCGGCGGACTGGGACCTCCCCCCCGATCTCCTCCGCCGGCAGAGCCAGCGCGAGCTGGAGCGGGCGATCCTCGAGCTGCGCCGCAGCGGATTCGACGACGACTCGATCCGGCGCCACGTCAACGAACTGCGCCAGTCGGTGATGGCGAGCACGGCCAAGGCCCTCAAGGAACACTTCATCCTCGAGCGCATCGCCGAGGAGCAGTCGATCAGCGAGACGCCCGCCGATTACGACGCCGAGATCCGCGCCATCGCGGCCCAGTCGGGCGAGTCGCCGCGTCGCGTGCGGGCGAGCCTCGAGCAGCGCGGCCTGATGGACGTGCTCCGCAACCAGATCATCGAGAGCAAGACCCTCGATCTGGTCACGCAGAGCGCGACGTTCACCGACGTGCCCTTCGAGTTCCCCCGGCCCGACGCCGACGCGGTCGATCACGCCGTCTGCGGGAAGGTGGTCGGCGAGGAGGAGATTCCCGTCGCCACCCAGGCCGAGGCGGCTCCGGTCCGCGGCGCCCGCCGCTGATCGCCGCACCTCGCCTCGTCGTCCAGCCCTGCCACCGCGTCACCCTACCCTGGTCTCCATCATGCACGACCGTCCCGTCGACCCGCGTTCGTCGAGCGCTTCCCGCGAGTACCAGCGCCAGCGGCAGATGACGCTCGGCGATCTGCTGCTCGAGAACCGCATCATCCTCCTGCAGGGGGAGATCTACGACGGGAACGCCAACGAACTGGTGATGAAGCTGCTCTACCTGCAGAGCGACAACCGGCGGAAGGACATCCACTTCTACATCAACTCCCCCGGCGGGAGCGTGACGGCGACGATGGCGATCTACGACACCATGCAGATCCTCTCCTGCCCGGTGGCCACCTACTGCGTGGGCATCGCGGCCAGCGGCGGGGCGGTGCTCCTCGCCGGCGGCGCCAAGGGGAAGCGCTACGCCCTGCCGCACTCGAAGGTGATGATCCACCAGCCCTACGGGCAGGTGGGGGGCCAGGTGAGCGACATCGAGATCCAGGCCGAGGAGATCCTCAAGACCAGATCGGTCCTCAACGAGATCCTGGCCGCGCACACCGGGCAGCCGCTCGACCGGATCGCCCGCGACACCGACCGCGACCGCTACCTCTCGGCGGAGGAGGCCAGGGAGTACGGCCTTGTCGACGAGATTCTCACCAAGCCGCCGGTCACCGGCGACGACAAGGAAAAGGACTGACACCGTGCCGTTGATCCCCTACGTCATCGAGAAGAGCGGCCGCGAAGAGCGGGCGATGGACATCTACAGTCGCCTGCTCAAGGACCGCATCGTCTTCCTCGGAAGCCAGGTCAACGACGAGGTCGCCAACGCCATCGTGGCCCAGATGCTGTTCCTGCAGTCGGACGACCCCAAGGCCGACATCCACCTCTACATCAACAGCCCGGGCGGCAGCGTCACGGCGGGGTTGGCGATCTACGACACGATGCAGTTCGTCACCTGCGACGTCGCCACCTACTGCATCGGCCAGTGTGCCTCGATGGGGGCGGTGCTGCTGACGGCCGGCGCCAAGGGGAAGAGGCGGGCGCTGCCCAACGCCCGGATCATGATCCACCAGCCGCTGGCCGGCATGGAGGGGACGGCGGAGGAGATCATGATCCACGCCAAGGAGTTCCGGAACATCAAGCACAAGCTCAACGCCATCCTGCTCAAGCACACCGGCCACCCGCTGGAGAAGATCGAGCAGGACACCGACCGGGACCGGTTCATGTCGGCGCAGGAAGCGCTCGACTACCGGCTGATCGACGAGGTGATCGAACGGATGCCGGCGGTGAAGGCCGGCTGACCGGTGACCGGCCCGGAGGGCCGGGAACGGTCGGTCTCCGCCGGCTCGACGCACACGACTGTCTGACGCGCAGGAGGCGCCTCATGAACAGATCACGAGCGATGAACCGCACGGCCGGTCGTCGTCACGGCCGCCGCGCGTCGGTGTGGCGGCGCCTGCCGGGTGGCGGCAGGTTCCTGCTGGGACTCCTGACGCTCCTGGCCGGCTGCAAGACCGACCTCAACCAGCAACTCCTCGAGCGCGAACTGCGCATGCAGGAGGACCAGATCTACCGCCTGCAGGACGAGCTCGAGTCGAAGGCGGCGCGGCTGGAGCGCGTGGCGGGGGAGAACGCGAGCCTGAAACGGCAACTCGGCCTCCCCGACTCCGCTCCCGTGGGCCGGTCCCCGCTGCCGACCCCCTCCGACCCGTCCCGTCCGTCGGCCCCCACGTTCGTCGCGCCGCCGCGGCTCTCCCCGTCGGCCCCGGGCGCGTCCCCGGCGCCACGGACGCCGGCCGGCACGGCGCCGGACGGACTGCGTTTCGCCCCCCCTCCGGGCGCGGCCAATCCGCTCCCGGCGCCCCCGTCGCTCGCCCCCCCGGCGCTCGACGGCGTGCCGCCGTTGCCCGGTGCCTCGGGGATGGCGCCCGGAGTGCGGCGGCTGTCGTTCGAGGAGAGCCTGGCCGGCGAGGCGCGGATCTCCCACCTGGTGATCAATCCGGCCAAGAGCGTCTGCTTCGACGGCGACGGCGACGGGGTCCCGGAGGGACTGGCGCTGGTCATCGAGCCACGCGACGCCGACGAGCGGCTGGTGACCGCGGCCGGCGATCTGGTGGTGTTCGTCAACGACCCGGCCGTGGCGCCGGGCGCGGCCCCCGCGCCGCCGGAGCCGACCGATCCGGGCGAGGGAGGGTGCGTGGCGCGGTGGGACATCCCGGAGGCGGACGCGATCGCCCGGTTCCGGCGCACCTCGCGGGCCCGTGGGATCCACCTCGTGCTCCGCTGGCCAGGCCCCCCGCCGCGATCCCCCACGGTGCAGGTCCATGCCCTGCTCACCACCTTCGACGGCACGGTCCACCGCGTCGAGGCGCCGGTGTCGGTGGCGACCGGGGGCGAGCCGACGCCCTGACGGGGCAGGAACCGCGACGACGGAAAAAAAAGGGGCGCCGCGGACGCGGCGCCCCTCCGGCGTACGGCGTGGATCGGGCCTGCTTCAGAGGCCGCGGTCCTCGAGGAAGTTGAGGAGGTCGGCGACGCGGTTGGAGTAGCCCCACTCGTTGTCGTACCAGCTCACCACCTTGACGAAGTTGCCCAGCCCGATCGTGTCGACGGCCGAGAAGATCGAGCTGTGCGGATCCCCCTTGAGGTCGGTCGAGACCAGCTCCTTCTCGGTGTAGCGGAGGATGCCCCGGAGCGGCCCCTCGGCCGCCTTCTTCATCGCGGCGTTGATGTCGGCGGGGGAGGCCTCCTTGTTCAAGAGCGCCGTGAAGTCGACGACGCTCACCGTCGGGGTCGGCACGCGGAACGCCATGCCGGTGAACTTCCCCTGGAGGGCGGGGATCACGAGCCCCACCGCCTTCGCCGCCCCGGTGCTCGAGGGGACGATGTTCAAGGCCGCGGCGCGGGCGTCGCGGAGATCCTTGGCGGCGGTGTCGACCGTCTTCTGGGAGTTGGTGTAGGCGTGGACGGTGGTGAGGAGGCCGCGGTCGATACCCCAGGTCTCGTGGAGCACCTTGGCCACCGGCGCGAGGCCGTTGGTGGTGCAGGAGGCGTTGGAGATGACATGGTGCTTCTTGGGGTCGTACATCTCGTTGTTGACCCCGAGCACGATCGTCAGGTCCTCGTTCTTCGCCGGAGCCGAGATCACCACCTTCTTCACGCTGCCGCGCTTGTGGGCCACCGCCTTGGTGGCGTCGGTGAAGAAGCCGGTGCTCTCCACCACCACCTGCACGTCCTGGCTCGACCAGTCGATGGCCGCCGGATCCTTTTCGGCGAAGACCTTGATCTTCCTCCCGTCGACGACGAGATCGTTGCCGTCGTAGGCCACCTGGCCCTTGAAGGGGCCGTAGTTGGAGTCGAACTCGAGGAGGTGGGCGTTGGTCTTGGCGTCGGTGAGATCGTTGAGCGCGACGACCTGGACGTCGCCCGAGAGCCCGAACTTCTCGTAGATCGCCCGGTAGGTGAGGCGACCGATGCGACCGAAACCGTTGATGCCGACGCGGATGGACACGGGCAGGCTCCTGGGGACATGGGCGCCGGGTGGGGGGAGGGCGCCGGGGTGGGGCGAGCGCGGCTCCCGCGACGTGCGGCGGGAGATCGATCGCGGAAACGCGGCGAATATACACGGCGGCCGCCGCACCGCTCAAACCGCCGCCCCGGCGGCGGCCTTTCCCGGCCGGAGGGGATCGTGAATACTGCCCGCGGCCACCGGGACGGTCCGCCCGTCCCCCGCTCCGTCCACCCCCGCGACGAACCCTCGATGCCCTCCCCCGTCATCCAGCTCGAGAAGGTGCGGAAGTCGTTCACCATGCCGGGGGGTGAGCGCGTCGACGTCCTCGACATCGACTCCTTCGCCGTCGAGGCGGGGGAGCACGTGGCGCTCGAGGGGCAGAGTGGATCCGGGAAGTCGACCCTCCTCAACGTCATCTCCGGGATCACGCGGCCCGACTCCGGGAAGGTGCTGGTGGACCGCATCGACCTCACCCGGCTCGACGAGGCCCGGCGCGACCGGGTGCGGGCCGACAAGCTGGGGATGGTGTTCCAGTCGTTCAATCTCCTCCCCGGCTTCACGGCCCTGGAGAACGTGCTGGTGGCGATGGCCTTCGGCTCGGGAAGGCCCGACCGGGCCCGGGCGACGAGCCTGCTCGAGGCGGTCGACCTCGGCCACCGCATCCACCACCGCCCGGGAGAACTGTCGACCGGGCAGCAGCAGCGCGTGGCGGTCGCCAGGGCGCTGGCCAACCGCCCGCGCGTCGTGCTCGCCGACGAGCCGACGGCGAGCATCGACGCCGCCCACCAGCGTCAGGTGATCGACCTCCTCCGCGACACCTGCGCCGCGCACGGCGTGGCGCTCGTCGTCGTGACCCACGCCCCGGAGGTGGCCGGGCAGTTCCCCAGGCGTGTCCGCATCGAGGATTTCAACCGCGCCGCCGCTCCGGCCGGTCGTTGACCCCCCGCCCCCCCGGCCCCCCATGACCCTCCTCGGCATCGCCTGGCGCAACATCCGGCAGCGTCCCCTGACGAGCGCCCTGACGGCGCTCTCGCTGGCGCTCGGCGTGGCCCTCGTGGTGGCGACCCTCGTCACCGGAGCGCTCGTGCAGCGCGCCTTCGAGTCGGGTGCCGGGCTCGGCTACAACATGATCGTGGGGGCGAAGGGGAGCCCACTGCAGCTCGTCCTCAACACCGTCTACTTCATCAGCAAGCCGATCGAGAACGTCGGCTGGGACTTCTATCAGGAGTTCCTCCCCGCGGCGCGCCGGGCGGACGGCGTCGACGGCCGCTTCGCCGCCAGCACCGCCGTGGCGGTGCCGACCTGCATGGGGGACTACTACCGCAGCTTCCGCGTCGTCGGCACGAACGCCGACTTCTTCGGGAAGCTCACGCGCGGGGACGGTCAGCCCTTCCGTTTCGCCGACGGCGGGAACTTCCGCGACGAAGACTTCTTCGCCGGCGTCATCGGCGCGAGCGTCGCCGAGACCCTCGGCCTGAAGGTGGGGGATCCCTTCGCCCCCACGCACGGCGCCGACGACGGCAAGGAGCACGATCCGTTCCGTGTCGTCGGCATCCTCGAGCGCACCTGGACGCCGATCGACCGGGGCGTGTTCGTCAACATGGAGGGCTTCTACCTCCAGGACGGCCACGCCAAGCCCCTCCCCGAGGGCGTCGAACCGGAGCCCGCCCCCGCCGCGGAGGCGGGCCGGCCGGCACCGCTCCCGGCGCGGCAGCGCGAGGTGACGGCGATCCTGCTGGAGACCGCGTCGCTGCCGGGCCTGCCCCCGGAACTGACGGCGATGGGGCTGCGGACGGCGATCAACGAGGGGCGCGACGCCCAGGCTGCCCTGCCAGTGGCCGAGATCCGCCAACTCCTCGACCTCTTCGTGAGGCCGCTCGAACTGGTGCTGCTCCTGGTGACCGCGCTCGTGGTGCTCGTCTCGGCGCTGGGGATCCTCATCAGCATGGTGGGCTCGTCGCTCGAGCGGAGCCGCGACGTGGCGATCATGCGGGCGCTGGGGGCGCGGCGTGGGCATGTCCTGGCGACGGTGCTGCTCGAGGCGGTGCTGCTGGCGGTGGGCGGGGGGCTCGCCGGCTGGGTGCTCGGGCATGCCGTCGTGGCGGCCATCGGTCCCTGGATCGCCGCCAACGCCGGCGTCCGGGCCGGTTTTTTCTCCTCCGCTCCCGCCGCGGAGGCTCTCCTCGTCCCCTTCCTGGTGCTCCTGGCGATCCTCGCCGCCCTGCTCCCCGCCCTCGCCGCCTACCGCACCGACGTGTCGCGCTGGCTCCAGGGACCGGGCTGACCGGTCGCCGATTCCCCCCTCGTTTCGGCGCGGTGCCGCCGCCGCCCCCCTGCTACCATCAGGGTATGAAACATCCCTCCCGTTCCAGCCGCCCGGGCGTCGTCGTCGTCGTCACCCTCGCCCTCCTCCTCGGATCGGCGCCGGCCCGTGCCTGCCCGTTCTGCTCGGCGGTGTCGCTCACCTTCGCCCAGGAGATCGCCCAGAGCCAGGTGGCGGTGGTCGCCCGGCTCGTCGAGCCCCCCGCCGCGGCCTCGCTCTCGCCGCGGTCGGACGGGCCGCTCCCCAAGGGGCGCTTCGTCGTCGTGAAGGCCCTCAAGGGGGGTGACCTCCTCGAGGGCGCCGAACTGGTCGACGTCGACGGCGTGCGGCAGATCGAGACGATCATGCTCGAGGCGAAGCCGGTCGGCTCGACCTTCCTCCTCCTGGCGGTCGAGCCGCCCAAGCTCGTCTGGTCGAGCCCGATCCCGGTGACCGAGCGCGGCATCGACTACCTGGAGAAGCTCGCCGGTCTCCCCGCCAAGGGGGCCGACCGGCTGGCGTTCTTCCAGAAATACCTCGAGGATGCCGACGAAGCGCTGGCCCGCGACGCGTACGACGAGTTCGCCGTGGCGCCCTACGACGACGTGCGTGCCCTGGAGAGCCGCATGGATCCGACGCAACTCCTCACCTGGATCGAGGATCCGAAGGTCCCCTCCAACCGGCGCCGCCTCTACGCCACCATGCTCGGCGTCTGCGGCACGAAGGCCGATGCCGACCGCATCGGCGCGATCCTCGCCGAGACCGACCCCGCCGAGGGGCGCAAGGAGGTCCGCTCCGGTCTCGACGCCCTCATCGCCTGCTACGTGACGCTGAAGGGCCCCGAGGGCCTCGACATGGTCGACGGGCTGTTCCTCGACCGCAAGGGACGAGACGTGCCCTTCACCGAGACGTACGCCGCCGTGATGGCGCTGCGGTTCCTCGGCGAGGAATCGTCGTCGGTGCCCCGGGAGCGGGTGCTCGCGTCGCTGCGGAAGCTGCTCGAGGAGCCGAAGCTGGCCGACCTCGTCATCGCCGATCTCGCCCGCTGGGAGGACTGGTCGGTGATCGAAAAGCTCGCCGAGCTGTTCGAGAAGGCCGACTCCGACAACATCTTCGTGCGCGAACCGGTGGTGAACTACCTGAAGGCCTGCCCCGAGCCACGGGCGGCGCAGGTGCTCGCCAGGCTCGAGACGATCGACCCGGAGGCGGTCCGTCGGGCGGCCACGCTCGCCGGATTCGCCGGGGCGCTCGCGCCGGGGGGCGCGGCGACCCCCGCCCCGGCGGCCGCGCCGGCACCCCCGGCCGACGACGACGATCCGGGTGATCCCTCGGGCGCACGCGCGGCGGGCGCCGGGGAAGCGGTCCCCGTCGCAGGGCCGACCGCCGCGGAACAGGCGCTCGCCGCCCGCATCCCGGCCGTGCTCGGCGACGACGACGCCACCGACGATCGGGCCGCGGTCGATCCGAAGTCGCCGCCGCCGGTCGCGGCACGCGAGTCGCCCGCCACCGCGTCCGGTCCGCTGCCTCGGGCCGCGGAACCGACCGGTGCCCCGCTCGGCCGGTGGCTCGGCGTGGCGGCCCTGGTCGCGCTCGTGGCGTTCCTCGCCCGGATGGCGACACGCTCCTCCGGCGCGGCATGACTCCCTCCCCGGGCCGGGCCCGATCCCCGGCCGGCACCACCCCCTCATCCTGGCCCCAGCGATGGCGACCTCGAGCGACCGCGTCGACGACATCGACACCGACACCGACACCGGTGACGACACCGAACGGTATCGCGCCCTGGGGGGCGTGACGATCGCCGCGGCGGTGCTCGCGCTCCTGTCGCCGCTGGCGTTCGTCGATTGGTGGCTCCTGGTGGTTCCGGTGCTCGCCTCGGTGCTGGGGATCGTCGCCTGGCGCGACGTCGTCGCCCGCCCCGACGTGCTCACCGGAAAGCCGCTCGCCATCGGCGCCCTCCTCGCCGGCATCCTCCTCTTCGCCGGCGGGTTCTGGTACCAGGCCAACGTCTACGCCCGGGAGCTTCCCGAGGGCTTCGAGCGGCTCGGCTACGCCACGCTCCAGCCGGCGGAGGGCGACCCGCCGAACATGATCCCCGCCACGGCGATGACGATGGACGGCCGGGACGTGCTCATCAAGGGCTACATGTATCCCGGCAAGCAACAGCAGGGCATCCGTCAGTTCCTCCTGGTCCGGGACCAGGGGGACTGCTGCTTCGGGGGCAATCCGAAGATCACCGACCGCGTGCTCGTGCAGCTCGCCGACAAGCGGGGAATCGACTTCACGGCGCGCCAGCGGAAGATCGCCGGAAGGTTCTCCGTCCGTCCGTCGGGGAGCGCCGACGTCGAGGGGGGGGTGATCTACCATCTGGAGAATGCCGTTGTCCGGTAGCTTGACGTGGGCGATGCCCTCCGTGGCCGTCGCCCACGGGTCACCCGCCGCGCCGCACGGCGCGACGACGACGGCCGGCGTCGCGCGCCGCGGCATGGCGCTCCTCGCGATCGTCGCCGGCCTCGCCGGCGGTTGCACGACGCCGACGCCCCCGGTCGCCGCACCGGAGGCCATGACGCCGTCCGAGCCGGTCGCCGCCGCGCCCCCCCCGTCGTCCCCTGCGGACGACGCGCAGGGGGCAGCCGCTCCCGTCGCCACTCCCCCTCCCGTCGCCACTCCCCATCCCGCCGCCGAGGGGCGGATCCGCGACATCTCCTTCGACGACGTCAAACTGCCGCTCGCCAAGGGGGATCCGTACACCGCCGACGTCGTGCCGGACACGGTCAAGGCGCTCGAGCGGCAGCGGGTGCGGATCCGCGGCTACATCCTCCCCAGTTTCCAGCAGCGCGGGATCACCCAGTTCGTACTGGTCCGTGACAACATGGAATGCTGTTTCGGGCCGGGTGCCCTGCTCCACGACTGCATCGTGGTGCGGATGGTGCCGGGCGCGTCGACCGACTTCTCCATCCGCCCGGTGGCGGTCACCGGCGTGTTCCGCTTCGAGGAATTGAAGGGCCCGGACGGCAAGCACCTGGCGGTCTACGCCATGGACGGCGAGGACGTGCGATGAGCCGGTCGCGGGCGTGGAACGGGTCCTGAAACGGCCCGCGCCGGTCTGCTACATTCGCTCCGGTGTCGATCCCCGCCCCGGCCCGATCCCCGCTCCCGCTCCGATGACCGCCGACTATTCCTGGGTCTACGAAATGCCACCGTTGCGGCTCGCGCTGCTGCTGGTGGTGGCGTTCGTCGGTTTCTACTGGGCGGGGGCGATCTTCATCCGGCCGGTGCTGCGGATGTTCGTCCGCCGTTCGCCCGGCCTCAACGACCTCATCGGCTACATCCTCTCCTGCTTCTGCGTCTTCTACGGGCTCCTCCTCGGGCTCATCGCCGTCACCGCCTACCAGAACTTCTCCGAGGCGGACCAGAACGTGACGCGCGAGGCGGCGGCGCTGTCGGCGCTCTACGAGGACGTCTCCCGCTACCCGGAGCCGTTCGGCCAGGACCTGCGCTGGATGCTCCGCGACTACACGCGCTACGTGATCAAGTACGCCTGGCCGCTGCAGCGGAGGGGAATCGTCCCGGAGGAGGGTACGGTGCGGGCCGAGGCCTTCTTCGACCGCCTCCTCGACTTCCAGCCCTCGACCCCCGCCGAGGAGATCCTCCACGCCGAGGCGCTGCGGCAGCTCAACCACTTCCTCGAATGCCGGCGGATGCGGCTCTACTCGGTGACGAGCGGGCTCCCCAAGTCGATGTGGTTCGTGATGTACATCGGGGCGCTGTTCAACATCGTGCTCTGCTGGATGTTCGACACGCGCTTCATGACGCAGCTGGTGCTCGGCGGGATCCTCGCCGCCTTCCTCGGCACGATGATGTTCCTGATCATCGACATGAACCAGCCGTTCCGGGGCGAGGTGAGCATCCCGGCCGACGTCTTCGAGGCCCTCTACCGCCGGATGGACGACGAATGAACGGGCAGCAAGGGGCGGGCATCCCCCGCGGCGGGGCGGCGGCGACGGGTGCCGGCGGTCGGACGCCCGGCCCGGCGGGGACCCGGGGGGTCTCCCGCCGGCGGATCCTCGCCGACTCCGTCGGTGCCACGCTCGCCGCGTCGCGGCTCCTCGCCCCCTCGCTCTTCGTCGGCTGCTCGCTGGGGATCCCGCCGCGGGAGTCGTCGGCGCTCGTCGGGCTCCTCCACTCGCAGACCGGCCCCCTGGCGATCGGTTCGGCGGCGCTCCGCGACGTGGAACTCCACGCGGTGGAGCGCTTCAACGCGGCGGGGGGGATCCTCGGCCGCCGCATCGACGCGCGCTGCCCCGACACGCGCTCGCGCACCGATCTCTTTCCCCGCAGGGCGACGACGCTGCTCGACGCGGGCGCCGTGGCCCTCTTCGGATGCTGGTCGAGCGCCAGCCGCAAGGCCGTGATCCCCGTGATCGAGGAGCGCGACGCGCTCCTCTTCTATCCGGTGCAGTTCGAGGGGAACGAGACCTCGCGGAACGTGGTCTACGGAGGGCAGGTCCCCAACCAGCAGGTGCTGCCGGCGATCGATTGGCTCGCCTCGGCCGCCGGGGGGAGCCGGAAGCGGGTCTATCTCGTCGGCTCCGACTACGTCTATCCACGGACGACGAACCTCATCGCCAAGCACTGGTTCGCCGACCGTGGTGTCGCGGTCGTCGGGGAGGAGTATTTCGGGATCGATCACGAGGATTTCGCCACGGTCGTGCGCCGGATCGTCGACTCGGAGGCCGACTGCATCCTCAACACCGTCAACGGCATCGGGAACCTGGCGCTCTTCGCCGCGCTCGCCGCCGCGGAGGTCGATGCGGCGAGGCTTCCCATGGTGTCGACGAGCATCTCGGAGGACGACCTCCGTGGCCTGCCGCGCGGGATGGGGGAAGGTCACTGGATGTTGTCGAACTATTTCCAGACCATCGACAGCCCCGCCAACCGGGAGTGGATGGCCGGGTTCCGCGCCGAGTTCGGCCGTGACCGCGTCTTCGGCGACTCGATGGAGTCGGCCTGGTGCCTGATCCACCTCTGGAAGGCGGCGGTGGAGAAGGCGGGATCGTTCGCCCCCGACGCCGTCCGCCAGGCGTTCGCCGACGGCCCGGCCTTCGCCGGACCGGGCGGCCCCACGCGCCTCGATCCCGCCACGCAGCACTGCTCGCGGTATTTCCGGCTGGGAAGGATCCGCCGTGACCGTCTCTGCGACGTCGTCCTCGCCTCGGAGGACCCCATCGAGCCCGATCCCTACCCGCAGTCGATCTTCCCCGGCTGGAAGTGCGACTGGACGCGCGGGGGCCTGGAACGGGGCCCGGAGGTGCGGATCGATGGCTGACTTCGAGATCGAGTCGTCCGAGGGCTGCCGCTGGGTCAAGGTCAGGATCGACGACGACGACGTGCGCACCGAGCGCGGCGCGCTCTACCGGATGGACGGTGCGGTCGAGATGGACGTCCCCCTGCCGTCGCTGCGTGCGATGTGGGTGTCGCTGTTCAGCGACGAGTCGGTGCTGCGGCCGCGCTACGTCGGGTCGGGGGAGCTGTACCTCGACTCGAGCTTCGGCGGCTACCACGTCTTCGACGTCGAGCCGGGCGAGAAGTGGGTCCTCGATCGGCACTGCTTCTGGGCCTCCGACGGCGAGGTGCGCCTCGGCATCCACCGGGAGACGATGTGGACGTCGTTCTGGGCCGGACAGGGGCTCCTCTGGTACAAGACCACGCTCCAGGGGGAGGGGCAGGCGGTGCTCGCGGTGGACGGACCGGTCGAGGAGGTGGTGCTCGAGGACGACCGGGTGCTGATCGACGGCAACTACGTGGTCGCCCGCACCTCCGGGATCACGATGCGGATGAAGCGGCCAGGACGGTCGCTCCTCGCGCACTGGCTCTCGGGGGAGAAGCTCTCCTGCCTCTACGAGGGCACCGGCACGATGATCGTGTGCGCCGTCCCCTACTGGCGCCAGCGGATGCAGAAGCTGCGCGAGGAGGGCGACGAGGTCGTCGTGGACTGACATGGTCTTCCGCCGTCGTCCGCTCCTCCGCGTGGTGTCCGCCACGCTCGCAGTCGTGCTCGCGGGGACGACCGCCGGCCTCGCCTGCCCGTTCTGCGGCACCGTCGCCGAACCGCTCGCCCGGCGCCGCGACGACGCGGAGGTGGTGTGCATCGCCGAGGCGGAGGGTCCGGCGCGGCCCGACGCGGCGGGCCTCCTCGAGGCCCCCTTCCGCGTGCTCCAGCCGTTGCCGGCGTGGGACGGCACGGTCGGCGAGGTCCCCCCCGGGATCGTGGCGCGCGTGACGGCGCCCGTCGTCGGCACGGCGCTGGTCTTCGGCAGCGGCGACACCCCACGGCGCTACCGGGCCGTGGCGGCCGACGAGACGCTCATCGCCCACGTGATGACGGCGCCGGGCTCCGGGGTGCCGGCGGCCGAACGGCTGGCGTGGTACGCGCCGCGGCTCGAGCATCCCGACGCGGCGATCGCCGAGGACGCGTTCGCCGAGTTCGCCCTCGCGCCGTACGCCGACGTCCGCGCGGCCGCCGCGGCGCTGGCGGCGCGCCCCCTGGACGCCTGGCTCGCCGATCCCGGGATCGACCAGCGGCGTCGCGGCTTCTACGGACTGGCGCTCGGGATCGCGGCTGCCGCCGGCCTTCCGGAACGGCAGCCGTTCACGTCGGCGCCGCTGCGTGCGGCGCTGGCCACCGCCGCCGGCGACTTCCGCGGCGGCGCCGACGGCCTCATGGGGGGGATCCTCGTCGCCGACGGCGCGGAGGGTCTCGAGTGGCTCGTGTCGCGCACCGGCCCCGATCGACCGGTCGACCAGCGGCAATTGCTCGCGGCGCTCCGCTTCGCCCACGAGTCGCTCGCCGACACGATCCCGGCATCGGCGGTCGTGGCCGCCACCACGCGCCTCGCGGAGGGGGTGGCGGTGGCCGCCGACGCGATCGTCGACCTGGCCCGGTACGGTGCCTGGGACGCCATGGAGACGGTCGCGGACTGGTGGGACCGGGCCGACGACGATCCGCTCCTGCGCCGTGCGGTGGTCGGCTATCTCCTCGCCTGCCCGCTTCCCGGGGCGGCGGAACGGCTCGCCCGCCTCGAGCGTGACGACCCGGACGGCTTCGCCCGGGCCAAGGCGGCGGCCCTTCTGCCGCTGGCGCCCTGAGCCGTCAGCGGAGCTGGGTCGCGGCGGCGTCGGCCGGCGTGGTGATCGCCCGGCCCGACGGCGTGTTGCCCGTCTTCCACCCCCCGAGCACGTCTCCCCACGGCTTTGCGGCAGGCTCGGCGTGCGACACCGGTCGCACCGTGGGCATGCCCGACGGCAGGGCGGCGGCGGCGCCCGGGGCCGGCGCGGGGAGGGGAGCCGGCTTGTCCGCCGGTGCCGCGGAGCCCTTGCCCCTGGGGTCGGTCGGCTCCTCCGGCGGTGCCGCCGGATCCCGGGGGGGCAACTGCGTCGCCTCCGATCCCGCGCCGATGCCGTCGAAGTTCTGCGTGATCGGCCCGCGGCTGAACACGCCGGGGCGGGAGTGACCGTAGTCGAGGAACAGGCTCGCGTCCCGCTGGCGGGCCCGGCGGTAGGAATCGAAGTAGGCCTTCCCCGGCCACGGACCCTCGGCGAGGAACACGCCGTTGTACTCGAGCAGGCTCCCCTTGCGGTAATGGAGCTGCGAGATGGAGCGGTTGTAGTCGACCACCGATCGGTAGTAGGCGCTCTCGGCGTCGGCCCGGCGCCGCTGGGCTTCAAGGAGCTGGTCGAGCGTCACCGTGCCGGCGTCGTAGGCCGCCTGGACCGCCTCCACCTGTC
>CAZMOU010000040.1:0-28173 GCA_964567835.1 uncultured Chitinophaga sp. | reverse complement strand
TCCAGCCCGACCTCGGCAGCATCCTCCACTCGCGGCACCAGTACCACTGGCACACCGGCTACGTGCCGCCGCAGACGGTCGCCTGCCCGCACATCGGTGCCTGGATGGCGCGCGTGCTCGGTCCGCGCAACCCCACCATGCCGCCGTTCATCACCATCGGCCAGCGGCTCGAGGGGATCGGCGAGAACGAGGAGATCAAGGCCTTCACCACCGCCGGCTTCTTCGGCAGCGAGTTCGGGCCGATGAACCTCCCCTTCCCCGAGGAGGCGGCCGCGGCGGTGCGCCCGCCCAAGGGGATGGAGCCGGGGCGCTTCGCCGACCGCTACAGGCACTACAAGAAGCTCCTCGCCGCCGCGCCGGGGCACGAGCATGCGAGCGATCACCATCAGGAGTCGATGCTGCGGAGCCTCGACAACGCCCACCGCCTCCTCTCGGCGAAGGAGCGGGAGGCGTTCGACATCTCGCTCGAGCCGCAGGAGGTGCGGGAGGCCTACGACACCGGGCGCTTCGGCCGCGGCTGCCTCCTCGCCCGCCGCCTCGTGGAGAACGGCGCGCGCTACGTCGAGGTGACGACCGAGTACATCCCCTTCCTCCACTGGGACACCCACGAACGCGGCCACGAGACGGTCGACCGCATGCACAAGGAGATCGACCGCCCCATCGCGACGCTCGTCCGCGATCTCGAGGCGCGCGGCCTGCTCGACCGGACGCTCGTGGTCGTCGCCAGCGAGTTCAGCCGCGACATGATCACCGAGGGACGCCCCGGATCGAAGGCCACCGACCAGGCCAACTCCCCCAAGGACTTCCTCCAGGAGCCGAACCACTACGGCCAGCACCGGCACTTCACCGGCGGTTCGACGGTTGCCCTCTTCGGCGGGGGGATCAGGAAGGGATCGGTCTACGGCAGGACCGCCGACGAGCGCCCCTGCCTGGCCGTCGAGAATCCGGTGACGATCACCGACCTCCACGCCACGCTCTTCACGGCGATGGGCATCAGCCCGAAGACCGCCTTCGAGATCGAGGGGCGTCCCTTCTACGCCACCGAGGACGGCAAGGGCCGTGCGGTGGAGGCCTTGTTCGGTGCCTGATCCGGCGCGCGACCACGGCCCCGTCGGCGTCGTCGGCCTGGGCCTGATGGGGACGGCGATCGCCGGCCGGCTGCTGGCGGCCGGGATCGGGACGCAGGTCTGGAACCGGACGCGCTCCCGGGCCGATCCGCTGCTGGCGGCGGGGGCGCGCTGGAGCGACGACCCCTTCGCCGACTGCGGCACGGTCGTCGTCAGCCTCTACGACGGCCCCGCGGTGCGTGCCGTGATCGGCCCGTTCCTGGCGACGGCGCCGCCGGGGCGCGTCGTGGTCGACACCTCCACCGTCGACCCCGACACCACCCTCGCCCTGGCCGCCACGGCGCACGCACGGGGGAGCGCCTGGCTCGACGCGCCGATCTCGGGATCGAGCGTGCAGACGGCGCGAGGCGAGGCGACGGTGCTCGTCGGCGGCGACCCGGACGTGGTCGCCGACCGGGCCTGGCTGTGGGGGATCCTCGGCGGCAGGATGCACCACGTGGGGCCGGTGGGGAGCGCGTCGCGGATGAAGCTCGTCACGAACCTCGTCCTCGGGCTCAACAGGGCGGCACTGGCGGAGGGACTCGTCCTCGCCCGTGCGCTCGGGATCGACCCGGCCTCCGCGCTCGCCGTGCTCCGGGACGGTCCCGCGGCGTCGCGGCAGATGGAGACCAAGGGGGAGAAGATGGTGACGGGGGACTTCTCCGTGCAGGCCCGGCTCGCGCAGCACCACAAGGACGTCGGCCTGATCCTCGATGCCGCGCGACGCGCCGGCCTCGCGCTGCCCCTCGCCGCCGCCCACCGGGCCCTCCTCGCGGAGGCGATCGCCAGGGGGCTCGGCGACCTCGACAACAGCGCCGTGATCGGCGCCTGGGGCGCGCCGCCGCCCGGGACGGAGCCGGCGCCATGAACCGGCCCCCCCTCCCCGCGCTCTCCCGCGCCGGGCTCCTCGCCGCCGCCGTGCTCGCCATGGTCTTCGACGGCGTGGAACTGGGGATGATGCCGATCGCGGCGCTCGCCGTGTCGCGGACGCTCCTCGGGGATGCCTGGACGCCGACCGCCGGAGGCGACTGGTTCGCGCGCTGGACGGCCGGTCTGATGCTCGGCGCCGCCGTCGGCGGGGTGCTCCTCGGGTCGCTCGGGGACCGGGCCGGGAGGACGCGGGCCATGGGGGCGAGCGTCGTCGTCTACTCGCTCTTCGCCGGCCTGGGGGCGCTGGCCCGCGATCCGTGGGAGATGCTCCTCCTCCGATTCCTCGTCGGCGTCGGCGTGGGGGGGCTGTGGCCGAACGCCATGGCGCTGGTCTCGGAGTGCTGGAGCGGGGCCTCGAAGCCGGTCGTCACCGGGGCGACGAGCGCCGCGCTCAACGCCGGGATCCTCCTCCTCGCGCTCCTCACGCGGGCCTGGCCGGTGGGGCCCGACTCGTGGCGCTGGCTCTTCCATCTGGCGGCGGCCCCCGCGCTCCTCGGGGTGGCGATCCTCCTCTTCCTCCCCGAGTCGCCGGCCTGGCGGGGGGCGACGCGCTCCGGGGCGACGCCGCTCGCGGTGCTCCTCGGACCGACGCTGCGCCGGCGCACGGCGGCGGCCTTCGCCGTGGCGGCGGTGCCGATGGTGGGCGCCTGGGCGGCGAGCAAATGGATGATCCCCTGGGCCGACGCGGTCGCCGGCGCGGTCGATCCCGGCTACAAGGCGGCGACGCAGGGGTGGTGGGCCGCCGGGGCCACGGCGGGGAGCTTCGCCGGGGCCTTCGTCGCCGCGCGCCTCGGTCGACGCGTCGGCTACCTCCTCATGAGCGTGGCGACGACGGCGCTCACGGTGGCGATGTTCCGCCTCACCGCGCCGCTCGAGCCGTCGTTCCTCCCGGTGGTCTGCGCGCAGGGGTTCGTGGCCACGCTGTTCTTCGGATGGCTGGCCCTGTTCCTCCCCGGAATCTTCCCCGTCGCCGTGCGCGCCACCGGCAGCGGCCTGGCCTACAACGGCGGCCGTTTCGCCACGGCCGCGGGAGTGCTGGCGGCCGGCTGGCTGTTCACGCTCCTCGGGGGCGACTACCGGAACGTGGGCGCCGCCGCGGCGCTGGTGTATGCACTGGGGGTGGCGGCCGCGTGGCTCGTCCCGGACGACGACGCTCCGGCGGTCGATTGAACCCGGCTCCGCGTGCGTGCCCCATGGTCACCCCTTCCTCCGCCACGGGCGTCGTCGTCAGCGTCGCCGCGGCGCTTTTGGCCCTCGGCGCCGCTTCGGCAGTCGCCGCGCCACCCGAACCCGCGGGGCGTCCCCGGTCCGAGCCGCGGCCGATCCGTTCGCGGCACTTCGCCTTCCTCTCCGACGTCTCCGACCGGGAAGCCGAGGAGATCCTGGGGAGGCTCGAGCGGATGTCGGGGCTCCTGGAGGGCTATTTCGGCCGCCGCCAGCCGGGGGTGATCGAGGGCTTCATCGTCGGCGATCTCTCCGTCTGGCCCGACGGCCTGCTCGTCGAGCCCCTCGGCGTGGAGAAGATCAGGGAGCCGGCCGGTGTCTGCTTCACCACCGTCCTCGGCCCCCACCGGCGCGCCACGCTCTACTCCTGCGACGATCCCGGGATCATCCAGCACGAGTGCACCCACGGCTTCTGCCACCTCGCCTTCGGCGGCGTCGGGCCGCCGTGGCTCGCGGAGGGGCTCGCCGAGATGGGCCGGTGGTGGCGGGAGCGCGAGAAGGGGGTGCGCGTGGAACCGGCCGTTCTGGCCATCCTCCACGACCCGCGCGTCGCGCGCCCCACGATCGCGGCCATCGTCGCGCCGCGAGCGGGACCCGCGGAGGCACGCGACTACGTCTGGCGCTGGGCGCTGTGCCACTTCCTCGCCGAGAACCCGAACTACGCCGAACGCTTCCGCACGCTCGCGGTGGCGCTGATGGAGGGCCGGCCGGGGGTGTCGTTCGAGGGGACCTTCGCCCCGCTGGCCCGCGAGCTGGAGTTCGAGTTCGACGCCTTCGTGACGCACGTCGGCGACGGCTATCGTGCCGATCTCACCGCCTGGCCCTGGAAGGCACGGCGGAGGAAGCTCGCCCCCGCCGGCGTCGGCCGGACGAAAGCCAAGGCCCGCGCCGGCTGGCAGTCGAGCGGGGTCGAGGTGGAGGCCGGCGCGGTCTACGTGATCACCGCCGAGGGAACCTGGCGCACGGCGGCGGAGGCGGAGGGGACCGGCCCCGCGGGGGACGACGCCGGCCGCGGCCGGCTCGTGGGGGCGCTGTTCGCCGGGCACGCCCTCTCGGAGGAGATCCCGATCGGCACCCATCGCAGTTGGATCGCGCCGGCCGACGGCGTGCTCGTGCTGCGCTGCGCCGACGCCTGGAACTCCCTCGGCGACAACGACGGCACGGTGAGCGTCACGATCCGCCGCGGAGCCTCTCCATGACCCGCCCCACCGCCCCTCCGGGCCGGACGATCGGCCGGCTGCTCCGCCCGCTCCCCACGGCGCTGGCCCTCGTCCTGGCGGCCGCCGGCTGCGCCCCCGACCACCCGCCCCGCCCCGGGACGAACGCCGCCACCCCGGCGGCGGAGGGGGCGGCGCCGCCGAAACCCCGGGCCCCGATCGAGATCGACCTCGGGGCGCTCGACGCCGACGGCCTCCGCGGTCCCGCCGACGGCAAGGTGGCGGTGGCCTACGAGTTCACGATCCCGGACACCCCCGAGGCCCGCGCGCGGGTGCGGGCCATCGACGCCACGGTCGAGTTCCAGCCCGGCTCCCGCGGCCGCGTCGGCGCCGGGGAAGGCGAATGCCTCTGCATCGGATCGACCCACCAGCCCGACTTCCGCGCCGTCCTCGAAGCCCTCGCGAGCCTCCCCGACGTCGGGCGGATCGTGGAGTGCCACCTGGAGTGACGTCGGGCCCGGGGTCAGTTCGGCGTGCCGCGGCGTTCGTAGGGCATGAGCGCGCCGGCCTCGCGGACGAGGTCCAGGAACTCCGCCCTCAGCCCGCCCGGATCGGTGCCCAGCGCCCCCGACGCCGTCGACGCGACATGCTCGAGCGACGCCCGGCCACGGTGCCGGCTCTCCCGGAGGAGCATGCCGAACTCCGCCACCGCCGCGGCGAAGCGGAGGTCGGTCGAGGCCGCCTCGAACGTCCCGCCGGCGTCCTCGTGACGCACCACCCGTTCCACGCTCTCGCTCCCCTCCGGCGTCTTCCAGCGGAACTTCACCGTGCACAGATCGGGCGACGCGGGGGCCCGCTCCGCCTTCTCGCGCACGGGCCGGTACTCGATCGGATCGTCGGTCGGGCCCTGCCCCGCCTCCGCCACCGGCACGATCTCGTAGAGCGCCGTGACGCCGTGGCCGGCCCCGACCTCGCCCCCGTCCTTCGTGTCGTCCTTGAAGTCGCGCGCGGCGAGGAGCCTGTTCTCGTAGCCGAGGAGCCGGTAGGCGGCGACGCGCGCGGGGTTGAACGTGATCTGGATCTTCACATCCTTGGCGATCGAGAGCGTGCTGCCGGTGAGCTGTTCGACGAGCACCTTCCGCGCCTCGCGCGCCCCGTCGACGTAGGCGTAGATCCCGTTGCCGTTGTCGGCGAGCTTCTCCATCTTCTCGTCCTGCAGGTTCCCCCGTCCGAAGCCGAGGACGGTGAGGAACACGCCGCTGGCCGCCTTCTCCCTGATCAGCCCCACGAGCGCCGCGTCGTCGGTGATGCCGACGTTGAGATCGCCGTCGGTCGCCAGGAGCACGCGGTTGGAGCCCCCCTTCACGAACGCCTCCCGGGCGAGACGGTAGGCGATCTCGATCCCGGCCGAGCCGTTGGTGGAGCCGCCGGCGGCGAGGGAGTCGATCGCCGCGCGGATGCGGGCCTTCTGGTCGCCGCTGGTGGGGGGGAGCCTGACGCCGGCGTCGCCGGCGTAGGTGACGATCGCCACCTTGTCGTTCTCGGTGAGCTGCTCGACGAGCATCGCCAGGCTCTGCTTCACCAGCGGCAGCTTGTTCGGCTCGTCCATCGAGCCGGAGACGTCGACCAGGAACACGAGGCTCGTCCCGGGGCGGGCCGCGGCGGCGACGTCGCGACCCTTGAGCGCCACGCGCAGGAGCCGGTGGCCGGGCTGCCAGGGACAGGCGGCGCTCTCGAGGCGGACGGCCAGCGGATCGTCGCCGGCGGGAGCCGGATCGTCGTAGCGGAAGTAGTTGAGCATCTCCTCGAGGCGCACCGCGTCCGGCGGCGGCACCTGCCGGTCGTTGAGGAAGCGCCGCACGAGCGCGTAGCTCGCCGTGTCGACGTCGATCGCGAAGGTGGAGCGGGCCTGCGCCTCGTCGGAGGGATCGCGGAACGAGTTCTCGACGAAGCGGGCGTAGCGTTCGCTGCCCGGGGCCCCGGGGATGAACGCGTGCCGGTCGCGCTCGTGGAACCAGCGGCGGCCGGAGGGGTCCGCTTCCGGGGAGTCGAGCGAGCCGGGCCCCGCGGCGGCCGCCGCCGACGCGTCGACGCCGAACCGCGATTCCGCCGACCGTGCGCCCCCCGCCGCGGGGCGACGCGGACCACCCTGCCCCTGCCCCTCGGCCTTGGCCAACGGGAGGGCCCCGGGCGCCGTCACGCCGCGTCCCATGGCGGGCGTCCCGCTCATCCCCGGCGGCCCCCCGTGGGGAAGCGGCGACGCCGCGGAGAGTGCGGCACCGTCCGACTGCGCCAGCGCCTCGGTCAGCGACTTGGCCTCCGCCGCCTCGGGGGTCGCCGCCAGGGCGGCGCCGAAGCGGTCCGGGGTGGCGTCGGATTCGCGTCCCTGGTCCGGGGCGGCGACCGCCGACGGGGCCGGACCGGAGCCCTCGGCGAGCGGCGTCGCCGCCAACCGGCCGGCAGCCTCCGCGGGGATCGCCTTGGTCGCCGCGGCGGCCGGTGCCGCAGGCATCTCCGCCTGGGCGACGACGGCCGGGGGAGGAGCCACCCGGTCGCGCGATTCCGCACGCGGCCCGAACGGCGGCCGCTCCAGACCCTCCCGCGTGAAGGCCAGCGTCAGCATCAGCGCCGCTGCCGTGCCACCGGTGGCCATGAGCGCGAGCACCGATCGCGACCGTCCCCGTCCGCGCGGCGCCGGTGCCGGTCGGGGGACGTCGCGCGTGGCGAGCGCCGCGGTCACCGCCGTCCGCAGGGCCGGCGAGCCGGTCGGCCCCGCTCCCTGCCCCGTGGCGAGCGCCGCGGCGCGGAGCCGCCGACCGAGGTCGCGCGTCTCCGCGACGGCGTCCCGCTCCGGCCGCGCCGCCGGATCGGCGAGCGCCCGCTCCACCTCCTCCGCCTCCGGCGCCGCGAGTTCGCCGAGGGCGTGGGCGGTGAGCCGGGCGGCGGCGATCTCCTCCGCGGTGGGCGTGGTCCCGTCGAGACCGTCCCCCTCGAGATCGGCGAGGCGGCGGGCGACATCGTCGGCGGGGATGCGATCGGGGGTCATCGGGCGGCTCCTTGTCGGACGTGGGCGGGGCGCGGGGGCGGCGACGGGGCGTCGGCCAGCAGTCCGCGGACGAGCGGATGGGAACGGAGTTTCGTCAGGCCGCGGTGGGCGAGGACGCGGACGTTCCCCTCCTGCCGCCCGGTGATTCCGGCGATCTGCCGGTAGGTGAAGCCCTGGCACCACAGCTCGATCGTCTCGGCCTGGGCCGGGGGGAGCTCACCGAGGAGATCGTGGAGCCGGGCGGCGAGGTCGTGCGTCTCGGCGACCGCCGCGGGATCGGCCTCGCGGCTGGCCGGCGCCGACGACGAGCCGGCGTGGCGGCGCGGCTCCTGCACGACCTTCGCGGACGTCCCGTCGAGCGGGCGCTCCCGGCCGCCGCGGCGCAGATGATCGACGGCACGGTTGCGGCAGACGGCGAAGAGCCACGGGCCGAGCCTGCCCTCGAGCGCGGCGCGGGATTCGCCGCAGAGCTTGAGGAAGGTGTGCTGGACCGCGTCGTGGGCCAGGTCGAGGTCGCCGACGAGACGCCGGGCGTAGCGCAGGAGCGCCTCCTCGTGCCGCTCCACCGCCTCCATGACCCACGCCTGCGGATCGGCGGGGGGTGGCCCGGCGCTCGCGCTTCCCATGGTCGATGTCATCGGACCGTCTCCTCCGTGTCCGCCACGCGGGCCCTCACGCCGGGAACACGGCCCCGGCGGCGGGGCGTTACAGACGCTACCATGCTCCGCGGAGCCCCCTTGGCCCGTTCTCCCCCGACGGACCCCCGGCATGGCGATTCCCGAGCCTCCCTCCCGACCTCCCCGGGACGGAACCGATCCCGACTTCGCCGTCGCCCCCGACCGCCGGGGCACCGGGGCGGAGAAGTGGGACCGCTGGGAGGGAGAGGACGTGGTCCCGGTGTGGGTGGCCGACATGGACTTCCGGGCGCCGCCGGAGGTGCTCGACGCGATCCGTGCCCGTGTCGATCACGGGGTGTTCGGGTACACGGCCGACCCGCCCGGCTTCGCCCCGGCGCTGGCGGCGCATCTGGCCGCCCGCCACGGCTGGTCGGTCGATCCGGCGGAGGTGGTGGGCACGCCGGGGGTGGTGACCGGGCTTGCCCTCTCGGCCCGGATGCTCTCCGCGCCGGACGACGAGATCGTCACCTTCGCGCCGGTCTATCCCCCCTTCCTCTCGCTCCCCGGCGCGGCCGGGAGGCGCTGCACGCGCGTGGAGCTGGTCCGCGACGCGTCGGCCCCGAGCGGCTGGTCGATCGACGTCGACGCGCTCCGTGCGGCGGTCTCGCCGCGCACGAAGCTCCTCTGGCTCTGCCATCCCCACAACCCCACAGGCACGGTGTTCACGAGGGAGGACCTCCTCGCGATCGCCGACGTCGCCACCCGTCATTCGATCACGGTGGTGAGCGACGAGATCTGGTCCGATCTCCTCCTCGACGACGTCGCCCACGTCCCCTTCGCCACCCTCGACCACCCCGCCGCGCGGGAGTGCGTCACGCTCGTCGCACCGTCGAAGACCTGGAACCTCGCCGGTCTCGGCTGCGCCGCGGCGATCCTGCCGCGGCCGGAGTGGAGGAAGCGCTGGCGGGCGTCCGGCGGCGGGCTCGTGCCGATGGTCAATCCGCTCGGCTACGCCGCCGCCGAGGCGGCCTGGCTCCACGGGGACGCCTGGCGGCGCCGGCTGGTGCGCCTCCTCGCCGCGCATCGCGACCTGGTGCTCGACGCCGTGGCCGGTATCCCCGGCCTGGTGGCGACCCGTCCCCAGGCGACGTACCTGGTGTGGATCGACTGTCGGCGGTCGGGCGCGGCCGACCCTTTCGGGGCGTGCGTCGCCGCCGGCGTCGGCCCCTCCGACGGCCGTGACTTCGGGGCCCCCGGGTTCATCCGTGTGAATACCGCCTGTCCGACCGCACGGCTGGAAACGGCTCTGGATCGGCTGCGCCGGGCGTTTTAAGGTGGGGGGGTCGGCCGTCGCCGCCCCCGGTCGCTTTCCGGGGTCCGGCGGACGGCGCGGGGAACACCGGAGCAGCAGCGCCATGCCGAGGAACGATCCCTCCCGCCGTCTGCTCGTCGGCCTGCTCCTGCTCGTCGCCCTCGCCGGCCTGGGTGCGGAGAAGAAGAAGCCCGCGGCGCGGAAGACACCCCCGCCGCCGCCGTTCCGCCTCCCCGCCGCCGTCCGCCGCGAACCCGACGGCACCGCGCTCGCGGTGGCTCCCGTCGACCGCACCGCCCGCCCCCGGGTGCGCGAGGCCGCCGCACGGATCGACGCCCTCCTCGCCGCGCGGCACGCCCGCGACGGCGTGGCGCCCGGCGTCCCGCTCGGCGACGCGCAGTTCCTCCGCCGCGCCTATCTCGATCTCGGCGGCAGGATCCCCACGCACGACGAGGCCCGGGCGTTCCTCGACTCGACCGACCCCGACAAACGCGCCACGCTCGTCGACGACCTCCTCGAGAGCCCCGATTGGGTGAGCCGGTTCTACGACGTCTGGGCCGACACGCTGCGCCTCACGGAACGGCCGCAGCGCAACCTGTGGTGCGAACCCTACCTCGACTGGGTGAAGCGGTCGATCGCCGCCAACCGTCCCTACGACGAGTGGGTGCGCGAGATGCTCACCGCCGACGGGAAGCCCTGGGAGAACCCCGCCGTCGGCTACCAGCTCCGCGACCAGGGCATGCCGCTCCCCTACGTGGACAACACCGTGCGCGTGTTCCTCGGCACGCAGATCGGCTGTGCCCAGTGCCACGACCATCCCTTCGACTCCTGGACGCAGCACCAGTTCTACGAGCTGGCCGCCTTCACCGCCGGCACGCGCTCGGGGCTGGGGGGCAAGCCGGAGAAGCCGGTGCGGAAGGAGATGCGTGCGGAGGCCCGTGCCGACAAGGTGGACGCCACGGCGAAGAACGTCCGGGCGCTCGTGGCCGAGACGCGCAAGCGCGCCGCGGCGGAGGGGCGGAAGGTCGACAACGCGTTCACGCAGTTCCTCCAGGCCAACGGCACGATCGTCAGCTTCCGCGAGCGCGGGCTGAAGCTGCCGCACGACTACAAGTACGACGATGCCGGGCCGGAGGATCCCGTCGCCGCCGCCGTGCTCTGGGGTGAGGTGCCGGAGGGGGCCGACGGACTCGATGCCCGTGCCCGTTTCGCGGCCTGGGTGACGGCGCCCGACAATCCGCAGTTCGCCCGCACGATCGCCAACCGGCTCTGGAAGCTCTGCTTCGGCGTCGGGCTCGTCGAGCCGATCGACGATTTCCGCCCCGACAATCCCCCGTCGCATCCCGAACTCATGGACCATCTCGCCGCCGAGATGATCCGCCTCGACTTCGATCTGCGGGAGTTCGTCCGGATCCTCGTCTCCACCGACGCCTGGCAGCGCCGCGCGATCCCCTTCGACCCGACCTCCGGCGAGACCTTCGCCTTCGCCGCGCCGGCGCTGCGCCGGATGACGGCCGAGCAACTCTGGGACTCGATCCTGACCCTCGTGGCACGGGACACCTGGGCCTACGAACGGCCGACGGCGGAGGATTTCGCCGCGGCGGTGAACCTCGATCTCTCCGGGAGGAACCCCGGCTGGGAAGCGGCGCGGGCCGCCTTCGATCGCTACGAGGAGACCCTCTCCCCGCGGCGCACCAGGCAACGGATCGTGCGCACGTACGGCTACAAGGGGCAGGTCCTGGCCCGGGCGAGCGAGCTGCCCACGCCCCTGCCGCTGGGGCACCTCCTCCGGCAGTTCGGCCAGGGGGACCGGGAGACCATCGACGGCGGCCGCACCGTGGCCACGGTGCCGCAGATCCTCGCCATGCTCAACGGTCCGATCACGCACGCGATGCTCGAGCGCGGATCGGCGGTGATGAACGAGCTTTCCGAGCACGAGCCGGAGGAGGCGATCGACGTCATCTTCCTCGCGGTCCTCTCCCGCCTTCCCGACGAGGAGGACCGGCATCTGGCCGCCGACGAGATCGCCACCGCGGCGGACGCCGCCACCGGCCGGGCGAACGTGATCTGGGCGCTGGTCAACACGCGCGAGTTCCTCTTCATCCGGTGACGCTCCCCGCGGAGGATCCTTCCATGCCCGCGTCCGACATCCGCGCCCCCTGGCTCGACTCCCGGCTCGCGCGCCGCGCCGCGATCGCGCGGGTGGCCAGGGCGGCCCTCGGCGTCACCGCCGTCGACGCCCTGCGCGCCTGCCCGTCGCGCGGCATGGCCGCCGACCCGCTCCCCTCCGGCACGAACGTCATCACGCTCTTCATGCGCGGCGCGATGAGCCATCTCGACACCTTCGACCCGAAACCCGGACGCGAGGAGCAGGGGGAGACCGGCGTGATCGCCACGCGGACGCCGGGTGTGTTCTTCGGGGAGTCGATGAAACGGCTCGCCGGCATGTCGGACCGGCTGGCGGTCCTCCGTGCCGTGACGACGCAGACCGGGGCCCACGAGCAGGGCACCTACCTGATGCGCACGAGCTACCCGCAGATCAACAGCATCCGCCATCCCTCCATGGGTTCCTGGATGCTGCACGCGGCCGGCCGCGGGCCGGGAGACCTCCCCGGCTACGTCCTCGTCGGCAACGGCAACGACCACCCCGGCAGCGGGTTCCTCGACGCGTCGCTGTCGCCGGTGCCGGTGGCCGACCCGAAGGCGGGGCTCGAGAACACGAAGCGTCCGCCGGGCCTCTCCGAGGAGAACTTCGATCGCCGGCTCGCGCTCGCCGAGCGGATCGACCGCGACTTCAAGGCCGGGGTGGGCGGGAACCAGATCGAGGCCTACGACCGGATGTACGCCGAGGCGATCCGGCTGCTGGGGAGCGTCGATCTCGAGGCCTTCGACCTTTCCCGCGAGGACGACGCCGTCCGCGACCGGTACGGGGCCACGCCCGTGGGGCGGGGCTGCCTGCTCGCGCGACGCCTGGTCGAGTCGGGGGTGCGCGTCGTCGAGGTGGAGAACGGCGGCTGGGACATGCACCGGGAGCTCTTCGAGGAATTGCCCACGCGGGCCGCGGCGCTCGACCGGGCGCTGGCGGCCCTGCTCGACGACCTGGCCGATCGGGGTCTGTTGTCGACGACGCTCGTCGTCCTGGCGACCGAGTTCGGACGGACGCCGCGGATCAACGAGAACGCCGGCCGCGACCACCACCCGGCGGTGTTCTCCTGCGTGCTCGCCGGAGCCGGCGTGAAGGGGGGCGTCGTCCACGGCGCGTCGGACGAGCGCGGCCACTCCCCCGAGTCGGGCGCGATCTCCGTCGCCGATTTCAACACCACCGTCGCGGCGGCGGCGGGGCTCCCCCACGATCGCGAGTTCCGCGCCCCCAACGGCAGGCCGTTCAAGATCGGCGGCGGCGGGGCGCCGGTGCGGGAAGTGCTCTCGTAGGCGAAGGGGGATCGGCCGCCCCCGCGGGCGGTTAGAATCGACGGGGTCTCCGTCGGCCGGAAGGCGATGCCCCGGCAGTCCCTCACGAGCGTCCAGCGATGAACAGACCGTCCGGAATCGTGGTGACGGTCGTCACCGCCCTGGTGCTGGCCGCACAGATCGGCACGGCGGCCGACCCCCCCGGCGGGAAGCAACGTTCCCCCTTCCGCGGACGCTCCGGCCCTTCCGCGTCGAAGCGTCCCGCGCGGGCGGGCGGGTTGGTCATCCCCACGGAGCCGGTCGCGAAGTCCGAACTCCCCGCCGCCGTCCGCCGACAGCGGACCGAGTCGCCGATGGAGGTCGCCCCGATCGACCGCGCGCGGCGGGCGGCCGTCGCGGAACGGGCCGCGGCGATCGACGCCCTGATCGACGCATCCCTCACCGAGGCTGATCGTGCCGCGCGCGAGCCGCTCGACGACGCCCTGTTCGTGCGCCGCGTCCACCTCGCGTTGGGCGGCCGCATCCCCACGCTCGCCGAGACGGTCACGTTCCTCGGATCGAAGGACCCGGACAAGCACACCACCCTCATCGACGACCTGCTCGAGAGCCCCGACTGGGTGAGCCAGTTCTACAACACCTGGGCGGGCACGCTGCGACTCGTCGACCACTTCCATTTCGTCCCCCAGGTCGAGGCCTTCGACCCGTATTGCGACTGGGTGAAGCGCGCCATCGCGGAGAATCGTCCGTACGACGAATGGGTGCGCGAACTGCTCACCGCCGACGGCAAGATCTGGACGAATCCGGCGGTCGGCTACCAGCTCCGCGACAACACCATGCCCCTGCCCTACGTCGACCACACCGTGCGCGTGTTCCTCGGCACGCGGGTCGGCTGCGCCGAGTGCCACGACCATCCGTCGGAGCCGTGGACGCGCCGCAATTTCTACGAACTGGCCGCCTTCACCGCCGGGACGCGCACGCGCCCCGAGTTCCTCGCCTCCGAAGCCAAGACCGAGGCGAACGAGAATTGGGCCAAGGCGATGGAGGAGTTCAACCGGCGCAACAGCCGCATCCCCGCCGGCCAGAAACCGCTCGATCCGGTGGCCGGGGCGTTCCTGAACCGCCACCTCTTCCACGTCAGGCTCGTGCCCTTCGACCTGAAGATGCCCGACGGCGACACCGGCGCCACGGAGAGCGTCAGCCCGCGCGTGCCATGGGGGGAGATTCCGCCGAACGCCCGGTCGCTCGATCCCCGATCCCAACTGGCGTCGTGGGTCACCGATCGCACGAACAGGCAGTTCGCCCGCACCATCGCCAACAGGCTCTGGAAGTTCTGTTTCGGCGCCGGCATCGTGGAGCCGATCGACGACTTCCGCGACTCGAATCCCCCGTCGAACCCGCCGTTGCTCGAGCATCTGGCCGACCTGATCGTGGAACTCGGTTTCGACCAGCGGGAGTTCGTCCGCATCGTGGTCTCGACGGCGGCCTGGCGCAACCGGGCCATCGACCATGATCCGCAGACCGGGGAGAGCCACCGCTTCGCCGCCCCGCTGCTGCGACGCATGTCGGCCGAACAGGTCTGGGACTCGTACCTGACGCTGATGTGCCGCGACATCTGGGCCTACCAGCGCCCCGCCTTCGAGTCGTTCGCGTGGATCGGCGACTTCGACTTCGCAGACGGACCGGACTTCGACTCGGCCTATGCGATGTACGAGCGCTACGTGCGCCTGCGGGAGGACCTGCGAAAGGACCACTTCGAGCGCTGCGGGTACCGGGGCCGCCTCGGGCTCGCCCGTGCCAGCGAGACGCCGGCTCCGGCCGACAGTCGCCATCCGGTGCGCTTGTTCGGCCAGGGCGATCGACTGGCGATCGACGGCGGACGGTCGGTGGCCACGCTTCCGCAGATCCTCATGCTGTGGAAGAGCGACGCCACGGAGGCCCTGCTCGACGACGGCTCGCTGATCATGGAGACGATCGCGGCGAACGACCCCGGCATCGCCATCGAGATCATGTTCCTCTCCGTCCTCTCCCGTCGGCCACGGGAGTCCGATCGGACGCTCATCGCACCCTACCTCGAGAAGGCTCCCCGGCGGAGCGACGCCTGCCGCGACATCCTCTGGTCGATGCTCAACACGCGCGAGTTCCTCTTCGTGCAGTGAACGGAGCGCCGCGGCGCGATGCGGGCGTGCCGCGCCGGTCACCCACCCTTCCCACCGAGACGTCCCACTCCATGACACGAGCCGACGACCGATTCGACACGCCGCGATCCCGGCGGGCCTGCTTCGCCTCGATCGCCCGCGCCGCCTTCGGCGTGACGTTCGCCGAGCGGTTCGTCGCGCCCGCGCTCGGTGCCCCGCGGGCGGATGCCGCCGCCAGGAGCATCGTCACGTTGTTCATGGATGGCGGCATGAGCCACGTGGACACGTTCGACCCCAAGCCGGGTCGCGAGGAGATGGGTCCCACCGGCGTGTTGCGCACGAACGTCCCGGGAATCCTCGTCGGCGACGGGCTGGAGCGGGTGGCCGGGATGGCCGACCGGCTCGCCGTCCTCCGCGCGGTGAGCGCGAAGGCCGCCGACCACGAGATCGCCAGGTACACCTTCCGGACCAGCTACGCGCCCACCAACGCCATCCGCCACCCGGCCCTCGGGTCGTGGGCGCTGCTGACCAGCGGGTACGACAGCGACCTTCCCGGCTACGTGCTCGTCGGTGACGGCAACACCCATCCGGGGTGCGGATTCCTCGATCCGGTGCACGGGCCGGTCTCGATCATCGAGCCGCGGACCCTCCCCCCGGCCGCGACGGAACTCGATCTCTACAAGCGGCTGCTCATCTCCACGCACATCGACGGGTCGTTCCGCTCGAGGTACGACAGCCAACAGACCCAGGCCTACGATCGGATGTACGCGCGGGCGGTCAGGCTCCTGGGGAGCGCCGACCTGCAGGCCTTCGATCTGGCCAAGGAACCGCCGCAGGTGCGCGAACGGTACGGCGACAGCCATTTCGGGCAGGGCTGTCTGCTGGCACGCCGTCTCGTCGAGGCCGGGGTCCAGTCGATCGACGTCGATCTGACGGGATGGGACGACCACGCCGACATCTTCAACCCCGGCAAGGCCCCGGCCCGCGTGCGCACCCTCGACCGCGGCCTGGCGGCGCTCCTCGACGACCTCGACGAACGGGGTCTCCTCGACTCGACGCTCGTCGTGGTGGCGACGGAGTTCGGCAGGACCCCCTACATCAACGGCGCGAAGGGGCGGGATCATCACCCGGCGGCATTCTCCTGCGTCCTCGCCGGTGCCGGCGTGAAGCGTGGTTTCGTCCACGGCGCGACGGACGAACGGGGCTACACGGTCGAGTCGGGGGAGATCACCCATGCCGACCTCAACAAGACGATCGCGGAGGCCCTCGGCCTGCCCCACGACCGCGAGTTCCGCGCCCCGAACGGGCGGCCCTTCAGGATCGGCGGCGAGGGGCGGGTGGTGCGGGAGGTGCTCGCCTGACCGGGCGGCGGTCCCGTCCGAAACGCGAGGCTGCACGTCCACGATCCCTCCCCCCCGGTCGGGCCGGCAACCTGCGGAAGCGGGGAAAGCTGACCGGGTCTCCGGCAGGGGAGCGCGGACCGGCTGGATGCCGGAGGGCATGCCGGACGATCTCCCCCACGTCGGCGCCGATCGGACGGCGCGGCGAGCGCGGGAGGAATCGATGGCCAGCAAGAAGAAGACGATCGCGCAGCGTGCGGTGGGACTCGCCTCGCCGGTGCTGCCGGCACCCGTGGCGAAAGTCGCCGGCACGCGCTGGGGCTCCCGGCTGTTCCTCCTCCTCCTGCCGTTCCTGCTGGCGACGGGCGTTCTCACCATCAGCTGGAACAACGGCATCCCGACGGTGAGCTTCGATCGCGCACGGGCCTGGATCGTGGGGCAGCAACTGGGCCGGCATGTCGAACAGGAGGCCTCCCGCGCCGCGCGCGAATTCCGCGAGCGGGCGGAGGAGACGGCGGACCAGGCGCCGCAGGCCTGGGGACAGGCGCAGCCGGCGGCATGGCCCCCGCAACCCGGCTCCCCGCCGCCGGGCTTCGGGCAGCAGCCCCCCCAGCAACCGCCCGTGTACCAGCAGCAGCCCTACCAGCCTGCCGCACCGTACGCCCCCCAACCCTATCCGCCCCAGCAGGCCGCCCAGCCGTGGGGGCCCCGCGCCTACCGCTGACGGCGCGCCGGCCCGGACGGCGCGGCCCGCCCGGCCGTGTAGGATTTCACGCGCCGCCGGACCTCTCCGCGGCGATCCTCCGGAGGAGTCCATGCGGCACGCCCCGATCGACAACGCGCTGTTCGTCTCGCACCGCCGGCAGCTCGCCCAGGTGCTCGAGCCGCGGAGCCTGGCCATCGTCCACGCGGCCGACATCCTGCCCGCCACCGGCGACGGCACGTTCCCGATCCACCCCGCGGCCGACCTCTTCCACCTCTCGGGTATCGAACAGGAGGAGAGCGTCCTCGTGCTCGCGCCGCAGGCCACCGATCCGCTCCAGCGCGAGATGCTCTTCATCCGCCAGCCGAACGAGCACCTGGCGACCTGGGAGGGGGAGAAGCTCTCCAAGGAGCGGGCCACGGAAATCTCCGGCATCAAGCGCGTGCGCTGGCTCGCGGAGCTCCCCTCGGCGCTGCACGTCCTCATGTGCGAGAGCGATCGCGTCTACCTGAATGCCAACGAGCACGAGCGGAGTTCGGCCGAGGTCGAACCACGCGATCTGCGCCTGGCCCGGCATCTCATGGCGCGCTATCCGCTCCACCGCTACGAGCGACTGGCGCCGATCATGCGGCGGCTCCGCGCCGTGAAGGACGCCGTCGAGGTGGATCTGCTCCGCCGCGCGATCGACATCACCGACGGCGGCCTGCGACGCATGCTCGCCGCGGTGCGGCCGGGGGTGATGGAATACGAGCTCGAGGCGGAGCTGCAGTACGAGTTCGTGCGCAACCGGGCCAAGATGGCCTACGAGCCGATCATCGCCTCGGGGAAGAACGCGTGCGTCCTCCACTACAACACCAATTCCGAGCCCTGCCGCGACGGCGACCTGCTGCTGGTGGACGTCGGCGCCTGCTACGCCAACTACAACGCCGATCTGACGCGCACCTATCCGGTGAGCGGCCGCTTCTCCCCCCGGCAGCGTGCGGTGTACGACGCCGTCCACCGCGTCCTCGTGTCGTCGATCGCCAGGGCCACCGTGGGCACGTCGGCGCGTGACTGGCGGCGGGCGGCGCAGTTGCAGATGAACGACGAGCTCGTGGCCCTCGGCCTGATCACCCCCGAGGACGTGGCCAAGGACAGCGCCGACGAGCCGGCCTGCCGGAAGTACTTCATGCACGGCCTCGGCCACTCGCTCGGCCTGGGCGTGCACGACATCGCCCCCTTCGACGGTCCCTTCCAGGCCGGATGGGTGATCACCGTGGAGCCCGGCATCTACATCCCGGAGGAGGGCATCGGGGTGCGCCTCGAGAACGACATCCTCGTCACCACGTCGGGCCCGGTCGATCTGTGCGCCCACGTACCGATCGCCGCCGACGAGGTGGAGCGGCTCGTCGGCCGGCCCCTCGCGGGCCGCCGGGCCCCAGGGGCCCGTGCGCCCCTCGGGGCCGGCGCCGGGCACGGAATCGCGCCATCGTCCGGGTTTGCCCGGGGGACGGCGGCGTGTCAGAATCGTGCGGATGGAAGGCTCGGAGGGGGTGGGCGTCCGTCCCGCGTCCCCTCCCGGCCCCGCCGATCGACCGAACGGCACGGGGGAATCCCGCGGCCGGAACGTCCGCGATCCGCTCCCCCGGAACGGATCGGCGACGCGGAAAAGCACCCGGAGGCAGTTCCGATGCGTTTTTTCGTGTGGCCCCGTCTGCCGTCCCTCCTCGCGCTCCCGGCCCTCCTCGTCGTCGGGTCCCACGCCGCCGCCGACGACAAGCCGATCCGGTTCGACCGCGACATCCGTCCGCTCCTCTCGGAGCACTGCTACGCCTGCCACGGGCCGGGCACGCAGGAAGCCGGGCTGCGCCTCGACGACGGAGCGGCGGCCGCGGCGGAGCTCCCCACCGGCGTCCGGGCGGTGGTGTCGGGCGACGTCGCGGCAAGCGCGCTGGTCGCGCGGATCCGCGCGACCGACCCCGACCTCGTCATGCCGCCCCCCCACGCCCACAAGGAACTCTCCGACGCAGAGAAGGATCTCCTCGTCCGCTGGATCGAGTCCGGTGCCCCCTTCGAGCAGCACTGGTCGTTCCGCCCCGTCGCCCGGCCGGAGGTTCCTCAGGCGCCGGAGAACACGGCCAATCCGATCGACCGCTTCCTCGAGTCGCGGGTCGCCTCCGAGGGACTGCCCCTGCGGGGTGAAGCCGATCGCGCCACCCTGGCCAGGCGGGCCGCGTTCGCGCTCACCGGGCTCCCCCCCGCCCCGGAGGACGTCGCCGCGTTCGTCGCCGACCAGGCTCCTGACGCCTACGAGAAGTACGTCGAGAAGCTCCTGGCGAGCCCCCATCACGGCGAGGAGATGGCGCGGCACTGGCTCGACGTCGCCCGCTACGCCGACACCCACGGCCTCCACCTCGACAACGAGCGGCACATGTGGGCCTACCGCGACTGGGTGGTGAAGGCCTTCAACGACAACCTCCCCTTCGACCGGTTCACCGTCTGGCAGCTCGCCGGCGATCTCCTCCCCGGCGCCACGCGCGAGCAGCAGACCGCCACGGGATTCTGTCGCTGCAACGTCACCACGAGCGAGGGCGGCTCGATCAACGAGGAGCTCCTCTTCCGCTACGCCGTCGACCGCACGGCGACGACGCTCAACGCCTGGATGGGGCTGACGGGCCAGTGCGCGGTCTGTCACGACCACAAGTTCGATCCGATCTCGGCCAAGGACTTCTATTCCCTCTACGCCTTCTTCAATTCCGCCGCCGACCCGGGCTTCGACGGCAACATCGAGCGCACCGCGCCGGTCATCACCCTGCCCACCCCGGAGCAGGAGGCGGAGTTGGCGGCCATCGACGCCAGGCTCCCCGACCTCGACAGGCAGCTCGAGGAGGCGGTGGCAGCGCTGGTCTACGCCGACCCGGCGAGCGCCGATCCCAAGCCCGCGCCGGTGACCAGCGAGACGGTGTGGCTCGACGACGACTTTCCCAAGGGGGCCGCCGTCCAGAGCAGCCCCGGGACCGTCACCTGGTTCGCCGGGACCGAACCGGGTGGTGTCCTCTCGGGGGCCCGTGCCATCGAACGCACCGCCACCGGCATCGGTCAGGACTTCTACAACAGCGGCGCCGAGCCGCTCGTGGCGGCCCCCGGCGCCGAATGCTTCGCCCACGTCTGGATCGATCCCGCGGCCCCTCCCAGGGCGATCATGATCCAGCTCCACACCGACGGCTGGGAGCACCGGGCCGTGTGGGGCGAGGGGGGGGTGATCCCGTGGGGGGCGGTGGGCCAGCCGTCGCAGATGGTGATCGGGCCGCTGCCCGAGGCGGGGAAGTGGGTGCGGGTGGCGTTCAAGCCGGAGAGCGTCGGCGTGCCGGCCGGCACGAAGATCAACGGCTTCGCCCTCACGCAGTTCGACGGCCATCTCCGCTGGGACAAGGTGGGGGTGTCGAGCACCGACGATCCGGCCACCGATCCCACCCGTTCCTTCGCCGCCTGGTGGAAGGAACGCGTCGGCCGCGAGAAACTCGACGACCTTCCCGAAGCGCTCCGCGGCCCGGTGCGCGAGGGACCGGAGAAGACGACCGACCCCGACACGGTCGGCCGCATCCGCCGCCACTGGCTCAAGGTGGCGTGGCGCGACCGGCCGGAATCGGTCACCGGCGTCGAACGTGGCATCGCCGAGGCGCGGAAGCGTCGTGCCGAGATCGAGGGCGCCGTCACGCGCACGCTCGTGTTCAACGACCTGCCGCAGATGCGCGACAGCTTCGTGATGACGCGCGGTGCCTACGACAAGCCGGGGGAGAAGGTGACGCGCGGCACCCCCGGATTCCTCCCCGCGCTCGCCGTGGAGGAGGGACGGACGCCGACCCGGCTCGACCTGGCCAACTGGCTCTTCCTCCCGGAGCAGCCCCTCGTGGCACGGGTCGCGGCCAACCGGCTCTGGCAGCAGTTCTTCGGCACGGGCCTGGTGAAGACGAGCGAGGACTTCGGCCAGCAGGGGGAGGCGCCGAGCCATCCGGAACTCCTCGACTGGCTGGCCAGCGAATACCGGGAGAGCGGCTGGAACACCCGGCACATGGTGCGCCTCCTCGTCACGAGCAGGGCCTTCCGCCGCGACGCCGCGATCGCGCCGGAGCATCTCGCGGCCGATCCGGAAAACCGGCTCCTCGCCCGCGGTCCGCGCATCCGGCTCGACGCCGAGCAGATCCGCGACAACGCCCTGGCGGTGTCGGGGCTCCTCGTGCCGACCCTCGGCGGCCGCGGCACGCGACCCTACCAGCCGGACAACATCTGGGAGCCGGTGGGCTTCGCCGGGTCGAACACGCAGAACTACCGGCGCGACACGGGCGACGGACTGTGGCGGCGCAGCATCTACGCCTTCGTGAAGCGCACCGCACCCCCCCCCTTCATGGTCAATTTCGACGCGCCGAACCGGGAACAGTTCTGTGCGCGCCGCGAACGGAGCAACACGCCGCTGCAGGCGCTCCAGCTCATGAACGACGTGCAGCACGTCGAGGCGGCCAGAGCGCTGGCGGCACGGGCCCTCGCGGCCGCCCCCTCGGACGACGCGGCGCGGATCGACTGGCTGTTCCGCACCGTCCTGGCGCGCTCCCCCGAGGGGGTCGAACTGGCGCTCGTGGCCGAGGAACTCGCCGCCCACCGCGGGCGCTACGCCGCCGACGCCGAAGGCGCCCGGCGGCTCGTGTCCCACGGCGAGTCGAAGCCCCCCGAGGGCGTCCCGGCCGAGGAGCTCGCCGCCTGGACGCTCGTCTCCAACATGATCCTCAACCTCGACGAGACCCTGACGAGGAACTGATCCCATGACACTGCCGTTCCCCCCCGCCGCCGGCGGGCCCGGCCCGCAGCCGGCGGACCTCCGTCTCGCCGCCTGCCGCCGGGCCTTCCTCCGGGCGACCGGCGTCGGTGCCGGCGCCGCGGCGCTCGAGCTCCTCGAATCCCGCCGTGCCGGCGCGGCGGCGATCGACCCCGCCGCGGTCCGCCCCGCGTCCGGGCGCGTCCATCCGACGCTCCCCGGGCTGCCGCACCACGCGCCCAGGGCCAAGAGCCTGATCTACATCCACCCCAACGGCGGCCCCTCCCAGATCGACCTCTGGGACCACAAGCCGAAACTCGCGGAGTACTTCGACAAGGACCTCCCCCCGAGCGTGCGCGGCGACCAGCGGCTCTCCACGATGACCAGCGGCCAGCAGCGCTTCCCCGTGGCGCCGTCCAAGTTCCGGTTCGAGCAGCGCGGGCAGTGCGGACGCTGGATCAACGCCGAATTGCTGCCGCACACGGCCGGCATCGTCGACGACCTGGCGCTCGTGAAGAGCGTGTTCACCAACGCCATCAACCACGACCCGGCCTGCACCTACGTGATGACCGGGAGCGAGGTGCCGGGGAAGGCGAGCCTGGGGAGCTGGCTGTCGTACGGCCTGGGAAGCGAGAGCGACGACCTCCCGGCCTTCGTGGTCTTCACCCCCCAGCCCGACATCAACCCGTCCCAGGCCCTGTTCACGCGCATGTGGTCGAGCGGGTTCCTCCCCACGCGGTTCACCGGGGTGGCGCTGCGCGGCTCGGGCGACCCGGTGCTCTACCTGCCCGACCCCGCCGGCGTGACGCGCGCCGACCGGCGCCGCATGCTCGACACGCTGAAAGTGCTCAACACGCGCGGCTACGAGCGTTTCCGCGACCCCGAGACGCAGACGCGGATCGCGCAGTACGAGATGGCCTTCCGCATGCAGGCGAGCGTGCCGGAGCTGGTCGACCTGTCGGGGGAATCGGCCACGACCCTCGCGCTCTACGGCGACGACGTGAAGAAACCGGGCTCCTTCACCCACTCGCTCCTCCTCGCCCGGCGACTGGTGGAGCGGGGCACGCGCGTCGTGCAGATCCTCCACCGCGGCTGGGACCAGCACGGCAACCTGCCGAACGACCTCAAGAGCCAGTGCCTCGACACCGATCAGGCCACGGCGGCGCTGGTCATGGATCTCAAGGCCCGCGGGATGCTCGACGACACGCTCGTCGTCTGGGGGGGCGAGTTCGGCCGCACCGTCTATTCGCAGGGGACGCTCAACCGCGAGACCTACGGCCGCGACCACCACCCGCGCAACTTCTGCATGTGGATGGCCGGTGGCGGCGTCCGTGGCGGCACGATCCTCGGCGAGACCGACGACTTCAGCTACAACGTCGTCGAGAACCCGGTCGACGTGAACTCGTTCAACGCCACGATCCTCCATCTCATGGGGATCGACCACGAGCGATTCACGTTCAAGTTCCAGGGACTCGACCAGAAGCTCACCGGTGTCATGGAGCAGCGCGTGCTCCACGAGATCCTGGCCTGAGGCCGGCGGTCGGCCCGCCCGTCCCGTGGCGCCGGTCCACGGCGTCGCCGGGATGGGGTATGCTCTTTCCCCGCCCGCCGCCCGCGGAGGCATTCCCCCACTGGAGCCCGTCATGCGCCCGTTCGCCATCCTGTCCCTGTTCCTCGTCCTCGCCCTAACCATCCCGGAGGTGTCCGTGTCCGCCGATCCCGAAGTCCCCCACCCGGAGCTCCCCAAGGGAGCCGGCGCCGTCGACGCCGACGCCCCCAAGACCTTCACGAAGACCGCCTCCGGGCTCCAGTACCGCATCCTCCGCAAGGGGGCCGGCGTGAACCCGAAGTCGAGCAACACCGTGAAGGTCAACTACCACGGCTGGCTCGACGACGGGAAGGTGTTCGACAGCTCCTACAAGCGCGGCGAGCCGATCGAGTTCGGGCTCAACCAGGTGATCGCCGGCTGGACGGAGGGGATGCAGCTGGTGGGCAAGGGGGGGATGATCGAGCTGGTGATCCCCTCGAACCTGGGCTACGGGAAGCGCGGCGCCGGCGGCGTCATCCCCGGCGACGCCACGCTCCACTTCCTCGTCGAGCTCCTCGACGTGCGCTGAATCTCCGGAAGCCGCGGCCGAGCGCCCGGCGTGTCGAGCGTTCCGACCGATCGACGAAAAAGGCCCGCGCGGGAATCACCCGCGCGGGCCGTTTTTTTTGCCCGCCAGCGGCGGCGGTGCGGCGTCCGGGCAGGAACGATGTGCAGAACGTCAGCGTGGGGCGAGACTTTCGTGAGGTCATCGAAGCCGAACATCGATCGGCGATCATTTCGACGTGAGACGCGCGGCACCCGCTCGTCGGCCGAAGTCCGCTGTGGAGCGACCGATGCCCCTCGCATGCCCCTCCCCGGCCCGTTTCCTCCGGGCGGTCGGCGTGGTCGCCCTCGTCGCCGGCTGTTCCCGGGGCGAGTTCAAGAACCTCAAACAGCCCACCTTCCCCGTCACGGGGGAGGTGCGTCTCGACGGCAAGCCGCTCGCCGGTGCGACGATCGTGTTCAAGCCGGTCGACACCACGAAGTTCAAATGGCGCGAGCAGCCCCAGGCGACGAGTAACGGTGAGGGCCGGTTCACGGTCTTCACCTACTCCACGGGCGATGGTGCGCCGGTCGGAGAATACCGCGTCGGGATCGCGGTGCTCGGTGCCGGCGACGACGAGGGGGGTGACCAGGTGCGCCGTGATACCCGCGCGGCGAAGGTGCCACCACGCTACGCCACAGCCGAGACGTCCGGTCTGAGTGCCCGAGTAGAGCCGAAGCCGAACGTCCTCGTTCCGTTCGAACTCTCCAGCCGCTGACTGTCGCTCCTACTGAACCGACCGTTGTACTCCCTCTCCATCCAACTCAAACGAGGTCTCCACATGCCCATCCGCCGCCCGAAGGGCTTCACGCTCGTGGAACTGCTCGTCGTCATCGCCATCATCGGCACGCTCGTCGGCCTCCTGCTCCCCGCCGTCCAGGCAGCGAGGGAAGCGGCGCGCCGGGCGCAATGCCAAAACAACCTCAAGCAGATCGGCCTGGCGATCCTCAACTTCGAGGGCGCGAAGCGGTTCTACCCCCCGGCGCGGGCCGACGCCCTTCCCGGTTACCCGGTCACCGAACTCGGTATCCCCGCCCCCGTCAGCGGTGCGGTGGCCCACGGGCCGGGAGTGTTCCTCCTGCCGTTCATCGAGCAGACGAATCTGGCCAATCAGTACGATCTCAAGTCGCATTGGTCGGCGGCGGTGAACGCCACGGTGATCGCGACGCCGCTCACTTCGTTTCTCTGTCCGTCATCGGCCACGGCCAGCGCTTTCGACACCGGCAATGCCCCCTCGAGCACCAACCCCCAGCGATGGTACGCAGCCTCGAGTGATTACTCGATCGCCAACGGCATCAACGGTAAGCTCGGACTGGCGCCATACAGCCTCATCCCCCCGATTCCCGGCTACGATCCGACCAATCCGGCGTCCGACGCCTCGCAGTACGTCGGTGCGATCCTGCCGATGAGCACGATCTCGTCATTCACCACCGGGATGAGCCCGCCGTTTTTCAGCTCCCGCGCGAAACGGGCGCCGAAGGACGTCATCGACGGCACGAGCAAGACTCTCGCCTGGGTCGAGGATGCCGGGCGACCGATCTTGTACCGACGCCGGACACCGTTGCTCTCGTCCCGGGCGAGTGGTGCGGGATGGGCAGACCCGGATTCCGAGTTCTGGGTCGATGGGTTCTCCACCGACGGCGTCACGCCGCTCGGTCCGTGCGCGATGAACTGCAACAGCTCTAATGAACTCTACTCGTTTCACCCTGCCGCCTGTGGGGCGGTGTATTGTGACGGCAGCGTGCGCTTCCTGTCGGATGACCTCTCCATGCCGGTGCTCGCCGCGGCGATCAGCGCGGCTCAGGGTGAAAGCGTTGAAACGCCTCAGTGAACCGAACTCCTGACATCGGTCGCGTGGTGTGCACGGCTCCCGCGGGCTCGTCTCCGCGGGAGCCGTGTTTTTGTGGAATCGGTCGGGGACGTCACCGCATCTCGGCCGTCAGCGCCATCACCACCGGCGCCGTCGGATCGTTCCCCTTGACGAGGTCGATCCGCTCGATGACCGCGTCCTTCGCGGGGCGGACCGCCAGGTAGCGGATCTGGCGGCCGGCCAGGTCGAAGGCGAACTCGCTCTCCGGGACGTCGACCCGGCGGATGTAGTCGGCGTAGTGCCGGCCGTTCTTCAGCTCGTGATCCTCGGTGGTCCCGTCGGCGTAGACCAGCCGCACGACGAGCGACGTCGATTCCCCGCTCGTGGCGGGGAATCCCCAGCCCGACACACCGCCGAGGATGTGGATCGCCGCCGCGGGCGCCCCCAGCGGGAGCGACACCTGCTTCGGCATCCGTGGCGCCACCAGACCCTGCGGCCCGTGGAGCATGACGGCGTTGGGGATCGTGTCCCCCTGCGGGTCGATGAGCACGAAGGGCACACTCCCCACCATCTTCGGCTTCCAGTCGGGGAACACCAGACGCTCCACCTCGCCCTCCGGGCGGAAGAACATCCCCTTCGTCGTCACCACCGTGGCCGCCTTGTCGAGCGACACCGGCACGTACTTCCCCTTGGCCGTCAGGAACGCCATCAGGTCGGCGAACCCCTCGGGCCTGATCTGCTTCTCGAAGCCGACCGGCATCAGGGAGTTGGGCGACGGCTGGAACTCGTCGATCTCGTCGCGTTGGATGGCGTGGCGCTTGCCCTCGGCGTCGACGAGCTCCACCGCCGTGCGGCTCTCCGCGGCGAGGAGCCCCGTGACGACCAGGCCCTCGTCGGTGGTCACCGTCCAGGAGCGGTAGTTGCCCTCCACCGAGCGGTTCGGGTCGAGGACGTGGATGAGGAGCTCGTGGGCCGGATGGACGGCCATGCCGGTGAGTTCCGGACCCACCTTGCCCCCTTCGCCGGAGTGCGTGTGGCACTTCCCGCACTGCTCCTTGAAGATCGCCTTGCCCCGGCCCGCGTCCCCCCCCGCCCGGACCACCGGCAGGATCTCGTCGATCACCTTCTGCCGGTCCGCGCTCGGCAGGCCGCCCCCCTTGGCCATGACCTTCCGCGCCCGCTCGCGCACCGACCGGTCGGGGTGCTCGGCGAGCTTGCCCCGTTCCACGAGCGGCACGTCGGCCACCGACACCGATCCCTCCTCCAGCCGATCGACGAGCTTCGCGGCCCATTCGCGGTTGGCGAGGACGGCACGCAGGGCGGCGTCCCGGACCGACGGCGTCATGCCCCCGAGCTTGTCGAGCACCCGCGCCGCGGCGTCCTCGGCGGACGACTTCGTGGCCGCGGCGACGACCCCCGCCGAGAATTGCGGGCCGCTCCTGCCACCGACGCGCTCGAGCAGCTCGCCGACGAGCCCACCGTCCGCCGGGCGCAGCGCCACCAGGCGCTCCGCGGCCTCGACACGCAGGGCGTCGTCGGCCTCGCCCCTGTCGAGGTCGGCGAAGAGGGCCTCGCTGATCCTCCCCACGTGGGCATCGAGGACGCGGCTGCCGGCGTGCTGCACGAGCGTGACGAGCTGGCCCTGGGCCGACGCCGGCAGCCTGTCGACCAGGGCCACGATCGCCTCCTCCGCCGCGGCGGAGAGCTCGGCCTGCCGCCCCCGGGGCCAGCCCCGGGCGAGCCCCTCGAGGGTCGCCGTGGCGGTCGCCGCGTCGGCACGGGAGGCCTCCACGAGCACGGCGGAGAGCGTGTCGGCATCCCCGCCGCGTGCCACGTGCTCGGCCACCCGCCCCACGAGCTCGAGCAGACGCGGCTCGGGGGCCGCCTCCGGCGCGGCGAGAAACGCCGGAAGGAGGGCCGGGGGGACCGCCGCCGCGGCCCGCACCCCCCGGAGCAGCTCCGGCAGCACCTTCGTCGACTGCACCGCCGCCGCCGCGGTGGCGGCGTCGGCGAGGATCCCGTCGGCCAGCGTGCGCGGGTCGCGCACCAGCCGGAGCACGAGGTCGCCGGCGAGGGGCGAGGGGGGGCACTCCGAGAGGGTCTCGAGGAGCGCCAGACGGACCAGCGGCGAGCGGTCGGCGGGGATCCCGGCCCGGTCGGCGGCGGCGAGCGACGCCTCGTCGCGCGGGAGGACGCGCAGGGCGTTCATCCGCACGCCGGCGGAGGGATGCTCGAGCGCCCGCCGCGCCGCGTCGAGCACCTTCACGGCGGCGGCGTCGCCGAGGAGACCGAGGTTGGACAGTGTCCACAGGGCGTGGATCGGGCCGGGGGCGAGGGCGATCGCGCTCGGTTGCCCGAGCTCCGACCAGCGCGCGATCGGGCGCTCCGTCGCGCGGTCCCAGAGCAGGACGGATTGGCGATGGAGGCTCGCGGTGGCGAGGTGGGCCGCGCTGGCGGCGAC
>CAZMOU010000039.1:16054-28321 GCA_964567835.1 uncultured Chitinophaga sp. | reverse complement strand
CGGGTCCTCGAGGGCGTCGACCGGTCGCTCCCCGCCGGCGGGCGTGCCGCGGTGATGGGACCGAGCGGCGCCGGCAAGAGCACGCTGCTTTCCATCCTCGGCACGCTCGAGGAGCCCACCGGCGGCACCGTCCGCCTCGATGGAGCCGATCCGTTCGCCGGCGGTCCGGAGGCCCGGTCCGCCTTCCGCAACCGGTCGATCGGGTTCGTGTTCCAGGAGCACCATCTGCTCGACGGCTGCACCGCGCTCGACAACGTCGTCCTGCCCGCGCTGGCCTGCGGACGCGTCTCCCCCGCGGTGACCGCGCGGGCCCATGACCTCCTCGATCGCGTCGGCCTCGCCGCCCGTGCCGGTCACCTGCCGGGGGAACTGTCGGGCGGGGAACGTCAGCGCGTGGCGGTGGCGCGGGCCCTGGTGCTCGGGCCGCGGCTCGTGCTCGCCGACGAGCCCACCGGGCAGCTCGACTCCCACGCCGCCGACCGGATCGCCGAACTCCTCGTCGAACTCGTCTCCGAGCGTGGCGGGATGCTCGTCGTGGTGACCCACTCCGACCGGATCGCCGCCCGGGTCGGCAACGTGCTGCGGCTGCAGGACGGCAGGCTCGCGGGGGACGGTCCGGTCGCGGGGCGGGGGCACCCATGAACGCCCGGGGCACCCGGTCGCGTCGACCCGACGCCGCCGTTTCCTCTCCCCTCGTGCTCGCCCTGCGGCTGGCACGGTCGTGGTGGCGGCAACTGCTCGCGCTGGCCTGCGCCTGTGCGGTCGTGGCGGCGACGATCGCGGGCGCCGTCGGGGTGGGGGAGGCACTGCGCGACGGGTTGCGGCGGCTGGCGCTCGAGCGTCTCGGGGGAATCTCCGCGGCACTCGTGGCCGACGACGTCTTCGGGGCGGAGACCGCGCGCCGGTTGTCGGCGCCCGCCGGCACGGTGGAGCCCGCGATCGTGCTCGAGGTGACGTACGAATCGACGGCCGGGGAAACGGCGCGGGGCACGCTCCTCGCCTGCGACGCGCCGGCGAGTCTGGGGTTCGACCCGGCGCCGCCGACGCCGGGGAACGACGAAGTCGCTCTCAACGACGTCCTCGCCGCGACGCTCGGGGTTGCGGTCGGCGACAGCGTCGTGATGCGGGTGTCGAAGCGATCGGCCGTGCCGGCCGACAGTCCGCTCGGCCGCCGCGTCCCCGAGTCGCTGGGGCGGCGCGTGAAGGTGTCATCCATCCTTCCGCCGCGCGGCATCGGACGCTTCTCGCTGGCGCCGGCCCAGGTGACCCGGGGGATGGCGCTGGCCACGCTGGGGACGGCGCAGGCGCTGCTCGGCCGCGGGGACGTCGTCAACACGGCGCTCGGGGCCGGGGGAGCCGAGGCGACGGATCTGCGGCGTGCCCTCGCCCCCGCGCTCGGCGATTACGGTCTCACCCTCGAGGACGTCGGCGGCGGCGTGCTCCGGCTCTCGAGCCGGGCCCTGCTCCTCTCCGCCGAGGTCGACCGGGCCGCGGAGGCGGTGCTGCGGCCGGCGGGCGGCGTGCCGACGCTCGCCTTCCTCGCCACGGCGATCGTGCCCGCGTCCGGGGACACCGGTGCGATGATCCCCTATTCCACCCTCCTCGGCACCGAGACGACGGCCTTGCCCGTGGGGGCACTGGTGGGGACGGATGGCACGCCGCTCGACCCGCCGGACGACGACGCGATCGTCATCGACGAGTGGATGGCGGAGGACCTCGCCGCCCAGGGCCACCCCGTCGCCGTGGGTGACCGTCTCGCGATCCGGTTCTTCAGGCCGGAGACGCTGCATGGTCGGGTCGAGGAGGCGACCGAGTCGTTGCGGATCTCGGGGATCGCGCGGATGGAGGGAGCGGCGACCGCCCGGAGCCTCGTGCCGGAGGTCGAGGGCATCTCCGACGAGAAGTCGATCGCCGACTGGGATCCCCCCTTCCCCTTCGATCGTGGCCGGGTGCGCACGGTCCCGCCGCACGACGAGGACGATCGCTACTGGAAGCTCCATGGGACGACCCCGAAGGCGTTCGTCTCGCTCGGCCGGGCCCGCCGCATCGCCGGGGGCCGCTTCGGTGCCACCACCGCGTGGTTCCTCCCCGACTCCGGCGCGGGGCAGCGCGATCTCCTCGCCGCCCGCCTGGCGGCGGCGATCACCCCGGAACGCATGGGCATCCGCGTGGACGACGTGCGCGGCACGGCCCTCGCCGCGGCCCGCGGGTCGACCCCCTTCGGGAGCCTGTTCCTCGCGCTGTCGAGCTTCGTGGTCGCGGCCGGACTGCTCCTCGAGTGGCTCCTCTTCCAGCTCCTCGTCGCCGCGCGGCGACGCGACGTCGGTCTGCTGGCCGCGGTGGGCTGGCCGCCGCGACGGATCGCCTTGCTGCTGACGACGATCGGCGCCGCGGCGGCGACGGTCGGTGTCGCGGTCGGCACGGCGGCGGGACCGGCCTGGGCACGGATCCTGCTCGCGGCCCTCGCCAGATCGTGGAACGCGTCGGTCGCTTCCGGGTCGAACGTCGCCTTCGGCGACGGCACGATCTCCTGGACGCGACTGTGGCCGGGGGCGCTCGCGGCGCTCGTGCTGTCGCTCGTGGCGCTCGCGCTCGCCGCGCGCCGCGCGGCGCGGCTGCCGCCGCTCGTGCTGCTCCGGGGCGGCGAGTCAGGATCGTGGAACACCGACGCGGCCCGGAGCCGGGGCACCCTTCTCGGCGCCTCCGCGCTCGGCGCCGCGGTCCTCGCCGCGGCCCTCGCCGGACGGGCCGACGCGCGGATGGCCGTCGGGCTCTTCTTCCTCTCCGGGGCCCTCGCGCTCGTGGGTCTCTTGGGGTTCGTGCGGGTGCTCCTCTCGCGCGTCGCGGCGGGGCGCGAGCCGCTCGCCTCGACCGGGGGGCTCGCCTGGCGCGGCTTGGCCTGGCGTCCGGCCCGCGCATTCGCCGTCGCCGCCATCGTCGCCGTCGCCGAGTTCCTCGTCGTGGCGGTGTCCGCCTTCTCGCTCTCCCCTCCGGCGCGGCCACGCGAGCGCTCCGGTCCGACGGGGGGCTACACGTCGATCGCCACCTTCGCCGCTTCGTCGTCGGTCGATCCGGAGGATGGCGAAGCGCTGTCGGGCCTCGGTCTGGAGGAGGGGCAGCGCGACGCCCTCGCCGCCGCCACCGTCGACCGGATCCGGGCGAGTTCCGGCGACGACGCCAGCTGCACGAACCTCTATGCCCCCTCCCGTCCCGTCGTCCTCGGCGTGGGGGACGGCTTCGTGGCCCGGGGCGGTTTCCGTTTCACCGGACATCGGCCGCTCCCGGCATCCGCCGGGGGCAATCCCTGGCGGCTGCTCGGCGCGGGGGCGGAGGGGCCGGTGCCGGCCATCCTCGACGACGCCACCGCGCGCTGGGCGCTCAAGCTCGGCGGCGTCGGGGCCCGATTCGCCTACCCGGACGACGAGGGGAAGCCGGTGGAGTTCGAGATCGTCGGGCTCCTCGAGCCGGGCATCCTCCAGGGCTTCGTGATCGTCGCCGAGCGCGATTTCGAGCGCGTGTTCCCCTCCCGGTCGGGCTACACCATGGCGCTCGTCGACGCCGGCACGGCCGAGCCGGCCGTCGTCGATCGCGCCGTCCGGGCCGCGTGGGTCGATGCGGGGGCGAGCGTCGAGGCGACGCTCGAGCGACTCCGGCGGCTCTCCGCCGTGCAGAACACCTTCCTCGCCGCCTTCCAGGCCCTCGGCACCCTCGGCCTGCTGCTCGGCACGGCCGGGGTGGCGGCGGTCCAGGTGCAGGGGGTGCTCGAACGGGTGGGCACGTTCGGGCTCCTCGGGGCCCTCGGCTTTCCCCGCGGCATGGTGCGCCGGATCGTCGTCGCCGAGACGCTCTGCATGGTCGGCCTCGGCCTCGTCGCCGGCGCGGCGGCCGGCGCGATGACGCTGCCTGCCCATCTGGTCGGCGGACGGGCGAGCGTGCCGACGGCGTGGATCGCGGCGACCTGCCTGGCGACGCTCGCGGTGGCCCTCCTGGCCGGCGTCGCCGCGACGCGCGCACTCGACCGGCTCACCCCCCGCGAGGCGCTCGCGTCCCGGTCGTGAGCCGCGGATTGCCTTTGTCGCGGGATGGCCGGGAAGGGTACGCTCCCCGCCATGGACATCCTCGTGATCCTCCCGCGGTGGGTCGGCGACCTGGTCATGTCGACGCCGATGCTCAGGGCGCTGCGCGGCCACTTCGGCCCGGGGGCCCGGATCGTCGGCGTGATGAAGCCGCATTTCGCCGAGATCCTCGCCGGCACCCCCTGGCTGGACGAGGTCGTGCCCTACGACCGGCGCCACCGCGACCGGGCCCTGCGTTTCCCCGCCGTGGCACGGGCGCTGCGGGCCCGCCGATTCGACACCGCGCTCGTCGTCCCCAACTCCCTCTCCACCGCCGCGCTGGCCCTGGCGTCCGGCGCGCGGCGGCGCGTCGGGTTCGCCGGCCACTGGCGCCGGCTCCTGCTCACCGACGCGCTCCCCCAGCCGCGCCGCGACGGAGTGCGGGTCGTGCAGTCGCCCACGCTCACGGCGATGGCCCTCGCGGAACGCATCGGGGTGCCGGGCGGATCGCTGCGTCCGGAACTGGCGACCCTGCCCGCCGACGAGCGACGCGCCGAAGACGTCCTCGCCCGACTCTTTCCCGGCGGGGTCCCCGGGCCGCTCGTGCTGTTCAACGACAACGGTGCCTTCGGGCCGGCGAAGAGCTGGGGTGCGGAGAAGTTCGCGGCGCTGGCGGGCTGGCTCCTCCAGCGCCGTCCCGACGCCCGGATCGTCGTCCACTGCGGTCCGGGCGACCGGGACGACGCCCGGGCGATCGTCGACCGGGCGGCGCACCCGGCGGTGCGGGGCCTCGCCGACGAACGCGAGCTCCCCTTCGGCCTCTCCAAGGCGCTCGTGCGCCGCAGCGCCCTGGTCGTCTCCTCGGACAGCGGGCCGCGGCACTTCGCGGCCGCCTTCGCCGTCCCCACCGTCTGCCTGTTCGGTCCGATGGATCCGCGCCTGGGGTGGTCCGATCACCCGGGCCTGCGGGAGATGCGTCTCGACCTCCCCTGCTCCCCCTGCAACCGTCGCACCTGCCCCCTCGGCCACCACGACTGCATGCGTCTCCTCACCGTCGATGACGTCGGGCGTATGATGGTGCCTCTCCTCGACGCGCCCGCCGGGCACGACGAGGGGAGCGCCAGCCGCGTCGCCTGACCCGTGTCTTCCCCCCTCCGCCCCGGAGACTCCGATGCTGCAGTTCGTGAGCATGCTCGCCGCGATCGCCCTCACCGCCTTTTGCTGGGGCGTCTACGGTCCCGTGCTCCACATCGGCAGCGGTCTCCTCGGCTCGGCGCTGCGGGCCTTCATGTGCGTGGGGCTCGCCTACTTCGGGATCGCCATCGTCGTCCCGTCGGCGATCCTCGGACGGGGGGGAGAGAAGGGGCAATGGACCCGGACCGGTGTCGTGTGGAGCCTGATCGCGGGTGGGGCGGGAGCGCTCGGGGCCCTGGGGGTGATTTTGGCGCTGCGCGTCTTCGGCGGGCAGGCGATCTACGTGATGCCGCTGGTCTTCGGTGGCGCCCCCGTGGTCAACACGCTGCTGAACGCGACGATGAACCGGGCCTTCGACCAACTGAAGGCCCCGTTCCTCGCCGGGCTGATCCTCGTCATCACCGGGGCGGCGACGGTGCTCGTCTTCAAGCCGCAGACCCCGGCCCATGCGCCGCAGGCCGCGGTGCGGGCTCCCGCCGCGGCCGACGCGGAGGCGGGCGACCGCCCTGCGGTGGCGAAGGTCGAGAAGAGGGCGGAGAACGTCCTCGGCGTCCTCCTCTCCGCGGCGATGGCGATGCTCTCCTGGGGGGCCTACGGGCCGGTGCTCCACAAGGGGCAGGTGGCGATGGGGGGGAGCCGGCTGCGTCCCTTGATCTGCATCGGGGTCTCCTACTTCCTCATCGCCGTGCTCGTGCCGCTGGCGCTGCTCGGGCCGACGGGTGACCGGGGGTCCTGGCACGCCGGCGGGCTCGCCTGGAGCCTCGCGGCCGGCTCGCTCGGGGCCCTGGGCGCGCTCGGCACGATCCTCGCGTTCGCCTGCGGCGGCAAGCCCTTCACCGTGATGCCGGTGGTGTTCGGCTGCGCGCCGGTCATCAACACCTTCACCACGCTCGCGCTGGCCGAGACCAAGCCCGACGCGGTGAGTCCCTTCTTCCTCGCCGGGCTCCTCGTCGTCGCGGCCGGAGCCGCCACCGTGCTCGCCTTCGGACCACGCGGCCACGCCCCGGGCAAGCCCCACCCGGCGCCGCCCCCCGCCGCCCCCTGACGCCCGTCACGTGCCGCGGCGGTTGCCGAACCAGGCGATGTGGTGCCGCGGCGCGTAGCGGAGCCCGGCCGCGGCACAGGCGGGCTCGAGCCAGGTCGCCGTGGCGGCCAGCGCCGTCGGGGAGGTTCCCTCCGGCATGACGAAGACCCGGTGCCGTGGCAGTCCGCCCCGGCCCGCCGCACGGTCGAGGTCGTCGAGCCATGCGAGCGTCTCGTCGAGGTCGCCGCGCGAGCCGACGACGAACTTGAACTGCCAGCAGGGGGCCTCGAGCATCGCCACGAGGATCCCGTCGCGCCGCCGCGCGGCGGCGTGCCGGCGGCTCCAGTCGGCGGGGGTGTCGGGGGGGGGAGCGGACGACGCGAGCTTGGGGCTGACCGAGAGCAGATCGACCGGCCAGTCGGCCGACAGCTCCGGTGGGAGCACGGTGCCGGCGGTCTCGATCGTGAGGTGCCGTCCCCCCGCGCGCAGCGCGCGGCAGACGTCGGCCGCGTCGGCGGCGACCAGCGGCTCCCCGCCGGTGAGCACGACATGCCCCGGTCCGAGGGCGTCGACGGCGGCGGCGATCCGGGCGGGGCTCCACTCCCCCCCCTCCGGCCGCCACGAGGTGAACGGCGTGTCGCACCACCGGCAGCGGAGGTTGCAGCCGCTCGAGCGCACGAACGTGCTCGGCGTACCGGCGAGGAGGCCCTCCCCCTGGAGCGTGGCGAAGAGCTCGGCGATGCGCACGGCGTCGTCAGCTCCCCGAGGCGCGTGGATCGACCATCCCGGCGGCGGCGAATCCGGCCGCGCGGAGCCGGCAGGCGTCGCAATCACCGCATGCCCCGCCGTCGGGCGCGGGGTCGTAGCAGCTGGTGGTCAGGCCGGTGTCGAGGCGGAGTTCCCGGGCGAGGCGGACGATGTCGGCCTTCGAGAGCGTCACCAGCGGGGCGAGGATGGCGATGGACTGTCCCTCGACGCCGGCCCGCGTCCCCAGTGCCGCGACGCGGCGGAAGGCCTCGACGAACTCCGGCCGGCAGTCGGGATACCCGCTGTAGTCGATGGCGTTGACGCCGATGGCGATCGCACCGGCGCCGCGGGCCTCCGCCAGCGCGAGCGCCAGGGAGAGGAACACGGTGTTCCGGGCGGGAACGTAGGTGGACGGGATGCCGACGGCGATCGCCTCGTCCGTCCGACCGTGCGGCACGGGGATCGTCCCGTCGACCAGCGCGCTGCCGCCGAACGCGGCGAGATCGACGCGCAGCACCACGTGGTCGCCGATGCCGAGGTGGCGGGCCACGGCGGTCGCGGCGGCGAGCTCGTGCCGGTGGCGTTGGCCGTAGTCGATGGACAGCGCCGTCACGGCCCATCCCTCCCGGAGGGCCCAGGCGGCCACGGTGGCCGAGTCGAGGCCGCCGGAGAGGAGAACCACCGCCCGGCGCGCGGCGGCTCCGGGGGCGGCTTCCGCCAGGTCCCTCTTCATGGCACACTCTCTCCCATGAACGCACCCCACCACCCATCGCCGTCGCGCGGCCAACTCGAGGTCTTCGAGAACCGCTTTCCCGGCCGCGACTACGTCATCGAGATCGTCTGTCCGGAGTTCACGTCGGTGTGCCCCAAGACCGGACAGCCCGACTTCGGCACGCTCACCTTCCGCTACGTTCCCGACCGGACGTGCGTGGAGCTCAAGAGCCTCAAATTGTATCTCCAGGCCTTCCGTAACGAAGGCATCTTCTACGAGAACGTCACCAACCGGATCCTCGACGATCTCGTGGCGGTGCTCGAGCCTCGGCGGATGACGCTCGTCGCCTGCTTCACGCCGCGGGGGGGCATCTCCTCGCGGATCGTCGTCTCGCATCCCTCCGGTGCCGACATCCCGGCGCCGACCTGACTCCCCAGGCCTCCGTCCCGCGGGCGGCCCCGACTCCGGACACCCACCCATGGCCAAGGCACCGAGCGTCCTCCTCTCCGCGCTGGCCGACGAGTCGGCCTTCGACCTCACGGCGGTCGAGCAGTTCACCGCCCTGTCGGCGATCGGGCTCGAGTACTACAGCCTGCGGTTCGTCGACGTCGGCAAGGGGGTGAAGAACGTCATGAAACTGACGCTGCCGGAGATCCAGAAGCTCCGGCACCTCGAGGACCGCTACGGTCTCAACGTGGCCTCGATCGCCTCCCCGATCGGAAAGACGAAACTCCTCGACGTCGACGACGGCACGCGGAACGCCTACGTCCCCTTCGCGAAGTACCTCGCCAAGGACGTGGCGCGGGCCTGCGAACTGGCCCATGCCTTCGAGACGAAGCTCATCCGCGGCTTCTCCTTCTATCCGCCGCGCGGCGCCGATCCGCGCGTCCACCTCGAACAGACGGTGGATCACGTGGGGAGGATCGCGGAGGCCTGCCACCGTTCCGACCTGACCTTCGGCCTCGAGGTGGAGGCGAACCTCGTGGGGCGCGACGGCCATCTCCTCGCCGAGATCCACCGCCGGGTGAACCACCCCGGTCTGGTCCTCGTCTTCGACGCCGCCAACCTGGTCGTCCAGGGATTCTCGCCGGCCGAGATCTGGAGACAGTGGGAGGCGATGAAGCCGGGGTTGGGATGGGTCCACGTCAAGGATTACCGGGCCGTCTCCGGCGCGTCGAAGGGCCGCCACGTCGACGAGGGTTCGCTCGCCAACTTCGTCCCCGCCGACCGGGGCGTCGGCGGGCACGCGCGGATCCTCGCCGATCTGAAGACGATGCTCCCGGCGCTGGCCAAGCGGCTCGGGCGTCGGGGGATCCCCGGCGTGTTCCTCGACCTCGAACCGCATGTCCGGGGGGGTGGTCAGTTCGGCGGCACGAGCGGCCCCGACGGCATGGGCATCGCGCTCCGTGGGCTCTGCCGCGTGCTCGACGGGGCTGGGGTCGCCTACCATCTCCGCGATTTCGACGACCTGCTCGCCGCCCGGGGCGTCTCCTGAAGCAAGCACCGACGCCGCGAGGTCCGCCATGAGCGATTCGACGATTCCGGCGACGTCCGCGGCCACCGAGCCGGGCAGTTACTTCGTCGCCAACTACCCCCCCTTCTCCCGTTGGACCGCCGCGGCGGTGCCGGACGTGCTGGCCGCCTTCGACGCGCCGCCGACCGACGCCCCCCTCGGCCTCTACCTGCACGTGCCGTTCTGCCGCAAACGGTGCAAGTTCTGCTACTTCCGCGTCTACACCGACACCACGGCCTCCGACGTCGAGCGCTACTCCGAGGCCCTCGCGCGGGAGGCCGGCACCGTCGCCGCCCGTCCCGCGGTCACCGGACGGACGCTGCGCTACGTCTACTTCGGCGGGGGCACGCCGTCGTTCCTCTCGGTGAAGCAACTGGAGCGGCTCGTCGCCGGCCTGCATCGCAGTTTCGGCTGGGACGACGCCGAGGAAGTGACCTTCGAGTGCGAGCCGGGCACGCTCTCCGAGCCGAAGGTCAAGGCGCTGCGGGCGCTCGGCGTGACACGGCTGTCGCTGGGGGTGGAGAATTTCGACGACCGGATCCTCGAGTCGAACGGTCGCGCGCACCTGTCCGCCGAGATCCTCCGTGCCTGGGATTGGATCCGCGCGGCCGGCTTTCCCAGCACGAACGTCGACCTCATCGCCGGCATGGTGGGGGAGACCGCGGAGAGCTGGGAGAGGACCGTCGCCCGGACGCTCGACCTCGAGCCGGACAGCGTGACGATCTACCAACTCGAGCTCCCCCTCAACACGACCTTCGTCCACGACGCCCGTGAACGGGGTGAACCGACGCCGGTGGCGGACTGGGACACGAAGCGGGCCTGGGTGGGGCTCGCGTTCGACCGCTTCCTCGCCGCCGGGTACGCGCTCTCGAGCGGGTACACGCTCGTCCGCGACCCGGATCGGGTCCACTTCCGCTACCGGGACATGCTCTGGGAGGGGAGCGACCTGCTCGCCCTCGGCGTGGCGAGCTTCGGGCATCTCTCCGGCATCCATTACCAGAACGCCACCCACTGGGACGACTACCTGACCACCGTCGAGGCCGGGAAGCTGCCGGTGGTGCGCGGGATCGTGCCGACGCGGCGGGAACTGCTCGTCCGCGAGACCGTGCTCGGGCTCAAGCGGGGGTGGCTCGACGTCGACCGGCTGCGGGCCAGATTCGGCGTCGACCCCCTCGAGGCGTTCGCCGAACAGTGGGCGAGCCTCGAGGCGGAGGGATGCCTCGAGACCCGCACCCCGGCCCCGGTCCTCTCGCGCCGCGGCCTCCTCATGGTGGATGCGCTGCTGCCCCGGTTCTTCGCCGCCGGCTGACCGATTCACGCCCCGCGGGGGACGGGGGTTAGCGCCGGGGCGGGGCGACGGTTACCCTCCCGCGGCCGACGGGGGCCCCGGCGCCTGGTCGGTGAGGCCCGGACGAACCCGTCGCGGGCGATTTTCCGGGTCGTCCCCGCCGACCGGGCATCTCCCCGGCAGGGACTTCCCGGCCCGACGGAACACCCCCGAGACCCTCCCGTGACCCATCGCACCGCTCCCCTTCCGAATCCGCTCTCGGCGGCCACCGTTCCGGGCGGGGGAATGCCTCCCGGGCGCCCCCCCGAAACGCTCGCCTGCCCGGCGGACCGGACGCTGCGGGAGAGGCTGCGCCGTCTCGCCTCGGATCTGGTTTCCCCATGGAGGGAGGGGGGGGTGCCGGTCGCGGCGCGGGGGGCGGCCGGTCTGCGGGCCCTCGCCACCGACCTCGTGAAGGCTGGTGGCGGAGCGGCCGAGCATGTGGGCTGGACGATGGTGGCGATCGTCTCGGAGCACTGGCGGCGACGCATCGCCTCCGGGGCCCCGGGCCGCCGCTTGCTGCTCCTGCCTGACTGTCCGCTGGTGGCCCCGGTCGACGGGGCCGACGACGGCTCCCGGCCGCCGCGCACCTGCGGGGCCTCGTGCGTCGTGGGGACGCTCTGGTCGGCCGCCCGCGACGCAGGGTGGGTCGTCGAGTCGACCCCCCGGGCGGTGGCGGGGATCGGCGGCCTGCTCACCGGCGAGTACGACGGGATCCTGGGGGTCGCCCGACTCGGGCACCTCGAGAAGGCCTTCGCGATGCTGCCCGCCTTCGCCTTGCCGATCGCCGCGGTCCCCTTCGATCCCGAGGCCGGCCGGGCCTGCGGCGGCGACTGCGCCACCGCGGCGGCGCGGGGGGCACTCGACGTGGAATGGGTGCTCGGCCTGCTCGGATGTGCCGGAGGGGAAGCCACCGCCTCCGCCGATCACCTGCCGCTGCTCCGCGAGGCCGCCGGTCTCTTCCTCCCCGATGCGCTCGAGCGGGTGGCGCGGGACGCCGGCGTGCCGGAGGCCCTGGTCTGGCGGGAGGCGGCCCCCGTGCCGCTCGACTCCGCGGCGTTCCTCTCGGCCGACTATCTCGGCCGGGGGGGGAAGTTCCTCCGCCCTTTCGTCACGCTCGCCGCACATGACGCGGTGGTCGCCGACCGACGCGGCGAATCGTCCCTCCCCGCCGGGTCGCATGCGGCTTCCCGGGCCGCCGCGGTGGCCGTCGAGGTGTTCCACAAGGCGTCGCTCGTCCACGACGACATCGAGGATGCCGATCGCCGCCGCTACGGTCGCTCGACGCTCCATCAGGAGGTCGGAGTCCCCGTGGCGATCAACGTCGGCGACTCGCTGCTCGGCTTCGGGTACAGGATCGTCTCGACGCTGCCCGGAGTATCGCCCGAGTGCCGCGCCGACGTCGTGGCGATGCTCGCCGACGCCCACGTCCGCCTCGCCCGCGGCCAGGGGGCGGAACTGTGGTGGCGCGACGCCGCGAGAAAGTCGTTGTCGATCGCCGAGTCGATCGAGATCTACGCCCTCAAGACGTCGCCGGCGTTCGAGGTGTCGCTCGCCATGGGGATCCGGCTGGCGGGGCTCGCGCCGACGGAGGCCGGTCCGCTCGCACGGTATGCCAGGCACGTCGGCGTCGGCTTCCAGATCCTCAACGATCTCAAGGATTGGCGGGGCGACGAGGACAACGACCGTCACGCC
>CAZMOU010000039.1:0-16044 GCA_964567835.1 uncultured Chitinophaga sp. | reverse complement strand
CGACCTCCTCGGCGGCCGTCCCACGCTCCTCTGGGCGTTGGCCCGCGAGCGGCTCCCCGAAACCGACATGAATCGCCTCGCTTCACGGGCGGAGGCCGCGCGTGACTCCTCCGACACGGAGGCGGTCATCGAGGAGGCCCGCCGCCGGTTCGTGGAGGCGGATGTCTTCGTCAGGGCCGCGGCGATCGCCGAGGCGGAGCGGTCGGCCGCGATCGCCGCCGTCGCCGCGTTCCCCCTCCCGAGGCTGCGTCAAGTGCTCGGCTTCCTCCTCGATCTGGCCGTTCCGGGTGGGGCCGCCGACCGCATCGTCGCCCCCCCGGCCGCCTCGGCGCCCGTCGCTTGAGGCGTGGGTGGCGGCGATCCTGCCGGAGCCCCGGCTCGCGGCGGGGCAGGGTCGGTTGCGGTCCGCCCGCCCGCGCGCGTAGTCTCTCGGGCAAGCGGGCCTGTGCCGCTGCGGGGAGGAGGGCCTTCCCGCCCATGGCTCCCGTTCCGATCCGGTGCGGGGTCAGCCCCACGGAACGACCATCCGCCGTGTCCGCTCCGACCCAGCCTGTGCGTGGAGCCGTCGAGCGGGCGAACGACCTGGTACGACTGGTGGCGGAGTCGGGTCCGGGTTTCGCCACGTTCCGGGCCGCGAGCGCCGCCGACGTGCCCGAGCCTGCCCGCGGATTGCTCGACCATGCCAGCCACATGACCGTGGCGATGGAACGCTTCCACGGCGCCCCCCTGGGGCTGCGGGTCGTGGCGCGGGCGCACGATCCCGGGTCGCCGGGGGGAGGGCCTCCCGCGTATGCCCGCGAGATCCTCCTCCTCTCCCCGCGTGGGGACGTGGTGCAGTACGGCATCGTGCGCATCGACCTGTCGCGAGTCGATGCGCGCACCGCCGAGTCGATCCGGGCGGCGCGCATCCCGCTGGGACGCGTGCTCATCGACGCCGGCCTGCTCCGCGAGGTCCACGACGTGGCGCTGCTCGAGGTGCGTCCCGGTCCCCGGTTGGCGGCGCTCTTCGGCCGGTTCCCCGATCCTGCCGCCGCCCCGGCACCGACGTGGGGGCGCGTGGCCCAGATCTCGCTGGGTGGCCATCCAGCCGTGGAACTGCTCGAGATCGTCGTCCCTCCGCCCCCCTGACCGCGGCCCTCCCCGCTTCCCCGCCCCGCGCCGCCGCCACGGAGTTCCCACCTGCCGAAGAGTTCAGGGATCTTTGCCCAAGGTGTTGCGCGAACGGTATTTGCGCTGACTGTGGCGATATTGACTCAATGCGCAAGATGGCTGTAGAGTTGGCGACAGGCAAGGACGGCAAGCAGGGAGGCGGTTGCGGGAAGATGGATTTTCCCCCGATCTCCCCCCCTGCCCCGGAACACGCGGCGCGAAGGTCGTCTCGACTTTCGCTCCGTGGAGACAGGATCGTGCGAAAGGGAGATGGTTGGGCCGGTTCCGCGGGGTGGATCGCCGTCGATCCGACCGGTGGATCGGTCCCCTTCAGGGCCCTCCGCTCGTTCCCGCGGTTCCGGTCGAGGCGAGGAGGTTTTCGGCACGGAGTTCACGAGCGCGACGCTCCGAACGCCGGGGCCCGCGTTTGACGAGGCAACAAGGAGGCCTAGGCGGCCGGGAGGACCTTGGTGGAAGAGGTCGTTTCCGTTCGCCGTTTCGACTAGCTGCACCACGGCTAGGGAGAGGGTGGTAAAGCACATGCAGAAGACTGTCTACACGACCGGCGAAGCCGCGAAGATCTGCAAGGTCAGCCAGCAGACGATCATCCGCTGCTTCGACTCCGGGCAGTTGAAGGGTTTCCGGGTCCCGGGGAGCCGATTCCGGCGGATCCCGAGGGACCAATTGTTCCTCTTCATGCGGGACAACGGCATCCCCACCGACGCCCTGGAGAGCGGGCGTCGGAAGATCCTCGTCGTCGACGACGACCAGGATCTCGTCGAACTCATCACCGACGTGCTCGAGCGTGATGGTCGTTTCGAGACCCGGAGCGTCAACAACGGCTTCGATGCCGGGATGATGGTGAAGGATTACCGCCCCGACCTCATCGTGCTCGATGTCATGCTGCCCGACATCAACGGCAAGGAAGTCTGCCAGAGGGTCCGCAGCGACTCGACCATGGACGAGGTGCGGATCATCTGCATCTCCGGCATGTGCGAGCCTGACAAGATCGAGGAACTCAAGGCCTCCGGGGCCAACGAGTTCCTCCAGAAGCCCTTCGAGGCGGAGGTGCTCGTCGACCGCATCTGCACCCTTCTCGACATCGAGTCGGTGGCCACCGGCTCCTGATCCACTCCTCCGCGTGGCGGCCACCGCAGGGTGGGCCGCCACGCGGAGGACGGTCGGACGAACGGTCGATCGCCGCCGCGGCGGGCCGGGAGGAAGTCGAGATGGTGGTGCGCGGTTCTTCGGGCGTTCGATTGCTGGTCGAGCCCGTCATGGGCCGCGCGTTGCTCCTGCCGCTGTCGCGGGCGGCGTGCCTGCGGCTCGGAGAGGCGATCCTCCTCGCCGCGACCCCCGCCCCTTCCGAGCCGGCGCCGAACGGCCCGCCACGCGGCGCCAAGACCTGTCTCTGGCAGGTGCTGCTCGAAGGGGACTCGGGCACGTTCCTCTCGCGCTTCCCCCCCCTGCCCTCCGGCGGTCCGGAGGTCGGTGAGGAGGATCCCGATGCGGCGACGGCGCTCTGGCTCTGGTCGCGCGAGGCCCGCGTCCGACGGGCACCGGCCGCGGCGGAGGAGCCGGCGACGACGATCTTTCCGGCGCTCGCCCGCTGCATCGTCGCCGAGGGGGCCGTGGCCGGGGCCAGAGGGGTCGCCGACGACGCCTGGGACGGCTGGGTCGCCGCCACCGCCGCGGGCTCGGACTTGGCCGCCGCCACCGTCGCACGCTGGGAACGCCTTCGTCGCGGCGACTGGCCGCCGACGGCGGACGACCATGCGTTCCCGACGACGCCCGAGGGGCGCACGCTCGTGGCGGCGGCCCGTCTCGCCGCGGCCGTGCGCGACGTGACGGTCCACCCCGACGACCGTACCGCCGCGGCGCGGATCGAGGCGATCCGGGAACTGGCCTACGGCGCCGGTCACGAGATCAACAACCCTCTCGCGAACATCGCCACCCGGGCGCAGACGCTCCTCGCGGGCGAGACCGACCCGGAGCGGCGGCGGCGTCTGTCGACCATCGTCGATCAGGCGTTTCGTGCCCGAGATCTGATCGGCGGGTTGATGCTCTTCGCCCGGCCACCGCGCCCGCGTCCCTCCAGCGTCGATCCTGACGACCTCGCTGCGGCGGCGGTCGATCGGGCCCGGGCACAGGCGGCGACGAAGCGGGCCTGCCTCGACTACCGTCCCTCGGGTCGTTCGCTCGTCGCCCGCATCGACGCCGCGATGATCGACGAGGCGATCCGGGCGGTGGTCGCCAACGGCATCGAGGCGGTGGCGGAGGGGGGGCATGTCACGGTCGAGGTGCTGGGCCCGGAGGGACCGGCGGGCGCGGGCACCGCCGGCACGGGCAGCTGCCGGATCGTCGTCACCGACGACGGCCGAGGGATGGATGCGGTGACCGTCAAGAAGGCCTTCGACCCGTTCTTCAGTGGCCGTGAAGCGGGCCGCGGGGCCGGTCTGGGGCTGGCGAAGGCCTGGCGATTCGTCGAGGCCAACGGAGGAACGATCGGGCTCGAGAGCCGACCCGGCGTGGGCACACGCGTCACGCTGACGCTTCCGACGGTCCGGGATTGAGGCGCAGCCCATGGCGGCAGCATGGCTTTCGTGCCGTCAAGGTCGCCCCAGAACCCCCACCGTCGCCGGCGGAGCGACTGGCGACGCCGCGGGAGCCTGCCTCACCCTCCCCGACGCCGGAGGCGGTCGCAGCCGACCTTGTGGGTGTTTCCGTGTTTCCCTATCCTGCGCTGGTCGCTGGGTAATCCGGGTGGCGAAGGATCGCCTTCCGCATCCCACCGGAAGTCCCCCGCGGACACCGACAGACGACTTCCTTCCCGAAGCATGGAAGCGCGCATGACCTACACAGGACCAGAGGCCGGCACGGGATTCGCCCAGTCGCTTCCGGAGGTTTCGACGCGGGTACGTCAGGGCAGCGAACTGCGGAAGAACCGGTCGGTCGATCAGGCGACGGAGACGTCGCGGGGCGACGACCTCGCCGCGGTGTTCCGCGCCGGGGCTGCCACGGCCGAGTGGTTGCGGGAGCGTCAGGCAGCCGATGGCCACTGGCGCGGGCCGCTCGAGGGGGACACGATCCTCGAGAGCGAGTACATCCTCCTTCTGGCGTGGGCCGGAAGGCTCGACTGCCCCCATGTTCCCGGGGCGGTCCGCCGGATCCTCCGGGAGCAGACCACCGAGGGTGGCTGGGCGATCTACCCCGGCGGGCCCGTCGACGTCAGCGCGAGCGTGAAGGCCTACCTGGCGCTGAAGATCTGCGGGCATCGTCCCGATTCCGAACCGATGCTCCGTGCCAGGGCGGCGATCGCCGCCGCGGGAGGCCCCTGGGCGGTGAACAGCTTCACGCGCATCGCTCTGGCCACCCTCGGGCAGATGTCCTACGACGACTGCCCCGCGGTGCCGCCGGAGATGGTGCTGCTCCCCCCGTGGTTCCCGGTCAACCTCGATCGGGTGTCCGCCTGGTCGCGGACGATGATCGTGCCGCTGTCGCTCATCTGGGCCTTCAAGCCGGTGACGCGGCTCCCTTCCGGCGGTGGCATCGAGGAGCTGTTTTCCGACACCCCGGGCCGCACCGCCCTGGGGAGGGTCGGGGGCCATGACGGCTGGGCCCGGTTCTTCCGCGGCGTGGACCGGCTTCTCAAGGGCTGCGATGCCCTCGGCATCCGTCCCTTGCGCAGCCGTGCGGTGGCGGCTTGCCGCCGCTGGATGCTCGAACGCTTCGACGGCAGTGACGGTCTCGGGGCGATCTTCCCTCCCATCATCTGGAGCATCGTCGCGCTGCGGGCGATGGGGTGCGCCGACGACTCGCCGGAGGTGGCCGAGTGCTGGAAGCAGCTCGAAGGACTCATCGAGCGTGAGGAGGACGGCACGACGAGGATCGAGCCCTGCCGGTCGCCGGTCTGGGACACGGCGCTGTCGCTGCGGGCGCTGGCCGTGGAGCGGCTCGCCCGCCGTGCCGCCGACGGGGCCCGCCCGGAGACGGACCAGGGCATGCGTGCCCTCGACGCGTCGGTCGACTGGCTCCTGGGCAAGGAAATCCGCACGCCGGGAGACTGGGTGCGGCGGGCCGCGCCGGTGGCCCCCTCGGGGTGGTGCTTCGAGTACGCCAATCGTTTCTATCCCGACGTCGACGACACCGCGATGGTGGTCATCGCGCTGGCCACCTGGCGTGAGGCGGCCGATGCGACCACGCCGAGGGCACGGCGGAGGGTGGTGGCGGTGAACGCCGCGATCGACCGGGCCCGGGCCTGGCTCGAGGCGATGCAGAACTCCGACGGAGGGTGGGGTGCCTTCGACCGCGACAACAACTGCGAATTGCTCTGCAAGGTGCCCTTCGCCGATCACAACGCGATGATCGATCCGAGTTCGCCCGATCTCGCCGGCAGGGTGCTCGAGGCCTTCGGCAGGATCGGCGTCAGGCTCGGCCATCCCGCCGTCGACCGCGCGGTGGCCTACCTGCGACGCTCGCAGGAGGCCGACGGCTGCTGGTACGGACGCTGGGGCGTCAACTACGTCTACGGCACCTGGCAGGCGATCGAGGGGCTTCGTGCCGTGGGCGTCCCCGCCGAGGACCCCGCCGTGGCCACCGCGGCCGACTGGCTCGTCGCCCATCAGCGTCCCTGCGGCGGTTGGGGCGAGTCGCCCGACAGCTATTCCTGCCGCGACCGTGCCGGCAGGGGCGATCCGACCCCGTCGCAGACGGCTTGGGCGGTGGCGGGTCTGCTCGCCGCCGGCCGCGGGGCTTCCGCCGAGGCCCGTCGTGGAGTGAAGTGGCTGGTCGATCGCCAGACGCCGGGCGGCGATTGGGAGGAGACGAGCTACACCGGCACCGGGTTCCCGAAGGTGTTCTACCTCCGCTACCACTGGTACCGGCTCTATTTCCCGCTCATGTCGCTCGCCCGGTGGGCGGATGGCGCGGTGCGTGAACGGGCGGCGGTCGCGATCGGCGGACCTGTGGCTTCGCGGATTCATCCCGCCCAGGCGGCGGGGCACGTGCGAGGGAGGGTTGCATGAGCGTTCCTGTCGGTCAAATGGTGGCCGTGGTCCGGCACGTGGTGCGCGAGCGGCTGCGCGGCAACGCACGCTACCCGCTCGTCCTCATGCTCGAGCCGCTTTTTCGCTGCAACCTGGCCTGCGGCGGCTGCGGCAAGATCCAGCACCCCAAGGAGATCCTGCGTTCGCATCTCACGCCGGAGCAGTGCTTCCGGGCGGTCGACGAGTGCGGCGCGCCGATCGTGTCGATCCCCGGCGGCGAACCGCTGCTCCACCCGCGCATCGAGGAGATCGTCGCCGGCATCGTGGCCCGGCGCAAGTATCTCTACCTCTGCACGAACGCCCTCAAGCTCGAGGAGATGCTCCCCCGTTTCACACCTTCGCCCTACCTGGCCTTCTCGGTGCATCTCGACGGCCCGCGCGAGGAACACGACCATGCGGTCTGTCGTGAGGGCGTCTACGACGTCGCCGTGGCGGCGATCCGCGCGGCCCGCAGGGCCGGGTTCCGGGTGACGACGAACTCCACCCTGTTCTCCGACGCCGACCCGGAGCGCTACCGCAGGTTCTTCGACGAGGTGATGTCCCTCGGGGTCGAGGGGATGATGATCTCGCCCGGATACTCCTATTCGAAGGCTCCCGATCAGGAGCACTTCCTCGCCCGCCGGCGCAGCCAGTCGCTCTTCGCGCGGATCCTCGACGGGGCGCCGCGGCGCTGGAAGTTCAACCAGTCGCCGGTGTTCCTCGAGTTCCTCAAGGGTGCCTGGGACCTCGAGTGCCGGCCCTGGGGAACGCCGACCTACAACCTCTTCGGCTGGCAGCGGCCCTGCTACCTTCTCGACGAGGGCTACGCCGGGTCGTTCCGCGAGTTGATGGAGGAGACCGACTGGTCGTCCTACGGACGGGCCAGCGGGAATCCCAAGTGCGGGGACTGCATGGTGCACTGCGGCTACGAACCGGCCGCCGTCGAGGCGACCTTCGGATCGATCGGCGGCCTCCTCGCGACCGCGCGGCTGACCCTCTTCGGCGCGCCGAGGCGGGACCCCGAAACGGTCCCCGACGCCGCTCCGCTGCCGGTACCGCTGCGGATCCAGACCAACGGTCTGGCGGCACTCCCCGTGCTCGGCCAGCGCGAGGCCCTGCCGGGGGCCGAGCCGGCCTGCGGCCGCGTGGCCTGACGCGGTTCGCGCCGCGCGACGGGTCGGGCGGCCCGGTCTGGATCGGGGGGGACGCTTCCCCCCCGGGGCACCACCGCCCCGGAACGCGGGCCCCGAGCCCGGGGCACCGGGAACGAGTGCCGGGCGAGTCTTTCGCGACGAACCGGACCGGGTGCCGGGAGGGCCGGTCAGGGGGCATCCCCGGGGCACGCTTGCGAGGCCTCGAGGAGCCCGCGCTTGGCATGGCCGACGATCGCCCGGAGCCCCCGACTGCGGAGGATGCCGAGGACCGCGGCGAGGCCGGTGCGTTCCACGAGATCGTCGCCGATCGCCAACACCTCCCCCACCGGGCGCCCCTCCACCGCCTCGGAGAGGATGGCCACGAAGCCCTTCACCGTCGGCGCTTCGGGGGCCACGTCGGCCCGCAGCCGGGACTGGCCCCCCACGACCTCGGGCCAGAGGTACACCGGGGTCTGGCACTCGTGCACGCGCCGATCCTCGCCGGCCCGCGCCGCCAGGATCTCCGCGGGGGGCGGTTCCAGACGGGCGGCGTACTCGAGGAGGAGTTCGAGTTTTTCCCTCCCCTCGAGGTCGGCGAACTCCCCCACGACGGCTTCGATCCTCTCGGCGACGGTGGACATGGCGCTCGACGGGGCCCCCGGGGTGACGACGATGGGTGGCGATCAGGCCCCGGACGACGCGGGCGAGCCGTCGGGGGTGGAACCCTTCACCACCGGCACCCCGACGCAATTCCCCCACTCCATCCAGGAGCCGTCGTAGTTCTTCACGCGGGCGAATCCGAGGAGGTAGGTGAGCACGAACCAGGTGAGGCTCGATCGCTCGCCGATGCGGCAGTAGGCGATGGTCGGCGAACGACGCTTGAGCCCGTTGGCCTTCACGTACAACTTCTCGAGATCCTTCGCCGCCTTGAAGGTCCCGTCCTCGTTCACCGACAGCGGCCAGGGGATGTTGACCGCACCGGGGATGTGGCCCCCGCGGAGCGCCCCTTCGTTGGGGTAGTCGGGCATGTGGAGACGGTCGCCGCAGTATTCCTCGGGCGAGCGGACGTCGACGAGCGGCTTCCCCGCCTTCTGGTGCTTGAGGACCTCGTCGCGCAGGGCCCGCACGGAGGGATCCTGCTCGGGGGCGGTGTAGGTGCCCGGCTTCGGCTGGACCCGCTCGGTCGACCAGGGCCGCCCCTCGAGTTGCCACTTCTTCCGGCCGCCGTTCATGATCCGGCAGTCCTTGTGGCCGTACAGCTTGAACACCCAGAAGGCGTAGCAGGCCCACCAGTTGTTCTTGTCGCCGTAGAAGACGACGGTGGTGTCGTTGGAGATCCCGTTGGCCCGGCAGAGTCTCTCGAAGCCGGCGCGGTCGACGTAATCGCGGCGGATCTGGTCCTGGAGATCCACCTGCCAGTCGATCTCGACGGCACCGTGGACGTGCCCCTGGGTGTAGAGGGCGCGATCCTCGTTCGATTCCACGATCCGGACGCCGGGATCGGCGGCATGTTCGGCCACCCAATCGGTGGAGACGAGAACCTCGGGGTGCGCGTAGCCGGGCATGGTGTCGGATCTCCTCGTGCGGGCCCTCGTCGCCGTCCGACACGAACGTCGTGGACGGCTCCGATGGCAGGAATCGTAGTTCATCGTGGTCCGCCAGTCCATCGGCGGCCGCGTGCGTCGGACGTTCCGTGGCCCGCGGGCGGCGGCGGGACCACCGTCCCGGATCGAGTGCCGAAGCGACCCCGGATCGCTATCATGGAGGATTCGCACGCGCGTCGGGAGCCCCGCCCGCGCCGTGGCCCACCCCGTCTCCGCCTCCGAGGGATCCGCCATCGATGGGCGCCGCCTTCATCTACCAGATCACCGACCTGACGAAGAAATTCGGCCAGCGGGAACTGCTCAAGAACATCAACCTCGCCTTCTATCCCGGCGCGAAGATCGGCCTCCTCGGGAGGAACGGCGCGGGCAAGAGCACGCTCATGAAGATCATGGCGGGCATCGACCGCGAGTTCGAGGGGGAGGCGCGGCTGGCCGACGGATACACGGTGGGCTACCTGGAGCAGGAGCCGAGACTCGATCCCGCCAAGACCGTGTTCGAGAACGTGATGGAGGCGGTGGCGCCGACGCGGGCGATCCTGGCCCGTTTCGAGGCCATCAATGCCCGCCTCGGGGAGCCGCTGGACGACGAGGAGATGGAGAAACTCCTCGCCGAGCAGGCCACGGTGCAGGACGAGATCGAGGCCCGCAACGCCTGGGATCTCGACCGTCAGGTCGAGATAGCCATGGATGCGATGAACCTGCCGCCGGGCGACTGGGCGGTGACCAATCTCTCCGGCGGTGAGCGCCGCCGTGTCGCGCTGTGCAAGCTCCTCCTCGAGAAGCCCGACATGCTTCTCCTCGACGAGCCGACGAACCATCTCGACGCCGAGAGCGTCGACTGGCTGGAGAAGCACCTCGCCGAGTACGCCGGCACCGTGGTCGCGGTGACGCACGACCGGTATTTCCTCGACAACGTCGCGAAGTGGATCCTCGAGGTGGACCATGGGCGCGGCATCCCCTTCGAGGGGAATTACTCGTCGTGGCTGCAGCAGAAGAAGGCCCGCCTCGAACTGGAGGAGAAGCAGGCCAGCGCCCGGCAGAAGACGCTCGACCGGGAGCTGGAATGGATCCGGATGTCCCCCAAGGCGCGCCAGGCGAAGAGCAAGGCCCGCGTGGCGTCGTACGAGAAGTTGGCCGCCGAGCAGGCCGCGACGCGCGACCAGGAGGTGGAGATCTTCATCCCGGCCAGTCGCCCGCTCGGCGATCTGGTCATCGAGGCCGAGGGGATCTCCAAGGCCTTCGGCGACAAGGTCCTGTTCGAGAATCTCTCCTTCCGGCTGCCGCCGGGCGGCATCGTGGGGATCATCGGCCCGAACGGCGCCGGCAAGACGACGCTCTTCCGCATGCTCGTCGGGGCCGAGAAGCCCGATTCCGGCACGATCAGGGTGGGGGCCACGGTCGACATCGGCTACGTGGACCAGAACCGAGACGCCCTCGACGCGGACAAGACCGTCTTCGAGGAGATCTCCGGTGGACACGACACGATCGAGCTCGGCAAGCGGACGGTGAACGCGCGCAGCTACGTGGCGAAGTTCAACTTCATGGGCCCCGACCAGCAGAAGAAGGTGGGCACGCTCTCCGGCGGCGAGCGCAACCGGGTGCATCTGGCCAAGCTGCTGCGGGGAGGGGCCAATCTCCTCCTTCTCGACGAGCCGACCAACGACCTCGACGTCGACACCCTGCGGTCGCTGGAGGAGGGGATCACGAGCTTCGCCGGATCGGTGGTCGTGATCACCCACGACCGCTGGTTCCTCGACCGTCTGGCGACCCACATCATCGCCTTCGAGGGGGACGGCTACGTCCACGTGTGCGAGGGGAACTTCGAGGCCTACGAGGTCAACCGCCGGGAGCGGCAGGGCCTCGCCGCCGACGAGCCGCATCGCTTCCGTTACAAGAAGCTCCAGCACTGAACCGGCCCGCGGCGGGCCGTCCGTCCGCGTGCGCTGGCCGCGTGCTCTGGCCGCGAACGCGGCAGAGTATCGCGCCTGTGGGGCCGGTCAGCGCGCGTGTGAGGCCGGTCAGCGCGCCTGGGCGGCGGCACCGCCGGGGCGGAGTTCCTTGGGCAGCGGGAAGTAGACATCCTCCTCGCGGATCGTCCGCTCCTCCACCGTCGCCCCGTACCGGTCGACGAGCCAGCGGACACAGTCCTGGACGACGCTCTCCGGGGCGCTGGCCCCGGCGGTGATCACCACGGTCTCGTCGCCGCGGAACCAGCCCGGATCGATCTCCGCGGCCCCGTCGATGAGGTTGGCGGGGATCCCGCGCTCGCGGGCGAGTTCCGCCAGGCGCTGGCTGTTGGAGCTGTTCTGGCTGCCGAGGACGATCACCCGGTCGGCATCCTCGGCCAGGAGTCGCACCGCCTCCTGGCGGTTCTGGGTGGCGTAGCAGATGTCGTCCTTCGGCGGGCCGACGATGTGGGGGAACCGCTCCTTGAGCCGGCTGATGACCCGACCGGCATCGTCGACCGAGAGAGTGGTCTGCGTCAGGTAGGCGAGGCGGTCGCCCGGCCCGAACGGCAGGGTATCGACCTCCTCCGGCGACTCGACGAGCGTGAAGGCGTCGGGCGCCTGGCCCATGGTGCCGATGACCTCGTCGTGGCCCTCGTGCCCGATGAGCACGATGTGATGGCCCGACTTGGCGTACTTGATCGCCTCGAGGTGGACCTTCGTGACGAGCGGACAGGTGGCGTCGATGGCCAGGAGCCGCCGCTCGGCGGCCACGCGGCGAACCTCCGGCGCCACCCCGTGGGCCGAGAAGAGCAGCACGGACCCCTCCGGGACCTCCTCCACGTGGTCCACGAACACCGCACCCTCGCGGACGAATCGATCGACGACGTGCTTGTTGTGGACGATCTCGTGGAAGACGTAGATCGGCGTGCCGTGGATGCGGATCGCCGTCTCCAGGGTGTCGATCGCCATGTTGACGCCGGCGCAGAAGCCCCGCGGGCCGGCGAGGAGGATCTTCATCGGGCATTCCCTGGGGTGGTGGTCGGCACACCCGGCGACCACGGACAGGGTATCCTATCGGGGGCGTTTCCGACCGGCCAGCACGCCCGGCGCCGGGCCCGGGGGCGACGCGGATCGCCGAGACCGTTTCCCCCGTCAGTCGTCCCCGATGGCCACCCACCCCCGTCCTGGTCGGACAGACGCCACCCGACGGGATCCCGGCGCGACCGAACTCGTCCCGCTCCCGGCCGATCTCGACGTGGCGTCCGCGGAGGCCTGGTGCCGCGGCGTGGCCGCGGCCCACTACGAGAACTTCACCGTCGCCAGCCGGCTCGTGCCGCGCGGCTTGCGGCAGGATCTGGCCAACGTCTACGCCTTCGCCCGCTGGAGCGACGATCTGGCGGACGAGGCGTCTTCGCCGGAGGCGGCCGGGGAGGCGCTCGCGGATTGGCGCCGACGCCTGGAGGACTGCTTCGCGGGTCGCCCCGACCATCCGGTGTTCGTGGCGCTCGAGGGCACCGTGCGACGCCACCGTCTCGCCATCGACCCGTTCTCCGACCTCCTCGACGCCTTCGACGAGGATCGGGCTTTCGATCAGGCGGGCACCATGGTCCGTTACCGGACGCGCGACGAGCTCGTCGGGTACTGCCGCCGGTCGGCCGATCCGGTGGGACGCATCGTGCTCGCGCTGGGAGGGTGCCGGGAACCGCGGGCGGTCGAGATGTCGGACCGCATCTGCACCGGCCTGCAACTGGTGAACTTCTGGCAGGACGTGCGCCGAGACCGATCGGCCGGGCGCGTCTACCTCCCGGCGGAGGACATGGCGCGACACGGCGTCGACGAGGCGACCCTCGACGGCACGGAGGTGACGGGCGCCTTTCGATCGCTGCTCCGGGACGAGGTCGCCTGGGCCCGGTCGTTGTTCGACGGGGGGGCGGCGCTGCGGCGGGAGGCCCCGCCGCCGCTCCGCGCCGCGATCGGCTTGTTCCTGGCCGGCGGGCGGGCCGTCGCGGACAGCATCGAGGCCGCCGGCTTCGACACGCTCTCCGCCCGGCCGACGCTCGGTCCGTGGCGGAAAGCGGGTCTGGCGGCGAGGGCCGCCGCGGGGATCGTCTGGTCCTCCTTCACGGAGGCGTGATGGGCACCCTCGCCGACGACCATGACGCCTGTGCCGCGCTCCTGGCGGGAAGCGGCTCGAGCTTCGCCCTCCCGATCCGGCTCCTCCCGGCCTGGAAACGGCGTGGCACGACCGCGCTCTACGCCTTCTGCCGCCGGGCCGACGACATCGTCGACGGCACCGACTCCCTTCCGGTCGACGCCACCGCGGCGGCGGCCGAACTCGAACGCTTCTCGGCCGATCTCGAGGGAGCGCTCGCCGGGGGACGATCGGACGATCCGGTGATCCGTGCGGTGGTCGACACGGTTCGGCGCTTCGGCGTGCCGGCCGATTACCTGCGCGCCGTGATCGAAGGCGTGCGCTCCGACCTCGCGCCCCGGCCGATCGCGGACGTCGCCGCGCTCGAGGCGTATTGCGCGCGCGTGGCGAGCGCCGTGGGCCTCGCCGCGCTCCACGTGTGGGGCTTCACCTCGCCGGAGGCGCTGCCGGCGGGTCACGCCTGCGGCCTGGCCTTCCAGATGACGAACATCCTCCGCGACATCCCCGAGGACCTGTCCCGGGGCCGTCTCTACCTTCCCGCCTCCGACCTCGTGGCCGCCGGATGCCGGGCGGAGGACATCCACCGCGGGGCACCGACGCCGGCGCTCGAACGACTGGCCGCCATCGAGGTCGCCCGGGCCGACGCCTGGTTCCGCAGGGCGCGCCGCCTCGACCGCTTCCTCTCCACCGACGGCCGGATCGTCTTTCGGGCCATGTACGGTGCCTACCGCACGATCTTCCTCGAGGTGCGCCGCCGCGGTGCGGCGGTCTTCTCCTCCCGCGTGACCCCCGCCAAGCCCTGGCTCGCATCGGCGGCCCTGCTCGCCGTCGTCGCCGGGCCGCGGGGCGTCCGACGACCCTGGTGAGCGCGTCGATGTCCCCCCCCGAGCCCGGTCTCGTGCCCGTCGCCGACCCCGCGCCGCATGTCGTCGTCGTCGGCGCCGGCCTCGCCGGCCTCTCGGCGGCCGCCGCACTCGTCGATGCCGGATGCCGGGTGACCCTGCTCGAGGGGAGGAGGCGGGTCGGCGGTCGTGCGGCGTCGTTCGACGATCCCGTCGGCGGAGGGCTCGTCGACGCCTGCCAACACGTGGCGATGGGGTGCTGCACGAACTTCCTCGATCTCGCGCGGCGTGCCGGGTTCATCGATCGGCTCCGTCACGACCGCACGCTCTGGTTCATCGGGCCGGACGGGCGCCGGTCCGCCTGCACCCCGGCGCGGGGCCTGCCCGCGCCGCTCCATCTGGCCCCGCTGCTCCTGGGCATGCGTCACTTCGGCTGGATGGAGCGCATCCGGCTCGGGCTGGGCATGGTCCGACTCGCCCGCGCCGCGGGCGCCGAACTCGACCGCACCGCCGGGCCATGGCTGCGGTCCATCGGGCAGCCCGACCGGGTCGTGGAACTCTTCTGGCAACCGGTGATGGAGAGCGCCCTTGGGGAATCGCTCGATCTGGTCAGCGTGTCGGCGGCGCGCAAGGTCGCGCTCGACGGGTTCCTCGGCCATCCGGGAGCCTCCGACCTCCACGTGCCGACCGAACCGCTCGGGGTCTTGTTCGGCGGGCTGCTCCTCGAGTGGCTCGAGCGCCGCGGCGTCGTCATCCGCACCGGCAGCCCGGTCGGCTCGATCGAGCGGCGGGACGGCCGCGTCCGGTCGGTCGCCACCCCTTCGGAGGTGGTGCCCTGCGATGCCTTGATCGTCGCCGTGCCGTGGCGGGCCGCCGCCCGGCTCGTCCCCGACCTGGTGCCCGAGGGCGGAGAGGCGCTGGCGGCGTCGCCGATCACCGCCGTGCACCTGTGGTTCGACAGGCAGCCGATCGATCTCCCCCACGCCGTCCTCGTGGGGAGGGTGTCGCAGTGGGTGTTCCGCTCGGAGGCGGCCCCTGATTCGCCCGGGGCCGGCTACTGCCAGGTGGTGATCAGCGCGTCGCGCGGGCTGTTGGGTACCGACCGGGATCGTCTCGTCGACACGGTCGTCGGCGAGCTCCGTGCCGTCTTCCCGGATGCGGCCGCGGCGCGGCTCGTCGCGAGCCGGGTGGTCACCGATCCCACGGCGGTGCTCTCGGTCCGTCCCGGCGTCGACGCCGTCCGCCCACCCGCGCCCACCGCGGTGCCCAATCTCGCCCTGGCCGGCGACTGGACCGCCACCGGTTGGCCTTCCACCATGGAGGGAGCGGTGCGCAGCGGCCGGCTCGCCGCCCTGTCGATCCTCGACGGTCTGGGACGCCCGGCACCGGGGCTCACGGCCGATCTTCCCCGCGGGGGCCTGGCGACGCTCCTCTTCGGCCGTCGGTCAGCGGGGCGGCAGGCATCGTCGCGCCAGCGGCGGGCCACGTCGCGGCCTCGCGCTCGATGACGACCGCCAGCGCGCGGCCGTCGATGACCGCCCGCTCCCACAACCGCCACAGCGTGGCGGCCGCCGCCGGCTTCCGGCCGATCGCGGCGAGGGCCGCCCCCGCCCGGCGCAGGGCCGATTGTGGCGCCACCAGGCGGGCGATGTCGTCCGGAAGCTCGTCGTCGGCGGCGTCGGAGACGACGCGGATCGAAAGGCAGGGAAGGCCCGCGGCGGCCGCGGCGCGGGCGACGGCGTAGGTCTCCATGTCGACGACCGCGGCGTCGCTCGCGCGGGCCAGTGCCCGCTTCGCGGAGGTCGTCGTCACCACGCCGTCGACGGTGACGATGCTCCCCACCCGGCGGATGCCCGGGCAGTGCGGCGGCTCGAGCGCGATGTCCGGCGAACCGGCCCGACGCGCGTGTGCCGCGGCGACGATCGCGCCGCGGGGGATGCCGGCATCGAGGCCCCCCGCGAATCCGGCGCTCACCAGGCGCCGGGGGCGGTGCCCCGCGACGAGCAGGTCGGCGGCCCGGGCGGCGGCGGCCATGCCGGCGCCCCCCACGACCCACGCGATCCGCCTTCCCGCGAGGAGGCCCTCGTGCACCTCGAGCGTTCCCCGCAGCGATGTCCTTCCGCGCACCATGGCTCCCAGCGGATCGGCCTCGGTCTCGAGGGCGAAGACGAATCCGGCTTCGCACGGCCTT
>CAZMOU010000038.1:11693-28861 GCA_964567835.1 uncultured Chitinophaga sp. | reverse complement strand
GCGCGAACCGAGTTCGATGCCGCCGAGACTCCTCACCCATCCGGCCACCTCGATCCCGAACCGGGAGAGCAGTTGCCGGGCGAGGGCACCGGCCGCGACGCGCGCCGCGGTCTCGCGGGCGCTCGCGCGCTCGAGGACGGCGCGCACGCCGCCGAGATGCTTGATCGCGCCGGCCAGGTCGGCATGGCCCGGGCGCGGGCGTTCCACCTCCTCGAGGCGTTCCAGTTTCGCGTCCCGGTTGACGACCTCGAGCGCCAGGGGGCTCCCGAGCGTCGTCCCGTGCCAGAGCCCGGAGAGGAAACGCACCGAGTCGGTCTCGAGCCGCTGCCGGCCGCCCCGTCCGTAGCCTCCCTGGCGCCGGGCGAGTTCGGCGTCGATCGCCGAGACGTCGATCGCAAGACCGGCGGGGAAGCCGTCGACGAGGGCGACGAGGGCGGGTCCGTGCGATTCGCCGGCGGTCCAGTAGCGGAGCATGCGAGGGGGCAGGGGAGGGGGGCGGGGAGGGGCCGGGGAACTGCCCGACGTCCGGAGCGATTCTAGTTCCGCCGCCCGGAGCCCCCTAGGGCAGTGCCCGCGGCGTTTTGGGCCCCGGACCCGTTTCCGGGCGCGCGACGCGGGGCGTCACCCGGAGACGCCGTCCGGCAGGCGTCCGGTGAGCCGCCGGCTCGCCTCGAGGTATTTCTCGCGGGTGCGTCGGACGACCTCGGCGGGGAGCGCGGGCGGGGGGCTCGCCTTGTCCCAGCCGCTCGATTCGAGCCAGTCGCGCACGAACTGCTTGTCGAACGAATCGGGCACGCGTCCGCCCCCCACGGCTCCGGCCGGCCAGAAGCGCGACGAATCGGGCGTCAGCACCTCGTCGACGAGGATCACCCGCCCGTCGGCGTCGCGGCCCCACTCGAACTTGGTGTCGGCGAGGACGATGCCGTGGGCGGCGGCGTGCGCCGCGCCGCGCCGGAAGACCTCGAGGCTGCGGGCACGCAGTTCCCCGGCGAGATCGGCCCCGATCCGGTCGGCCATCGTGGCGAAGGAGACGTTCTCGTCGTGCCCCGACACCGCCTTCGTGGCCGGGGTGAAGATCGGCTCGGGGAGCTCGTCGCCGGCAGCCAGACCCGCGGGCAGAGCCTCTCCGCACACCGTCCCGTGCCGCCGGTACTCGGCCAGACCGGAGCCGGCCAGTCGACCGCGGACGACGCACTCGAAAGGGATCACCTCGGCGGCACGCACGAGCATCGTCCGGCCGCGGAGGGGCCCGGGATCGATGCGCGTCGGGAGCCCCATGCGATCGACGTCGGTGGTGATCAGGTGGTGGGCGACGGCCGCCGGCCCGGTCGCGAGGAAGTCGAACCACCATGCGGAGATCGCCGTCAGCACTCGCCCCTTGTCGGGGATCGGCGTGGGAAGCACCCAGTCGAAGGCGCTGATGCGGTCGGTGCTCACGATCAGCATCCTCCCCCCATCGGGCCCATCGGGGAGACGGTAGCAATCGCGCACCTTGCCGCGGTGGAGGGGACCGAGGCCGAGGTCGGTGTGCGTGACGGCGGGGGGCAGGGGGGGGGTGCTCATGGCACCGTTGTACCATCGCGCCGTCGCCCGGCGGTCAGCAGAAGTCCCGCGACATCCGCGGGAGCGGAGCGGAACGGCCCGCCCTCGGCGGTGCGTCCCGCTCCTCCCCGGCGTCGTCCGGTTCGAGCGTCGCCATGCGTGTCGCCAGGAGGTGGACCACACCGCCGCGCCGCTGCACCCGGGCCTCGACCACCACCGCCGCCGCCCGCCGTGCTGCGGGCTCGGCCGCCTGCCACACCTCCGGGCGGACGACGACGTTCGCCGGTCCGGTCTCGTCCTCGATGGAGAGGAAGATGATGCCGTGGGCGGTGGCGGGACGTTGGCGGGAGAGGACGATTCCCGCCACGGCCACGCACCGCCCTTCGTGGGCGTCCTGCGACTCCGCCACCGTCACGATCCCGCGCCGTGCGAGTCCGGAGCGGTCGAACTGCAGCGGATGGGCGTCGAGCGACAGGCCGGCCGCGCGGTAGTCGGCGATCACCGCCTCGCGCGGCGCGAGGGGGGGGAGATCGGGATCCTCCTCGGCGTCGTCGGCGAGGGCCCCGAGGAGCGGCCGGGCCTCCGGTCGGTCGCGTCCACGCAGCGCCTCCCAGACGGCCCGCCGCCTGTCGAACCCGAGGGACTGAAGCGCCCCCGCCCGGGCCAGATGGAGGAGGGCCTCGCGACCGAGTCCGGCGCGGCTGGAGAGATCGTCGATCGACCGGAAGGGACGCTGCCGCCGCGCCTCCTCGATCCGCCGTCCCTCCACCTCCCCCAGGCCGTGCACCTGCTCGAGCCCCAGCCGCAGCGCCGCTGCGGACGTGCCGGGGGCGCCGCGGACGGCGTCCCCGTCGGCGTCGCGCCCGGCAGGGCAGAGCCCGGCATGCCAGTCGCTCGCGTTCACGTCGACCGCCAGGACGCGCACGCCATGCTGCCGGGCGTCGCGCACCAGCTGCGCCGGCGCGTAGAAACCCATCGGCTGGCTGGCCAGGAGCGCCGCGGTGAACGCCGCCGGATGGTGGCGTTTGAGCCATGCCGACACGTAGACCAACAGCGCGAAGCTCGCCGCGTGCGACTCCGGGAAGCCGTATTCGCCGAAGCCGCGGATCTGGGCGAAGACCTGCTCGGCGAAGGCCGCCGACAGTCCGCGCGTGGTCATGCCGTCGACGAGCCGGCGGTGGAACTCGTCGATCACCCCCGGCCGGCGCCAGGCCCCCATCGCGCGGCGGAGCTGATCGGCCTCGCCCGGCGTGAATCCGGCGGCCACGACCGCCAGACGCATCGCCTGCTCCTGGAACAGGGGCACGCCGAGGGTGTTCTCGAGCACGCCGCGGATCGCGTCGTTGGGATACGTGACCACCTCCTCGCCCGAGCGCCGGCGCAGGTAGGGATGGACCATCCCCCCCTGGATCGGCCCCGGCCGCACGATCGCCACCTCGATCACCAGGTCGTAGAAGCAGCACGGTTTCAGCCGCGGCAACATGCTCATCTGTGCCCGGCTCTCGATCTGGAACACCCCCACCGTGTCGGCCCGCGACACCATCTCGTAGACCTGCGGATCCTCGGCGGGCACCGTCGCGAGCGTGAGCTTCGGTCCGCCGGCGGACTCCACCAGGTCGAACGCCCGATGGATGGCCGTGAGCATGCCGAGCGCCAGGCAATCGACCTTCAGGATCCCCAACTCGTCCAGATCGTCCTTGTCCCACTGCACGATCGACCGCCCCTCCATCGCCGCCGGCTGGATCGGAACCAGATCGCACAAGTCACCCCGCGTCATCACCATGCCGCCGACATGCTGGCCGAGGTGCCGCGGAAAGCCGACCAGATCCCGGACGAGCGCCGCGAGCCGCGTGCCGGTGTCGCTCGCGGGATCGAGCCCCGCCTCCGCGAGGCGCTCGGGGAGGCGGTCGGCACGGTCGCCGACGTCGAGCACCTCGGCCACGCGCGCGAGACGGTCGAGCGACAGCCCGAGCACCTTGCCCATGTCGCGCACCGCCGAACGCAGCCGGTAGCGGATCACCTCGGCGGTCATCGCCGCCCGGGCCCGGCCGTAGGTCTCGTAGACGTACTGGATCACCTCCTCGCGGCGGTGGTGCTCGAAGTCGACGTCGATGTCGGGGGCCTCGCGGCGTTCCCGGCTGATGAAACGCTCGAACAGCACCTGCATCCGCGCCGGATCGACCGAGGTGATCCCCAGGCAGTAACAGATCGCGGAATTGGCGGCCGACCCCCGTCCCTGGCAGAGGATGCCGCGACGCCGGGCGAAACGCACGATATCGAAGACGGTGAGGAAATAGGCCTCGTATCCCAGGTCGCGCACGAGGGCGAGTTCGTGTTCGAGGAGGCCCCTCACCTTCTCCGGGACCCCGCCCGGATAGCGCTTCGCCGCACCACGCCACACCATCTCGGCGAGATACTCCGCCGGCGTGCTGCCTGGCGGCACCACGGCGTCGGGATATTCGTACCGCAGTTCGTCGAGGGAGAAGGTGCAGGCGGCCGCCCACTCCACCGAGCGGGCGACGGCGCCGGGGAGGGGGGCGAAACGGTCGCCGATCGTGCGGCGATCATGGAGGTGGCGCTCGCCATTGGTGAGCAATCGATCCTTCGCCTCCTCGATCGTGCAGCCGTGCCGGACGGCGGCGAGGGCGTCGAGCAGGGCCTTGCGGGCCCGCACATGGCAGCGCACGTCGCCGGCAGCCACCGTCTCCACCCCCGCGCGCCGGCAGGCGCGGCCGAAGCCTTCGAGGCGGACGGCATCCACCCCCTCGAGCGCCGCTTCCGCGAGGCCGCAGACCCGTGTCCCGAAGATCTCGCGCCAGGCCGCCAACCGTCGCCAATCACCCTCCACCGCCGCGAGTGGCACGCCGGCCCGCAGCCCCTCCGACCGCGACGCGATCATGGCCCGCGACAGCCGGCAGACGACGCCTCCGTCGGTCGGCCCGTCGCCGGCCTGGGCCGGTCGCACCTCCGACGCGGCCGGGATGCCCCCGTACCCCTCCGAGAGGAGCCGGCAAAGGTTGGCGTAGCCGACCCGATCGACGGCCCACACGACGAGCGACGGCGCATCGACCGGCTCCAGCACCGCCCCGACGACGAGCGGCATGCCGAGATCCTTCGCCGCCCCGTGGGCCCGGACGATGCCGGCGAGCGTGGCATGGTCGGTGATGGCGATGGCGGCATAGCCGAGGGCATGGGCGGTGCGGACGAGCTCCTCCGGGTGCGATGCGCCACGGAGGAAGGAGAAGTTGCTCGCGCAGTGGAGCTCCGCATACGGGGGCCCGGCGGACGGCGGCTGGGGATCGGGTGCGGGCATGGCTGGGGCGAAGGGATTGTTCTTCTCCACGGGCACCCCGACGGAGACGTTCCCGGCGGGCACGTGGCGGCCGACGATCAGGCGAAGATGCCGTGCAGGAACCAGGCCCCGTCCCGCAGGCGTCTGAAAATCCACCACCGCGCCATGCCGTCCCCCTCCCCGGCAGCGACGCACTCGACGACGAAGTAGTCGCGGCGCACGCAGGGTCCGCGCCACCACGCCGTCTCGATCCGTTCCGGTCCCTGCGCGCAGACCACGCGCATCGTCGCCGAACCCAGGCGGATCCAGTCGGGCACGGGGACCCGCTGCATGCGGCCCGCCGCACCCACCTCCGCCGACGGCGGACGCGCCGTCTCCAGCCGCACCGGACGCGGCAGCAGCTCGAGCGGCCGGCGTTCCGCCGCGGCGAGGCTCCCCCGCCAGGCCTCCCTTCCATGGCGCGGGACCCGCGGGTCGAACGCCGCAGCGGCGGCCGCCTCCATGCGACGCCCGTCCCCTTCCCGCGCCGCGACCTGCGGCCTTCCCCCCTGGAGACACGGCGGCACCGCGAGCCAGGCATGCTCCGGCTGGGCATCGGCCACGGCCCGGGGCTCGAAGACCGCCGCGCGTCCGAGCCTTCCCGACAGCCGGTCGAGGAGTTGCTCGACCTGCGACTCCGCGGCCGTCCCCTCCTCGCCGAACAGCGACCGCTGCCGGCTGGTCGCCATCCCCGCCGCCACCACCTCCACCGCCACCCCCTCGAGTTCGGCCGGCAGGCGCGTCCGCGACAGCCGCAACCGGACGAGTTCGACGAGATGACGCACCGAGGCACTCGGCCGGAAAAGCCCGACGTCGACGACGACCGGCGGAGTCGCCGCCGATGCAGGTGCGTCGTGGGGGGCCGAAGGGCCTCCACCTCCGGACGGCCTCTCGAGCCGCACCTGGAATGCGGTCACCCCGCGGCCCGATGCCACCAGCGGCTGCACACACTGCTCCAACAGCCCGCCGATGCAGCCGACGAGCAGGTCCTCCGTCGCGCCACGGAGCGAGAGGGGGAAATCGAAGCTCCGTCCGGCGTGCGGCAATTGCGCGTCACGTGCCATGTCGAGCGGTTCGGAGCGCTCGCCGTTCCATTCCGCCAGACGCCGCACGAGCAGCGGCCCGAAACGCGAGGCGAGGCTCCTGCGCGGCAAACGCGTCACGCCGTCGATGGTGTCGACCCCCACTTCCCGCAACCGGGCGAGGGTCTCGCCATCGAGGCGCAGTGCGCCCGCCGGCAGCATGCCGAGCCGCGCATGGCCGCCGGGGGGAACGATCACATGACGCCGCCGGCGGGTGTTCCTCGTGCTCTCCCCGCCCTGCGCGGCGGCGGCTCCACGCCCGGCCGCATGTCCGGACGCAGGTCGGGCCGCGCGCCGCTCCTCCCCGAGCGCCTCCGGGACGATCGCCCCGGCCACCGTCTCGACGTGGCGGGCCGCGGCCCAGGCGACGCCGATCGTGTCGGCGATCGCACCGCGCGCATGGATGCCCCGGGCCGCGAGCGTCCACGTGGCCGTGCGCGCGAGTCGCTCCTCGCCGCCGAAGAATGCCGCCGTCGCCGTGACGTCGAGGCAGAGCGTCTCCGGCTGCTCGCCGTCCAGACGAGTCTCCGGAGCCACCGCCGGCGTGAACCGACGGCACCAACGGGCGAGTTCGAGGAGCGCCTCCCGGTCGGCCACGGGATCGTCGTGGTCGACGCGCGCACGCTCGCAGGCACGCTTGCCATGGAGCATCGCCAGCACGGCGAACGCCTCGGCGAGCGGCATGCCTGGCTCGATCACGGCGCCGACGGCCTGCCTCCGTCCCTCGCCCCGCTCGCGCGCCGGCGGTTCCGCCCAGGCCCACGAAGCCACCGTCATCACCCCACGCGGCTGCCGACGGACGACGAACACCGGCACGCTGCGGAGCGTCGGATCGGCGAGCAGCCGGCGCTGCACCGCAAAACGTGGCAGCCAGAGCGTCAGGAAGCGCGACACTGCATCCCTCCTGGCAGCGGGCGACCGTCGGGGCGTGGGAACCGGTCGGTGCGCACGACGCGGGCAGTCTCCGCAACGACGGCAGCGCCATCCGCGCCCGTACGATCCCCGCGCACGACGCGCCCTTCCGCCGAGGTTTCTCGACCACTGGCGAACGCCTCCCGGCCATTGGCCAGATCGAGAGCCACCTCCACCCCCCGTGCATCGGGCGGACCGGCACAGGCCCACGGCCCCTCCAGAAGCGTGACACGCAGCCGCCTCACACCGAGCGAAGGAACGAGACGAACCGCGGGCGCCGCAGCCCGCTCGCCACCACCAGCGGGCGTGGCGGCACGCTCTCCACCAGCGGGCGTGGCGGCCCGCTCTCCACCAGCGGGCGTGGCGGCCCGCTCGCCACCACCAGCAGCCCATGGATGGAACGCGCCTTCGATCGAACAGAGCGCCGCCACGTCGAACCTGGCCTGGGCCCACGACGGCTCACGTCTGGCACGCACCGGGCGCACCAGGAGCCCGACCGCGCCGCCGGCACGCGCTCCCACCTGCCAGCGCCGCAGTGCCGTACTCGTCGCGCGCTCGGGCCAGGCGACCACCGCCGTCACGCCCGGGCAGCGGAGCGCTTGGTCGATCGCCCAGATCTCGTCCTCGTCCCGTGCGGGCCGGACGACGACGAGCGCGCCGCAGGGCCCGTCCCGGGTCGCGCGCGGGGAGGACGATACGCTCCCTCCCTGGGCCATCTCGATCCAGGGAAACACCGCCGGAGGATGGAAGCGGCCGCGCCGGTCGACGACGACGATCGTCCCTCCTGCCGCACGCTGCCCCCCCCGTCGGCCGTTGGCGGGCAGACGACCGCCGGCCTCGGCATGGCGTGCCGCGACCAACCGGCAGGCCACCGCGAAGGCGAGCGCCGCGGCCCCCGAGGCCGGCCCGCCGATCCACTCGACGAGGCTGCCACGGCAGATGCCCCCGGCGGGGAGCAGGCGGTCGATGCCCCGGAAGCCGCTCGTCGAGGGAGCCCCCCACGGGCTCGGAGCCGCCATCAATCGGGAAAGACGGGCCAATTCCTCTTCGGCCGCGATCCCCCCGACCCGCCCCGTGTCGTGCATGCCGTCGGTCGCCATGGCCGGTGCCTCCATCCGAAAGAGTGGACGCACGTACACTATCCATCGGCAGACCGACCGTCAACTCTCCAGGCGGGATCGCAGGACCGGCACGACATCCATGAGGCCCCTCGGGCGGCAAGGCGGTCACCATGCCATCCGGTATCCTCACGGACCCCTTTCCCGTGCTTCCCCGAGCCGTTCTCCCTCCCATGGCCCGACCCACGCAGGATCGATTCAACGCCCTGTGCGCCGTCGTCCTGGCGACGTGGGTCGGAGGGACCGCCGAGCCGGTCCGGGGGGCCGCACCGGACTTCGCCACCTTCTGCCGTGACGATTCGCCACGGATCCGCGCGCGTCTCGACGTCGACGACCGGGAATACCGGCAGATCGAGCCGACGCTCTGGCACCTCGCCGCCGTGCATGCGGCCCCCCTGGCCGCGATGTCCCCCGACGGGCGGATCGACGCGCTCGCCGATCTGGCCGCCTTCGTCGAGCGGTTGCGCGACGAGCACGCCGACCGGGTCGTCCTCGGGGAGGGGCGGCGGGTGATCGGCCTCCTCGACCCCGACCGCGGCCTCGACCCGAGGGAGGTGACGACGATCGCCGGGGCCTACGGCGCCGAGGCGACGGTGTGGAAGCAGGGAGCGGGGGGGCCCACCGGCCCCGACACGAAGCGGGCCACCGCCGCCGGATTCCTCGCGGCGGTCCACGAGGCCGTCCGCGCCGGGACGCCCACCACCGTCGTCGTCCTCGGCCACGGCCTGCCGACGGAGATCCAGAGCTATTCGATCCGCTGCGACGAGTTGGCCGCGGCGATCCTCGGCGGCGCGCAGCAGGGCACGGCCGGGGAGGGGGAGGGCCCGCCCCCGATCGACCTGTCCACCCTCGTCCTCGTCTGCGACGACTGCTTCAGTGCCGACTTTCTCGAGAACCTCGGCGCGGCGCTCGAACGGGGCTGTGCCCGCCGCGGCGCGCGCCTCGCGGCCCTTCCTGCCTGCATCGCCGGCACCAACCGCGACCGCTACGGGATCGCCGACCTGGGGGAGAAGTTCGTCCCCCATTTCTGGAAGACGTGCATCGAGCTCTATTACGTCCGCCGCCCGCTGCCCGAATCGGTGACCCTCGTCGATTTCTTCGATTCGATCGACACGATGATGTACGGCCACGGACGGGCGCCGATCGTCGCCGACGGGCGGGTGACCGGGTACCGTCTCGTCGATCCCGACCTCGTCCAGGATCCGGTGGTCTTCGTGTCCCTCGACGACGCCGGGCTCGCCGACCTGCGGCGGATCCTCGGTCTGCCCCCGGACGCCCCCCTGCCGCGTCTCTTCGACATCGGCTGACGCCCCCCGCCTGGTCACCGCATGCTCCGCCGCACGCTCCTCCTCGTCCTCCTCCTCGTCCTCCTCCCCGGCCTCCTCTGGGGCGGACGCGCCGCCGCCGCCGACCTCGGCTTTCCCGGCGCCACGACCGACCGCTGGCACGGCCATGTGCGGCACCGCTTCCGCTTCGAGGACGCGGACGCCTGGGTGGTCGAGCCGGAGCGCCCCCTCCCGGGCGATCCCTGGAGCTGGTGCCTGATGTTCCCCGACGCCTTCACCGAACGCTGCGCGGCGCCGCAGCTCGTGGCCCGCGGCTTCCACCACGCCTTCCTCGACGTCGGCAACTCCTTCGGCGCGCCTGCCGCCGTGGACCGGCTCGCCCGCTTCCACGCCGAGCTCGTGCGGCGCGGCCTCGCGCCGAAGCCCGCCCTCATCGGCATCTCGCGCGGCAGCCTCTACGCCCACCGCTTCGCCACCGAGCATCCCGACAAGGTCGCCGTGATCTACGGTGACGCCGGCGTCTGCGACTTCCGCAGCTGGCCCGGCGGGGGCATCGCCGGTCGGAAGGGGAAGGGGAGCGCGGCCGACTGGGCCGAGTTGAAGCGGCTCTACGGATTTCCCGACGACGCCGCGGCGCTGGCTTGGCAGGGCAATCCCGTCGACACGCTCGCCCGGCTCGCCGACGCGGGCATCGCCCTCATCCACGTCGTCGGCGACGCCGACGACGTCGTCCCGCCGGAGGAGAACGCGCTGGTCGTCGAGGCCCGCTACCGTGCCCTCGGCGGCACCATCGAGGTGATCCACAAGCCGGGCGTCGGCCACCATCCCCACGGCCTCGACGACCCGACGCCGGTCGTCGACTTCGTCGTCCGCCACGGCTCCCGGTGAGGGACGGCGCTCACTCCTTCGCCGCCCATTCCTTGGGGAGGACCGGCGCCGGCGAGACCCCGAGCACGAGCCGGTAGAGCGCCGGGAGGATGAAGAGGGTGAACAGCGTGCTCGTGATCACCCCCCCGATCACCACCGTCGCCAGCGGCCGTTGCACCTCGGCGCCGGTCCCCTCGCTCACGGCCATGGGGATGAAGCCGAGGCTCGCCACGAGCGCCGTCATCACGATCGTGCGGAGCGACGCCGACGCCGTCTCCTCGATGGCGACGTCGCGGGCCGTCCCGCGGGCCAGGCGCTCGCGCAGCGCGCTTGCGAGCACCATCCCGTTGAGCACCGAGACGCCGGAGAGGGTGATGAACCCGACCGCCGCCGAGATCGACAGCGGCATCCCCCGGGCCGCCAGCGCCCAGATCCCCCCGACGCAGGCGAAGGGGACGCTGACGAACAAGAGCGCCGTGTCGGCGACGTTTCGGTAGGTCAGGTAGAGCAGCACCAGGATGAGCAGCAGCGCCAGCGGCACCACGATCGCGAGCCGCTTCTGGGCCCGCTGCATGTTCTCGAACTGGCCCCCCCACACGACGCGGAACTGACCCTCGGGAAGCTCGACCGCCTCGGCGATCGCCTCCTGGGCCTCGGCGACGAAACCGCCCACGTCGCGTCCGCGGACGTTGCACTGCACCACGACGCGCCGCTCGCTCCACTCCCGCGTGACGTACTTCGGACCACGGATCGACTCGATGTCGGCGACGCGTTCGAGGGGGACGATCTCGCCGGCCGGGGAGCGCAGCGCGATGCCGGCGAGCGCCTCGGGCCCGGCCCGCAACCCCTCCGGCAACCGCACCACGATCGGGAAGCGGAACTGCCCCTCGACGATCTGGCCCACCGCCTTGCCGCCGACGCTCTCCACGACGTCGAGGATCTCCTGGGCGGCGATCCCGTAGCGGGCGATCTCGTCCTGCCGCACGGAGACCTTGAGGATCGGCTGCCCGGCCACCTGTTCCACGGCCACGTCGGCCCCGCCCGGGACGCGCCGGATCACCGCGGCGACCTCGTTGGCCTTGGCCACGAGCCGGTCGAGATCGGTGCCGAACACCTTCACCGCGATGTCGGCCCGCACGCCGGAGACCATCTCGTTGATGCGCTGCTCGATCGGCTGCGTGAACCAGATGATCTGCCCCGGTATCCCCTCGACGACGGCGTTCATCGCCTCCACCAGACCGGCCTGCGTCCGGGCCGCCTTCCATTCGTCCCGCGGCCGCAGGGCGACGAAGATGTCGGTCCCCTCGAGGGCCCCGGCGTCGGTGGCGACCTCGGGGGTGCCGACACGACTCCACACCTGGGCCACCTCGTGGGGAAAGGTGTCGAGCAGCGCCTTCTCGATGCGCGTGTTCATCCGGCACGACTCCTCGATGCTCGTGCCCGGCGCGCGGATGATGCCGAGGACGATGTCCCCCTCGGAGAGCTTGGGGACGAACTCGGTGCCCAGGCTCGCGGCCCGCAGCACCGTGATGAAGAGGATCGCCACGGCGGCCATGGCGAGCGTGCCGCGTGCCGACAGGCACAGCCGCAGCGCCGGCCGGTAGGCGGCGCGGAGGAGGCGCACGAGGAGGACGTCGTGGGCGTCGACCCGCTTCGGCAGGAAGATGCTCGACAGCACCGGCACGACGGTGAGCGAGAGGATGAGCGACCCGATGAGGATGAACACCACCGTGAGCGCCATCGGCCGGAACATCTTCCCCTCCACCCCCTCCAGGGTGAGGATCGGGATGTAGACGATCATGATGATCAGCTGCCCGAAGCAGGCCGGCTTCTTCACCGCCGAGGTGGCCTCGCGGACGAGTTTCAGCCGCGCCGCGCCGGTGGCCCCCGGATGGTGGGCGATCTTCTCGAGGATGCTCTCGATGACCACCACAGAGGAATCGACGACGATGCCGAAGTCGATGGCCCCGAGCGAGAGGAGGCTGGCGGCGATCCCCGCCTGCCACATGCCGATGAACCCGAACATCATCGACAGCGGGATCGCCGTCGCGGCCACGAGGCCCGCCCGCAGGTTGCCGAGCATCATGTAGAGGATGACGACGACGAGGAAGGCCCCCTCGAGCAGGTTCTGCCGCACCGTGGCGATGACGCGGTCGATGAGTTTCGTGCGGTCGTAGACGACCCTCGCCTCGACTCCCTCCGGAAGGGTGCGGAGGAGCGCCTCGAAGCGGTCGCGGAGCCGCGTGGTGACCGCGTAGCTGTTCTCCCCCATGAGCATGAATCCGAGGCCGAGGACCACCTCCCCCTCGCCGCCGGCGGTCACGGCGCCCTTGCGGATCTCGTGGCCGATGACCACCTCGCCGACGTCGCGGATCCGGATGGGAACGCCGTCGCGGGAATCGATGACGATGCGGCCGATCTGCTCCGGGTCGACCGTCCGGCCGACCCCGTAGACGAGCACGGCGTCGCCTCCGCGGTCGATCGAACCGCCGCCGACGTTGAAGTTGTTCCTCGGGACCGCCGCCACCACCTGGTCGAACGACAGGTCGTAGCGGCGCAGCAGCGACGGATCGACCCGGATCTGGTACTGCTTGTTGAGCCCCCCCCAGGCGTTCACCTCCGCCGTGCCGGGAACCGCCCGGAGGGCCGGCTTGAGGGTCCACTCCTGCAGCGTCTTCACGTCGGTGAGGCTCATCCCCCGGGGAACCAGCAGGTAGTGGAAGACCTCGCCAAGGCCGGTCGACACCGGCCCCATCTCCGGTCGGGCCACCCCCGGCGGGACCTCCACCGTCCCCAGACGCTCGTTGATCAACTGCCGCGCGAAGTAGATGTCGGTGCCGTCGCGGAAGGTGACGATGACCACCGACAGGCCGAACATGCTCGCACTGCGGATGTCCTCGAGCCCCGGCATGCCCCCCATCGCCAACTCGACCGGGAAGGTGATCTGCCGCTCCACCTCCTCCGCCACCATGCCGGGGGCGACGGTGTTGACCTGCACCTGGACGGGGGTGGTGTCGGGGAAGGCGTCGATGACGAGGCCGCGCACGGCGACCCAGCCGACGAGGCAGACGACACCCGCACCGAGCAGCACGGCGAGACGGCGCGACAGTGACCAGGCGATGATGGAGTCGAGCATGGCTGCGGACGAACCTCGCTACGGCCACCGGCCGTGGAGCCGCTCCCGTCGGGGGAGGGGCGGGGGAGGGAGGAGGGGAAGGAGAGACGTTCCCGTCACCACGACGCCGGCCGGACCCCGGGCGCCCGGAACGGCGCGTCGTTCACAATTCGCCGGACTCCATCCTCTCGAGGAGGACCTGGCTCTTGAGGACGTGGCTGCCGGAGCCCACCACCCGTTCGAGCGGCCCCCCGATCGGATCGCCGACGATCTCCACGACGTCCCCGGCACGGATTCCGGGACGAACCTCGCGGGCGGTGAAGGCCACGTCGCCGGCGGGCACGAACACCACCCACCTGCTGCCGTCCCACTGCACGCTCCGGTGCGGGACGACCACCGCCGTCCCGCGCCGGTCGATCTCGATCCGACCGCTCCCGAAGGTGTGGGCACGGAGGCCGGCATGGGCGGCGACGGGCGCCGGCCCGCTGTTGTCGACCTCGGCACGCACCTGGAGCGTGCGCGTCGACTGATCGACCTCGGTCGAGATCCAGGTGATCCGGCTCTCGTACTCCTCGTCGGAACCGTCGGGGCGGAACCGCACCGGTTGGCCGATGGCCACCTTGTCGGCGTCCTCCTTGTCGACCTTGAGAACCAGGAGCATCCGCGACACGTCGGCCACCTCGAAGATCGGCTTCGCCGCCTCGACCACCTCGCCCACCACCACGTCGCGTCCCACCACCACGCCGTCGAAGGGGGCGAGGAGCGGAAGGAGATTGGAGGTCACCGGGTCGCCGTCGAGGCCGTCGATCAGACCGGGCGGCAGGCCCGCGGAGCGGATCCGCTCCGCCCGGGCCTCGTCGCCGATCGACTCGTAGTCGGCGATCGCCACCGGCAGACCCAGGTTGACCAGTGCCTGCTCGGCGTTCACCAGATGGATGCGCGACTCGCGGAGGGCCGCCCGGGCCTCGCGCAGTTGCCGACCCATCACCGCCCCCTGGACCTCCTCGAGGATCGCCATCTGCTCGCGCCTCGACTCGAAGGTCACGAGCGCGTTGAGGAAATCGGCTTTGAGCCGGCCCACGTCCTGGCTGTCGATGACGAGCAGGACCTCCCCCTTGCGGACGACGTCGCCCAGATGCTTCGCCACCAGCCAGATGCTCCCGCCCACCCGGGAGGAGAGTTGGGCGGTGCGGCGTTCGTCGTAATCGACGACGCCGGCGACCTCGAGTTCGCTCACGATCGGCCGCCGTTCCACCGGGACCACCTCGATGCCGGTCCGCTCGAGCGCCTCCTTGGAGGGGAAGCGGACCGTGCCGTCGCCGACCTTGCCCTCGCTCGGGGCGGCGGCCTCATGGCCGGGTTCGGCGTGACCCACGGCGGCGTGTCCCCCGCCGTGGTCCCCGAATCCGAACGTCCAATGGGTGGCATGACCGAACCAGCCGACCGCCGCGAGGCCGGCGGTGGTGGTGATCGACAGGGCCCACGCAGAAAGGGCCGAAAGAAACGCGGCGGCCGAGAACCCCCGACCGCGCCTGGACTTCGTCCGCAGTGACATGACTGCTCTCCAACGCAGGCGCCGCTCCGCCAGAAGCTGCGCCCACCGGTGAGTGCCGCCGTCCAGAATCGGCGGCACGGGTGGGGTCCCCGAGAGGGGACCTCGCCCGCCTATTATGTCCGGCCGCGGAAAACAGTCCAGCCGCGGCGGGGCGACGTTTCAGAAAGCCACCCCGGCCCGGCCCTCACGAGGAATAGATGTCGCGGTTGACGTCCGGAGCGATCCCCTCCGGGGTCTCGTCGCTGGCGATGTCGAACCACTCCGGCTTGAAATCGATCCGGGCCCGGGTGGAGGGATTGGCCAGCGCGATGTTGCTCACCAGGGCGATCACGGCGTCGGCGATCGCCACCTCCGGCTTGCAGCGCGGCTGGTTGGCCGGATCGGGATTGCGGATGCACCAGGCCCAATGCTCGAGTTCCTCGGTGTATCCCCGCGACGGAGGGGCCCCTTCGCCCCCGGGGCCGCCGGCGGCGACCGTCTTGCCGCCGCCGCTCTCGGTGGTGTCGAGGGTCGGGCCGCCGTCCTTGGTCTTGGCGACCGTGACTCGCGTGTCCTTGGCGCTGTCCTTGTAGAGCATCACCTCCTGCTCCCGCTCGAGGACGAGCGTGCCCTTCGTCCCCATCACCACCTCGCCGTAGTCGCCGAAGCCGTTGCCGTTGATCGACGAGTAGGTGACGACGACCTTCTTGTTCTGGTCCTCCTCGTACCCCGGGGCGGGGTATTCGTACATGCAGTAGACATGGTCGTCGATCTCGCGATCGGCCGGGAAGATGCTGCGGTTGCCCACGGCGGTGACGGTGAGCGGCTTCACCTTCTTGCCGTCACCGTGCATCGCCGAGACGAAGATCCCGGCGGCGTCGAGTTGGTGGCTGCCGAGTTCGGCCATCAGGCCCCCCCCGGTGCGGTTCCAGAGCCGCCAGCGGATCAATTCCTCGAGCGGGGCACGCGTGCTCCCGTCGCCGAGCGTCATCTGGGAGTACCCGTACTTCGCCGCGTCGACGTCCTTGTCGAGGATCTGGGCCTCCATCTGGGCGATCTTCTTCTGCAGCCCGTCGATGTCGGCCGGCTTGGCGTTCTCGAGATCCTTCTTCCAGCCGGCGAGCTTCTTGAGCGAGCCCTCGTCGCCGGGCATCGGCGGCTTCCAGGAATCCTTGCCGGGGAGATTGCCGCGGTGCCACTGGGCGCGGATGGAATGGAGGTCGCCGAGCAGTTTCGCCTTCCCGATGGTGTGGACGGCGTTGTCGTAGAGGACGCTGTAGTGCCGCTGGTGGCCGGTGGCGAGGATCTTGCCGGTGTCGCGCGACACCCGCCCCATCTCCTTGCACTCGTGGATCGAGTGCCCCATCAGCTTCTCCGTCAGCACGTGCTTCCCGGCACGCATCGCCTTCACGGCCGCGGGGGCGTGGAGGTGCAGGGGCAGCGCGATGACGACCGCCTCGATGTCGGGATCGGCGAGGAGTTCCTCGTAGGCGCCGTAGACCTTGACCTGCCGGCGCGCCTCGTCCTCGGTCTTCCAGCCGTATTTCGCCATCAGCCCCGGCCGGGCGGTGTTGGCACTCGGGCTCGAGACGTCGCCGTGGAAGGCGCGGAAGACGTTGTAGGGGCGGATGTCGGCGATCGCGACCACCTGCAGGTAATCCGGGGTGTGGGCCCCGATGAGCACGCTCCCCTCGTCGCCGGTGCCGAGGAAACCGACACGGAGCGGGTTGCCCACGCTGCGGCCGTAGCCGAAGTAGAGCGACCCGAGGCCGACGCCGCTGGCCAGACCCGCGGCGACGGTGCCGCCGAGGAAGTCGCGGCGCGTGATCTCGACGACGTCGCGGAAGTTGTCTTTGCCGATCTGTTTCTGGGATTCCGTCAGGTTCATCCACGCACCTTGAGTGGGTTCCGGCCGCACCACGAGGCACAGCACGATGTGAGGAAGTAGTCGAGCCCGCTCCAGCCGCCGACCGGCATGCAGGCGATGACGAGGAGGGCGGCCATCTCCACCCATTGGTCGTAGGTCGCGATCGCACCCGGAACCCAGAAGGGCTGGGCGGCGACGACGCTCGCCAGGAACAGGGCCCCGCCCACGGCGTTGAACTTCACGAGGAAGCCGACGACGAGGCAGGCCCCGATCGTGACCAGCGCCCAGGCGACGAACCGGTCGGCCTTCCAGAGCTTGGAGGGCTCCTTCGTGGCCGCGACCTTGTTCAGCTGCTCTCGCGACAGGGAGGCGTCCCAGTCGGCGACGAGTTTGACGCCGATGGCGTCGGCCTCGCGCGACCACCCCGCCACCTTGCCGGCGAGTTCCTTGCGCTGCTTGGCGACCCGGTCGCGGGCGAAGGGGATTTCCACGGAGGACTTCTGTCCTTCGGCAC
>CAZMOU010000038.1:0-11683 GCA_964567835.1 uncultured Chitinophaga sp. | reverse complement strand
CGGCCGCGGCGGGCTGGACCTCGGCGGAACGGAGGCGGGCGACCTGGAGGCGGTAGTCGGCGAGATCCTCGCCCCACGAGGCCACCGCGGCGTCGAGCGCGGACGCCGCCGCATCGAGGGCCGTTTTCGCCGCTGTCTGCTGGTCGGGGGCGAGCGGTGCCACCTTCTCCCGCCGGGCGAGCGTCGCCTCCCAACCGGCCCGTACGCTGCGTTGCCAGTCCTCGGCGGCCTCACGGACGTCGCGGCCGTCGACACGGCCGAGCGTGCCCGACCAATCCCCGGTCTGGGGCAGTTCGGAGCGGTACCACTCGGCGAGCGGACCGACCGCGGCCTTGCGGAATCCGACGCTCGACCAGGAGGGGTCGCGGAGGTGGGAGAGCCCCTCGAGGAAGAAGTGCATGCCGATGACGATCCGCAGGAACGCAAGCGCTGCCACGGCAAGGACGGTCGAACGCATTGCGAGCCCTTTGTTCACGCGCTCGGTTGAAACACGACCCGACCGACGCCCCACCCGTTCGCCCCATCGATCGGACGGGACCGTTCCAGGGACTTCCCCCCGGTGAGCATGCCGCCCAAGAGCGCCTCTTGCGGCCACCGGAACGAACCCGCCGACGTCCGAAGCCTTCAATTGAACCAAGAAAACCCCGGCCGACAAGGTGCAGGCCGGGACCGCCCCCGCCCTCCGGGGCCGAGCCCGGCCTTCGGCCCGACAAGAATGGCGTTTTTCCGCGTAGATGGCACGCCGCGCGGCAGACGTCCTCCCTTTTCAGCTCACGAAGCCCCTTCGCCCCCACCTTCGAGGATGTCCCGGAGCCGCATCGCGGCGAGCCGGCCGATGACGAGCGGCTCGACGCCGGCCCCGAACCTCAAGACCTTGGCGTTGCGCGACTGCCACTCCGTCTCCTCGATGGAATCGGTGCGGACAAGCAGCGACCTCCCCAGCCGGGCGAACAGGCCCGCGGGCAGGTCGGCTTCCCACTCCCCCAGCCGACGCCTGAAGAGGTGGAGGCGCCCCGGGTTCCGCAGGCAGACGCGGGTGTAATTCTGGAGCGATTCGATCCAGCAGATGTCATCGATCGTCACCGCCACCGTCCGCTTCGCGTGGGACAGCCGCAAGTGGATCGTGTCGCCGAGTCTCGAGCCGCCAGGTCCGCCAGGGCTCGCGACCGGGTCGTCGTCGCCCTCCGCGCCGCGTGCCTCGGTCGCCGTGGCCGTCCGCGGCGGCTGCAGGCCTGCGACCTTCTTCAGCCTCCGCAGCGTCTCGGAGAGCCGCTCCGAGCTGACCGGCTTCAGGAGATAGTCGAGGGCGGCAACCGCGAAGGCTTCCACCGCGTACTTCTCATGGGCGGTCACGAACACCACCTGCATCCCCTCCGGCACGCTCGGCAGCACGTCGAGCCCCGTGCCTCCCGGCATCTCCACGTCGAGAAAGATCACGTCTGGACGGAGCGTCTCGAGGGCGTTTCTCGCCCCCTCCACGCTGCCGGCGACGCCGATGCATTCCACCCCGCCGCATTCGGCGAGCAGGCCCCGCATCCGTTCGTTCGCGAGCGGTTCGTCGTCGACGAGCAGGGCGGTGAGCATCGGTGAGTGTCCGGCGGTGTCTTTTTTCGGAGTGAAGATCGACCGTCACGCCGGCTCGCCGGACCGGTCCGCCGCGTGGGGTCTCACGCTCGCTGGCATGCGGATGACGATCCGCACCCAGCCGCCGTCGAGATCGGGATCGAGCCGGACATCGACGGTGGCGCTTCTGTCGACGAGCAGCTCGAGCCTTCTCCGCAACGAGCGGACGCCCGTCCCCGGCGACCGCGTGACGTCGGGCGTCACCCATCGGCCCGAGTTGGCCACGACGACTTCGAGACGGTCGTCCTTCACGCTCGCACGCACGTCGACTTTCAGCGGCATGCCGCTGGTCTGGGCGCCGTAGTGGAGCGCGTTTTCCAGGAGCGGCTGGATCAGCATCGGAGGCACGAGCACCCGCGGCGCGACCCGGTCGGCGTTGATGCGGCAGACGAGGTTGTCGCCGAACCGCCGTTGCTGCACCGCCAGATACTTTTCCAGGGCGTAGAGTTCCCGGGAGAGCGGCTCGAGCGTGCCGGCTTCCCGGAGGGCGAAGCGCAGATACTCGGAGAGATCCTGCGTCACCTGCTCCACGGCGGCGGGGTCGTTCTTGCTCGCCGCCACGGCGTTGAGCGCGTTGAAGAGGAAGTGCGGGTTCATCTGCTCCTGCAATTGCCGCAGCTCGTGCTGCCGGGCCAGCGACTCGGCTTGAATGGCCCTGTTTTCGGCGGCGGCAGCGATGGCCGCCGCCTGAAAAAACTGCATCTCCGACTCGTGGATGTCGTCGAGGAGGTCGATCCCGAGGTAGATCGCGCACCACATGAGCGTCGCCACGAGTCGCGGGGCGAAGGGGGCGAGGGCCCTCCCGGTCTGCTGGATCATCGGTCCCTCGCGGAGCAGCCACAGGGCGGTCGCCAGGGTCATCGCCATCGCCAGAACCGCCACGATCACGAGCAGCGGCCAGCGCTGCGCACGGGGCAGGGCCCGCAGGGCCGGCAGTCGGAACAGCAGGTCGATGAGGCTCGTGACCGCGAAGCCGGTGACGACCCGCAGACCGATCGCCCCCCACGGGAGCGGCTCGTCGGGGCGCAAGGCCACGGAGAACCCGCAGAGCGTCGCGCCGACCGCCAGCCAGAACAGCGCCTGAAACACCCAGACGATCTGCCCCCGCCGCCAGCCCAAGCGCCGCCGCGCGCGCCCATCGGCGGCCATGGCACCGGGGAGATCGGGGCTCATGACGGTGGAGAGGGGCATCGGAGAATCGCGGGAAAGGGCGGGGCGCCGGCAGTCTGAAAGTATGGCACACCGACGTCGCTTTCACCTCCACGAGGGCGGCGGCGACAGGCCCGGCTTGCCCGCAGAGTCTCCCCGCCTTGGCCTCACCGTCACTTCCGAATGCGCGCCGGCGATCGTCGCCCCCGAGCGGAGGGTGAGGCTTTCCCGAATCGGGAGTGCGCCCGCCGGACCGCGATGTTCGTCGTGCCGCGGCGCGAGCCGCAGGGGCTCAATCCCGATTCGTGCACGGATTTCCCATTTCGTCACTTTTGTCGTCGGGGGAATTGTGGCGAGCGGGGCAGGGGATAGCCTCCTGACTTGGTCGATCGTCGACCCCGGACGCTCTCTTTCGTCTCATCCACCAACGACAGGAATGCACGAACACCATGACACGCCACGTTCGATCATGGGCGATCGCGGCCCTCGCGGCCTTCGCCCTCGCCGGGACCGCCACCCCGTCGTTCGCCGACATCATCTACGACGTCACGAATTATGCAGCCGGGCAGAATGGCTGGTCGCTGGCCGGAACCATTACGGTCTCGGGAGTCGGCACGTTTACGGATGCTAGTGCGATCACGGCGTGGAACATCACGGCATCGAAGGAATCGACGAGCTACGTTTTTGCGAATAACGCGGGCGATCCGGCGAAGTTTCTTTCTGGCACTCTCGCAGCGACGTCCAGTCAACTCCTTCTACACACTAATGCGGACTTTAACCTCATTTCGAAAAACACTCCGCTTTACAGTTATCTGCAATGGTCCAACGCTAGAGATTACGGATTTGGTTACAACACCCAATACAAGGCTGCTATTGAGGAAAACCCACTTTGGACTACAAGTGCATTTAGCCCGGTCGACGGTAGTGCTTGGGTTCTTGGCACAACGGGTTCGGCTGCCGTCCCCGAGATCGACCCGGCCATGGGCGGCAGCGCCCTCTCGCTCGTCGCTGGCGTGCTTGCGATGATCGAGCAGCGGCGTCGGCGGGCCATGCTCGTCGCTTGACGATACTTGACGCTCAAGGCAGCGGTGGCGGAGGGGCTTGGCGCTCCTCCGCCACCGCTCGCCGGGCCTTGGGTGACGCTCCGTGACTTCCTTTCATGGACGGCCCTCTATCGTAAACAGGGAAACCCCAGAGGACCCACTTGGCAGGCACCTTCATATGAGAGGCGAGGAATCATGAAAAAGAAGTCTGTGGCATGTGCGGCAACACTGGCATTGATGCTGTTTACCAAGATGGCGGTTGCCGAAGTGATCGTCAGTTTCTCCCAAGTGGGAAGCGACGTCATTGCGACAGGCGTCGGCACGATCAATCTGGCCGGCCTTACGTATGCCGGCACATTCAATGGTGGAGCGTGCCTCGACTCGACCTACGCATTCATGCAAGTCGGACCCATTTTTGGTGTCACGCAAGACAAGTACACCGGCATCAGCGGTCCCGCCAGTTTTGGTACAGGAGGATTTACGGGGGCTACGAGCGGCACCGGTGATTCCGTCGGCCTCAGTGGAGATGTCGGCTACCTCCTCGTTCCAACTGGATACGTGTCCGGTAATCCACTTTCAAGCAGCGCCACCTTCGCTCACACGACGCTGAGCGCATTGGGCTTGACCCCGGGGACCGCCACTTACTCATGGGGAAGCGGCGCGACTGCGGACAGCTTGACTGTGAACATCGCCGCCGTCCCCGAGATCGACCCGGCCACGGGCGGGAGTGCCTTTTCCCTCGTCGCTGGCGTGTGCGCGATGATCGAGCGGCGCCGGCGTCGTGACATGCTCGTCGCTTGACGATAAGGGCAGCGGTGGCGGAGGGCCCTGACGCTCCTCCGCCACCGCTTGCCGGGCCGGGCCTTGGGTGACGCTCTTCCCCATGGCCGCGGAGCGGACCTCTCACGCTTCGCCGCCTCGCCTGCTGCCAACCCGCCCCCCCGAACCCGACGGCGACGAGCGTGGGCCCCGATACGGGGGTGGATCCGCGGCCTGGGCTCGGCGAAGCAGCCCGCGAGATTGGCGCGAGAATCACGTCCTCTCGAGGCGAGGCGTTCGTCGATCGCCTCGGCTCGATCGGGTTTTCGGGCGGCACGGAGCGGTCGGCCGGCGCGGACTTGCCGGCGGGGCCCCGCTCCTGCGAAAATCCGCGGATGAAACTCGTTCTCTGCTATCCGGTCGAAGGCCGGCACGTCGACCAGATCCGGTCCGTCGTGCCCGACGCCGAGATCGTCGACGCCGGCCAGGAACGCGTCGCCGCCGAACTGCCCGACTGCGATCTCTTCTGCGGCCATCCGAAGGTGCCGGTCCCGTGGGAAGAGGTCGTCCGGCGGGGGCGCCTGCGGTGGATCCAGTCGTCGGCGGCCGGTCTCGACCACTGCCTCGTGCCGTCGGTCGTCGGCTCGGAGATCGTGGTCACGAGCGCCTCGGGCGTGCTCGCCGATCAGGTGGCCGAGCACGGGATCGGCCTGGCGATCGCCTGCACGCGGCGCCTGCCGCTCTTCCTCGATCAGCAGGCGAAGCGAGAGTTCGTCCGCCGGCCGACGAAGGACCTCACCGATGCGACGGTCGGCATCGTCGGCTTCGGAGGCAACGGCCGCCGGCTGGCCCGCGTGCTCATCCCCTTCAACGTCCGGATCCTCGCCACCGACTATTTTCCCGTCCGGAGGCCGGACCATATCGAGTGTCTCGGGCCCCCCGAGAGCCTGTGGGAGATCCTCCCGCAGGTCGACATCCTCTTCCTCTGCGCCCCGCTCACCGCGGCGACGCGGAATCTCCTCGACGCCGCCGCCTTCGCGGCGATGAAACCGGGGGCGATCCTCGTCAACATGGCCCGCGGGAAGATGGTCGACGAGAACGCCCTGGTCGACGCCCTCGAGAGCGGCCGGCTCGACTCCGCCGCCCTCGACGTCACCCCGGACGAACCGCCGGCGCCGGAGAGCCGGCTGTGGACGGCTCCGCGGCTGATCGTCACCCCGCACGTCGGCGGGCAGTCGTGGCGCCGAATCGATGCAATGACCGACTTTTTCTGCGACAATCTCCGACGGTTTCTCGGGGGGGAGCCGCTCCTGAACGTGGTCGACAAACGCCTCGGCTTCCCCGAACCCCGTCCTGACTGGTGATCGCCCCGATGTCCACCACCATCATCCAGGAGGGACGGCCCACGGTGACGCTCGAGGGAAGCGTCTCCAGCCGCTGCCCGCAGGAACTGCTCAAGCTCTACGCCGAGCTTCTCCAGGGGCGGCGGCTCTCCTGGACCGAGCACCACCACCTCGAGCGCCAGCTCGGCCACGGGGGCCAGGGGGTGGTCTACCTCTCCACCCGGCGTGGCTCCGACTCCTTCACGATCCCGGTGGCCCTCAAGTTCTTCTCCCCCGAGCGCTACGATTCGGAGGAGCTGTACGTCGAGGCGATGCAACGGATCGCCAAGGTGGCCTCTCGCGTGGCCCTCATCCAGCAGGACAACCTGCTCGATGTCCACAATTTCATCGAGCAGCGCCGCATCCGCATCATGCAGATGGAGTGGATCGACGGCCACGACCTCTCGCAGCTGCTGGCGAAGGACCTGCTCACGCGGACGAGGGCGTGCGTCGACGACCGGCGTTGGAAGTATCTCAACGACTGCGTCGTCACCGCCGGACCGGCGCAGTCGCGCCTCAAGCCCGGGGTGGCGATCGCCATCGTGCGCGAGTGCCTGGCGGCGCTGGCGGCCCTCCACCGCGAGGGGATCGTCCATGGCGACATCAAGCCTGGCAACATCATGATCAAGCGCACCGGCAACGCGAAGATCATCGACATCGGCTCCGCCGTGGCCCTGGACGACCCTCCCCCGCACCGCACCTGCACCCCCGCCTTCGCGGCGCCCGAAGTGCTCGAGGGACGGGACATGACGCCCCAGAGTGACCTCGCCAGCCTCGGCTACGTCCTGGTGGAGATGCTCTCCGGCCAACCCACCTTCAAGGATCTCGACGCCTACCGCGAGCTCCTCGAGGCGAAGCGGGCGCTCGGCGGCCGGCTGCCGCAGCTGCTGCCGGCGGAGGTCGCCTGCAACGAGCTCCTCATGAACTTCATCCGCCGCCTCGTGGCCACCGATCCGCTCGTGCGCTTCGCGAGCGCCGAGGATGCGGACCATGCCAAGGACGGGGCGGCGAGCTTCCACCGCCAGCTCATCGTCGGAGGGCTGGCGAGCGAGTACGACAACGAGATGCGGGCCTGGCTCGACGAGTTGGCCTAGGCGCGGCCAACGACAGATTGCCCGTTCGCCGCCCGGCGCGGGGGGGCGGCACAGCATGGGGTGGCACACCATCGGGTGGCACACCACGCGGCGGAACCGCCCCGCCGCGCATCGCATCGCACGCAATGTCAGGGGGATGCGACCGACGCCGAAAAGCCGTGGACCGGAAGGTGCGGGGCGGTCAGCGAGGGTGACGGGACTCGAACCCGCGGCCTCCAACGTGACAGGCTGGCGCTCTAACCAACTGAGCTACACCCCCGTTTTCCACCGCACCGTGCCCGGCGGGAGCCCGATGGCACCCCGTGCTCGGCGAGGGTGATGACGGGTCACCGCCTCGCAAGGCCCCGAGTATAGCAAGGGGCGGGCCGCGTGAAACCCCGTGCGCCGCGGCGGCAAAAAAGGTGCTGCCGGCGACGCGTTCCGACGGCGCCGGGACGCGTCAGAAGATGCCCCGCCCGGGATCGTAGCCCTTCCGTCGCGCCACCTCGAAGTCCTGTTCCGCCTGGGCGGCGAATCCGGCCGCGGCACAGGCCTCGCCGCGGTGCTGGTGCATCACCGCCAGACCATGGTCGTTGATGCGGAGGCGCCGGTCGATCTCCACCCGATCGATCCTCCCCACGAGGGAGGCGAGGCGACGCCGGGCCTCCTGCATCCCGTCGATCGCCCGGTTCAGGTCGTCGATCGCCTCGGCATGGCGGCCGAGGAGGTGCAGCACGTAGCCGCGCGTGTCGAGGTGCTCGGGCGATTCCTCGCCGCTCCGCGCCAGGGCCTGCTCGATGTCCCCGAGCGCCTCGGGCAACTCGCGGCGGACGAGGGCCCGCGTGTAGGCGAGCAGGTTGAGCGCCTCGGGATTCCCGCGGACGTCGAGGGCGAGCACCGCCTTGGCATCGGCGAGCGCCTGCTCCGGCCGTCCCTCCACGACGTTGACGATCGCCCGCAGACGGAGCGGCTGCGGCGTGGCCGGGGCGATCGCCACGGCTCGGTCCGCGTCGGCAAGCGCCCCCCGGGCGTCGCCGTTCTCCAGGCGCAGTTGGCCACGGACACACAACAGCGCGGGAAGGCCGGCATGCTCGCCCCCCCAGTGCACCGCGCGTTCCACGTGGCCGAGGGCGCCGGCCACGTCCCCCCGCGATTCGGCGACCTCCGCCTCGGCGAGCGACCAGTCGATCACAGCCTCGCGCACCGCCGGCATCACCACCGGCCCGACGACGGCGCCGAGGATGAGCGCGAGGAACGCCCCGCCCACGACGAATCGCTTGGCGGCCCCCGCACGCCGCCGCGGACCAGCCACTCCCGAGCCGCGGGCGTCGGCATCGAGCCGCGTCGAACGGGCCACCACCGGCCCGAAGGAGTCGTCCTCCGCGCGGGGCGCTTCGAACCGGGGTGGGATGCGGAACCCGTCGCGATCGTATTCCATCGGCCTCGGCACCCGGTCTGGGAATGCATCGACCCCATTCTAGCAAGCCGCCGATCGGCGGGCCGGCGCGTCGTCCGCCGCCCGACCGGGTCCGGACCGCCCCGGTGAACGGCTGCATCGAGCGCGGCTCGGCCGCCTCCGGCGCGGCCCGCCCGTGACGGCCGCCGGGCTGCCGACGCTTTCATTGACGACGTGGGGGGGCGGGCGTAAGGTCACGGGCACCGCGGGAGACGAGCCGATGCCGCTGTTCGAGATCGAAACCGGGGCCCACATCATCATTTCGTGGGCCGCCGACGAGGAAGCCGCGGCCGCCGTCGTCGAGGATGCCTATCCCGGCGAGCATGTCGTCCGGATCACCAAGCGTCCGCGCGATTGCTGGGTGATCTCGAAGTCGGCGCTCGGCCTGACGTCGTCCACCCACGATCCCTGCCACACCGCCCGGGAATGCCTCGCCCGGGCCGCCGGCGACAAGCTCCACGCCATCCGTCTCTACATGCACGAGACGGGGGACGACCTGGAGCGGGCGAGGAAGGTGATCGAGTCGAACATGGTGATGGGCTGGTGAGCGTCGCGGGGGAGGGCGTCCCCGCGATCCTCCGCCGGCCGCCGGCCGTCATGCGAGTCAGGGTCCGCGGGCGAATCACCCTCCCGACCCGTCGCCCTCCGCCTCCCCCGACCCATCCCCGTCGCCGAGCGTGAAGACCACGACGGGGTTGCTCGGGCCGCGGGTCCCGTCGGGCTTCCGCTCGCCGGCGGCGTTGTCGGCCACGCCCACGAGGACGCGCCGGCCGTCGTCGAGGCCGGGCCCGGCGCACAGCCCCTCGAGGTTCACCCCCAGGGAACCACGCCACAGCAGGCGCTTGGGGAGCGGTGCGGCGGTCGCCACGTCGACGGCGGGCGCGGCTCCGCGCTGTCCGGTCACGTCCACCAGGAAGATCCGGCTCTCGAACGGCGGAAGGCCGATGCCGGCACTGCGCTCGAGCACGACGAGCCGCCGTTCATCGAGCGCCACGATCGCCACCACGCCGGAGAATACCGGGCCGAGACCGAGGCCGACACGGTCGTGCGGGGGATCGGTCTCGTAGACCCACTCGCGCCGATCGACGACGGGGTCCTCCGTCGGGGGCCGACCCACAGTTGCCGGCACCGGGATCCGCACCAACCGGACACGCGCCGGGACGCCGTCGCGCACCGCCGGCCCGTCCCCCTCGAGCGTCTCCTCGTTCGCGGTCCAGAGCCACTCCCCGCCCGGCGAGGCGGCGAGTGATTCCGGCCCCCGATTGGGCCGCATGCCGCGGAGCACCTCCCGCAGGGACCGGGTGGCGACGGGGCGTGCCGCGGAGAAGGCGGCGTCGAGGAGAAACTCCCGCACCGCCGGCGTCCCCTCCTCGACGGCGAAGAGACGCAATCCAATCCCCGAGCCGACGACCGCCACGTCCTCCCAGTCCCGCGCGGCCCCCAGTGCGATCGTCCCCTCGGCGCGGGCCTCGAGCGGCGCGCCGTCGTCGTCGACGGCGACGCGGAGGACGAGCAGGTGGTCGTCGCCGTCCATCGCGGCGACGTAGCGGTCGCCGCCGACCCAGGCGATGCCGCTGGTCTCCGCGAGCGACCGCGTCGTCCCGTCGCCGCAAGTGAACGTGCCCGGGAGGGTGAGCGTTCCCCGCCACTCGACATGCGGCCCCGCGCCCGGTTCACACCCCGTCGATGCGCCCGGCAGCGCCGTCACCAGCGCGACCAGGAGGATCCCGACGGGGTGGAAACGGACGGGAGCATGCATGCTCCGAATGTAGCCGGTTTCAGCGCACGACCGGCGACCCGGCCGAAGGGGGCGGATCGATCGACTCGAACGACGCGGTCCGCACGCTCGACGGCGGCGTCGGCGCCTCCTCGGCGAAGATCTGCTCCGCGGGCCGGTAGCTCGACGTGCCACCGGGACGGAAGACCGGGTCGGGGCGGCGCACGGGCGGGGAGGTGAGGCCGTCGGGCTGAGCCGGCGGAAGCGTGCCGGGCACCGCCGGAACGTCGCCGCCGGCGGCCGGCGCGATGGCGGGTGCGAAGGCGGGTGCGAGCGCCGCCGGAGCCTCGGCCGGCAGCGGCGACGCATCGGGCCCTCCGAAGCGGCTCCCCTGGGAGGCATACCGGGCCGGCACGCCGCCGGCGGGGAGGGACGCCGGGTCAGCGGCCACCGGGACCATGGGGGGCGGGGCCTGGGGCTCGGCGAGGGGACGCGCATCGGCCACGCGGGGGGTGGGCTCGTACCCGGCGGTCGACGGAAATGCCGCGGCTGGCGGGGGATCGATCGGGGCGAGGGCGCCGTCGGCGCGGTCGCCCGCGACAGCGGCCGCGGCAGGGAGGGGGAGCGCTCCGGCCGGAAGGCCCGGTGCCGTCGGGGTCTCCGACGGGGCCGGGGGGGCGGGGAGCGAGGCGTAGGGCCCCACCTGCGGGCTGATGCCCGCGGGAGCGGCACCACCCGCCACGGGTGCCGGAGGCGTCGGCTGCGCCGCGACCGGATCGGGCGGCGGCGTGATGCCGTACGTCACTGCCTGCGGATCGGCGGCGGCCGCTTGGATCACGCCCGACGCGGCGCCCGGGGACGACGGATCGCTGACGACGTATCCCGCGGGGGTGGAACTGGTCGGGTAGGGGGTCGCCGCCGCGGACGGTTTCGGGACCGGGGCGTCGTTCGCCGGCGCGGTCGAGGGGACGCTCGCGAGCGCCGGGGCGTCGATGCCCTTCGACTTCGCCGCGCCGAAGGTGGGCCACTTGGGCGCCGTCATCGCCCGCATGCCGCCGCGACAGCCGGTGAGGCCGACGAGGGTCAGCGCCAGCACCACCGGAAGCACCGATCGCATCGGGAACCCCGGCGGATCGATCCGCACAGGGCCGGCTCCACCTGGAGCCGGGCGCCGGGAACGGTGCAGGGGGGAGGATGCGGGCATCTGCATGGCGGAGTGATCTCCCGGCGATTCGGCGGCACGCTGGCGCCGCTCGCGGGGGGACATAGGCCGGCGGCCGCGACCGAGTCAACGCCACCTCGGGGCGGACCGATCCGTCGGGCCGAAAAGGCGACGCCCCATCCGGGAAGGATGGGGCGTCGCAGCAGAGGGGGGGAAATCGGCCACCGACCACGCGGCAGGCTGCCGGGCGGTCGGCGAAGGGCTGGTCACTTCTTGGCGGCGGCGAAGCGCTTGCCCACGGCGTCCCAGTCGATGACGT
>CAZMOU010000037.1:25182-29321 GCA_964567835.1 uncultured Chitinophaga sp. | reverse complement strand
CCGCCGGTCGGGTTTCCCCGCCGCGGCCCTCACTTGCCGCCGAACGGGTCGGCCTCGTCGGAGGCCGGCTTCGGGGCGGCGGGGGCACCCTCGGCCGGGGCCGCCTCGTCCACGGGCAGGTCCTCGTCGGGACGGATGGTGGCGATCGCCATGAGCAGGGCGTCGTCGGTGCGGCTCTCGTCGATCTTCCTGGCCTCCTCCCGGTAGATCTCGGCGTAGGCCTTCGAGTTCTCCTTGTCCTCCCCGGAGAGGAGCGCCGCCACCCCCGCCTTCCCATCCTCGGTGAGGAGGGCGTCGGCGAGCGTCATCAGCCGCCACGCCGTCCGGCGGAAGGCCTGATCGGGGACCAGCTGCGGCACCTCGATCTCCGGCGCCCCCGACATGCTCATCGCCCCCGGGGCCATCGGCATGCCCATCATCTTCTTCCCTCTTCCCGGGGAGGCCGGCGAGCCGCCCGGCGGCATCATCCCCGCCATGGCCCCCTGACCACCCCCCATGAACTGCTGCTCGTACCGCCTTCCTCGCAGCACCGCCTCGTCCTCCTCGATGACGGCCACCGCCAGCCCGGTGATCGTGCCCACCGTCTCCGCGGCCTGAATCTCCGATTTCGGCGTGACGGTGGCCCCGAGCGCGCCCGCGGCCCGCACCCGCACGTCGACCGATCGGGTGGTGTCGCCCACCAGCTTGGCGAGCGTGGCGGCGAAGTCCTTGGGGGCCGACTTCATCACCGTCGTCACGAGCGACAGGGCGCGCGACGCGAGCCAGTCGGAAGCCACCGGCTGCACCGCGGACGGAGTCTCGGCGATGATCGCGATCACGGCCGGACGGGCCGCCTTGGCGAAGTCGGTCGCCTTGTCCCCGCCCGCCTTGCGGGCCACGTCGGCGTGCCGGGAAAGCCCGGCCATCGCCGCGATGCGCACCGACGGGTCGATCGTGGCGTCGCCGGCCACGGCCGCGAGCGACCCCGCCGCCGGCGCCCAGACGGTGCCCTCCTTGCCGTCCTTGCCGCGGAGATCGCCCACCAGCAGCATGGCGTTCACGCGGGCCGCGCGCGAGGCGTCGCTGTCCCGGGCGATGGCGACCGCCGCGTCGGCGATCACCTTCGAGGCCTCGTCGAAGGAGCGGTCGTCGGCGATGCCGACGAGGACGAAATCGCGCAGTTGCCTGCGGACGCGGTCGATGATCGGCCGGTTGGATTCGTTGGCCAGTTGCGGCACCGCCTTGCGGACGAGGAAGTCGCGGGCGGCGGCGTCGAACGCGCCCCCCGCCTTGAGGGCGTCACGGATGCCCTTGCTCTCCTGCTCGATCTTCGTCCACGCGGCGTTCTTGAGCGGATCGGCAGCCGGCTTGGCCCCGTCCCCCTCCGCGGTGCCGTCCTCGGCGGCGTCCTGCGCGACCGCCGGGGGCAGTCCGACCAGCAGTCCCACGACGAGGACCGCGCCGACGCCACGGCGGAAGCTCTGACGGCGATCGGCCGTCCCGGCATAGGGCAGCGCCGGCGCGGCCGCACGACGGAAAGACGGAAGAAGGGCGGACATGGTTCGGCTCCTGGCTGGCGGTCGGGGACCGCGGTGCGGTGGTTTCAGGTTCTCTGCCCGCGTGGTGGGGACGACGACCGACGAGCGATGGAAGGCAACAGTGGTGTGATCAACGGCCGGGCCCCGACGGCGGACCGCCGGCCCCGCCTCCGCCGGGGGCGCCGAAGAGCCCGCTTCCCCCCGCACCGAAGAACTTGGATCCACCCCCCTCGGCATCCCCCTTCTCCTTCTTCCCGTCGTCCGGGTCGGGGAGCGTGGCCGAATACCGGTCGAAGTCCCTCTGGCTCTCGGCGGCCGTGGCCACGGTGAACGAGCCGTCCTCGCGCAGGAAGAGCAGCTCGAGCGGCTCGCTCGGCCCGCTCGTGGTCCCCTTCTTGCCGTCCGGCTCCTCCTGCCGGCCCCGGGCATCGACGAGGAGGCCGTTGGTGGTGACCGTCTCGGCGTTCTTCGCCTCCGGTCCCTTCGCCTGCCGTTTGTCGAAGTTCACGAGGCCGCCGAGCTCCGTCACGATGCTGCGCATCGAGTAGTTGCCGGTGGTGGGGTTTTCGGCGAGGACGAACACCTCGTAGCCGGTCTTCGACTTCCTCGTCTCCCCCTTCTTGGGCGAGCGGACGAGGAAGGCGTGCTTGTCGGGAACGTGCGCCACGGGGCTCGCGTCGGACCAGGGCGCGGCGATGATCGCCGGCTTGGCGAGTTCCGGCTCGGCGAGGTACTGCCCGTCGAGGCCGTAGTTGGGGTTCCGCACCGAGATCCGCACGCGGTAGCGGTAGGTCTTCCCCGGCTCGACGGTGGTATCGACGAAACGGAACATCCGGTACTTCGGCTGCTCCATGGCGGGCATGCCCGCCATCGCCATGCCGCCGCCCCCCATCATGCCGGGCTGCATCCCCGGCGCGCCCATCATCCCGGGCGCGCCCATCATGCCGGGGGGGCCCATCATCCCGGGCATCATCCCCGGCGGCCCCGACATGCCCGGCCGCATGCCCGGCGGACCGGCCATCCCGCGGTTCATGCCGGGTGGTGCCATCCCCGCCGGGGGCAGCAGCTCGCCTCCCCCCATGCCACGGCCGTCGTCCGACAGTCCGGTCGTGGGGGCGGCACCGTCGCTCAATCCGGTGTCGGACCCCGGCGGCCCTCCCATCGGCGGCGTGGAGGTCATCCCGGGGCGCATCATGCCGGGGCGCATCATGCCGGGGGCCATCATCGCCCCCCCCATCCCCGCAGCGCCGCCCGTGCCGGGGGCCCCGAGGATGTTCGTCTTCCCCGCCTTTTCCGCCTCCGCCTGCATGAGCGCCTCGAGCTTCTCCGTCTGGATCTGACGCTTGCGGATCTGCTCCACCACCCAGGGGTGGAGCGCCTCGAGCCCCCAGGGATCGCCGGCGAGCATCGGCAGCGGGAGCACGTAGGGGGTGGCCTGGAGGGCGTTGTCGTCCATGGCGCGGATCTGCCGCATCGGGTCGAGGAGGAGATCCTGCGGGGCGAGGTCGAGGGGCTGCGTGCCCATCCACTCCTCGGCCGACTTCGCCACCTTCTGGAGATCGACGCGGGTCCAGGTCGGCTCGACGTCGGCGGGGGCGGCGGGATCGATCTCCGCCCGCTCCACGCGGTAGTCGCTCCAGGTGGGGTAGTCGTTGGCGCCGAACTCGAAGCCGTTGGTCGCCTTCATGAACCGTTCCTCCTGGTCGGAGGCGGGCACGAGGGCGGTCACCAGGCAGTAGGGGACGAGTTTCCCGTTCGCCACGGCCTCCATCCCGGCCATGCCGGGCATGCCGGACATTCCAGGCATGCCGGACATCCCCGGCATGCCGCCCATGCCCGGGGGCCCCCCCATCTTGAACTTGTTCTTCTTCGCCAACGGTCCGGTGGCGGAGGCGTCCCCCTGCTTCTTCCCCTTCTTCTTGTCCTTCTCCTTCTCCGCCTGGGTCGCCTGCTCCTGCATCGCGGCCATGTCCATGGCGGGCTGGGGCACGGCGAGGACCGCCCACCCGGGCTGCACGTGGAGATCGACCAGGGGCAGCACCTCGGGGGCGGCACGCTTCACCTTCTCGTCCGAGAGGGGGGCGTTGAACAGCGCCGCCACCGGCGGTTCGACGACGACCTTCTCCTTCCACGGCTCGACCTGCTTGGCCAGGCTCGGCCGTTTGGTCGTCTCCGCCGGCGGCCCCTTCGACTCGCCGATGTGCTTCATCGCCCGCTCGGCGTGCTCGACGATCACCTTCGGCCGCTGGTCAGGCTTGGCGGGCTTGGTGCGCACCGCGTCGATGCCTCCCCAGACGAGCCCGCAGGCCAGCGCTGCGAACAGACCGACGACGAACTTCTCGCCGTGGTTGAGGAAGAAATCGGAGATCGATTCCTTGCTCAAGCTGATCTTCGGCTTCTTCATGGCCAGTTCCTCTCCGGGAGGATGCGGGGGACGAGGGAGTGTCGGGGACGATCGGGACGGGGCTCACGTTCTGATGACATCGCGATCCAGGGTCATGCGGCCGGCGGCGGAGCCGCGTCGGCCGGTGGGGGGTCGGCGACGGGGGCATCCCCACCAGGCGCATCCGCAGGGGGCGCGCCAGCGGGATCGGGCGCGTTGGCGTCGCCGGCAGGGGCGTC
>CAZMOU010000037.1:0-25082 GCA_964567835.1 uncultured Chitinophaga sp. | reverse complement strand
CCGCAGGGGGCGCGCCAGCGGGATCGGGCGCGTTGGCGTCGCCGGCAGGGGCGTCCGCGGCAGGGGCGTCCGCGGCCGGAGCATCCGCCGCGGCCGGAGCCTGTTCCTCCATGCCGTCGGCAGCCGCGTCGGCCGGAGGCGCATCCGGTTCGGCCGGGTCCGGTTCGACCGCGTCGGCCGGCGCACCGGCGTCGGCGGCGGCATCCGCCTCGAGTCCGAGTCGCGCCGGGTCGGGAGGCGTCGCCAGGGCGATCGTGCCGCGCACCTCGAGGACCACGTCATGCGGGCGCATCGGCGACGAGGAGACGAAGCCGCCGCCCCCTCCGCCGCCACCCATCATCATGCCCGAAGGGCCCCCCATGCCGGGCGGACCACCCATGCCGGGTGGGCGACGACTCCCCATCGTCGGACCGCCACCCATGCCGGGCGGGCCCCCCATGCCGGGAGGCATGCCCATCCCCGGCGGGCCACCCATCCCGCTCGCACCGGCCCCGCCCACCGGCATCGGCGGGGTGTTGATCCGCACCTGGCGCACGTCGATCGGCGCCACCGGCGAGGTGGCCAGTTGGACGAGGAAGGCATCGAGCTTGCGTTGGTCGATCGTGGCACGGATCACGAACGGCACGAGGAGCGTCATCATGGCCGACGGGCTCGTCGCCACCTCCTCACCCTTGAGCGGCTTCCCGTCGGCGTCGACGTAGATCCACGTCATGAACGCCTCGTCCGTGGTGCCGGGCCCCTCCGGGGCGACGGGGGCACCGCCGCCGCTGTCCATCGAGGGCAGGCCGCCGGGAGGCATCATCGACATCATCGAACCCCGCATCCCGCCCCCTCCCTGGCCCTCGCGCGGCATGAAGCGCGGATGGAGCGGCTTCACGCTGCCGCCGGCCGCGCCGGCCGCGCCGGGCGCCATCGAGCCCATGCTCGGCATCGTGCTGCCGTCGCTGCCGCTGCCGCCGGGCATCATGCCGGCGCTTCCCCCCGCGGCCGCAGCGGCAGGGTCGTAGATCCGCCCGGCCGTCGAGACGGCAGCCTCGTCCTCGGCCGCGAGATAGCCGACGGCCAACTGCTCGACGTAGGGGATGGTCGCCTCGTACGACCCACGCGCCCCCGTGTTGGCGGCGGCGATCTGGTCGCACATCAACTCGTAGAGCCGCATCTCCTCCTGCGCGAGCAACACCTGCTTGGTCTTGGGGAGCTTGTCCCAGTGGAAGGAGTCGTAGACCCGCTGCTGGTCGACGGCGTCCCACTCGACCAGGGCGGTCGAACGGCGGGCGGCGACACCGGCGCCTCCGAAGCCCGCGCCCCCCTGCATCATGCGCATCTGGTTCATCATCATCGCCGCACCACCCGGCCCGCCCCCCGGGGGGCCGCCGAGCGCGCCGGGCCCGTCCCCAGGACCGCCACCCTCGGCGAGCAAGGCGTCGGGATCGACCATCTGGACGTCCGCGTTCATGCGGGCGGGGAGCTTCTTCGCCAGTTCACGCACGAGCGCCGTGTAACGCTCGAGCATCGGACGCGGCAACTCCCTACCCGCCCGGAGATTCCCCAGCCGCTGCAGGAAGTCGTTGCCCACCTCGGCGGGCCAGAGGTGGAGTTGGTTCTGGCTGTCCCAGAAGCGCTGCCACTCGGCGAGCGTCTCCCGCTTCACCCGGGCGGTCCGCTTCTCGATGTCCGCCGTCCAGGTGTCGTTCGGGTGGGGTGCGATGCCGTCGATCTGCCGCAGCGCCGACAGTTTCCCGTCGATCTCCGAGCGCTTGGCCGCCATCTCGGCCGACAGTTTCCCGTTGGTCATGAAGAGCGTCGGGAGCACCAGGAGCGGCACGAGCGGCACGAGCATCCAGAAGTGGTACTTCGCCACGGCGTCCCAGTAGGGACGCACCGAATCCGGGATCTGAACCATGGCGGGCCTCGCGGACGATTGTTCTGGGGGCGTGTCGAATCGTGGAAAAAAGCGGATCGGTCCGGGAAAACCTGACGCCGTCACTCGCGGGGAGGGCCGCCCCGCCGCGAACCACGGCGCGAGCGGCGCGGCTGCTCACCTTCCGCCCCCTGGCCCGCCTCGCCGCCGCCGGCGGCGTCGATCTCGCCGGGCACGGTGGGCTTCCAGGCGAACTGCAGGATGAAGTCGTAGCGACGCAGTGGCGTGCCATCGCCGGCCATGCCCATCCCCATCCCCATGCCGGGCATCGCACCGCCGGGCCCCCCGCCGGGCATCGGCCCGTCCGGCCCCATCACCATCCCGGGGGGCATCGACCCGCGCATCCCCTTGGGGGCTCCGGGAGGGCCGGCGCCCGGCGGCCCGGCCCCCGGCACCGCGGCAGCCTGGCCGTCCTTGGCACCGGCGGCGCCGGGCAGCGTCAGCCCTGGCACGCGCTCGATGGCGATCGGCTGCGAGGAGACGATCACCGGGTGGCTGATGCCGATCTCCACGGGGGTGACGAGCGTCCCGGCGAGCGGACCGGCCCCGATCGGCACGTCGTCGAGCGTGCCCAGCAGGCCGGCCGCGAGCGTCTCGCGCACGAACTGCATCCCGATCGCGGGCTTCTGCCGGTCCTCGTTGTGGTAGTGGTGCCCCTTGAGCTCCACCACCCAGCCCGGGCCGGTGGGGCCCGGGTCGTCCGCGGCGCTCCACTTCTTCTCGGGCGCCGCGGCCGCCTCGCCCCCTTCCGGCGGCGGGTCCGACGGCGGCTGGTCGGCCGCTTCCTCGTCCACTTCCTCGGCGGGGAACGTCTCGAGCCACTGCGGCTTCACCGCCGTGAACCACGCGGCGAGGTCGGGCTGCCACTGGATGTCGAGGGAGTCGACGTGGATCTCGTTCCGGTCGGCGGGATGTGCCGGGACCTTCTGCGGATCGTCGTGCGGGAGCAGCGTCTCCACCGCCCGGATCATGTCGAGCGTCTGGAATCGACGGTCGGCGAGCCGCACGAGGTATTGCTGCTGGGCGTAGGCGTCCTCCTGCTTCTTCTTCGATTCCTCCACCGACGACACCGCCGACGACGACCGGCTCTTCGCCGAATCGGCCTGCTGGAAGGCGTTGGCGTAGAGGTCGGGGGAGTAGCTCGTCCAGGCCACGAACGTCCCCAGGAAGCTGAGGGCCGAGGCGCCGAGGAGGCCGATCATCGCCCCCACGGCCCAGGGCTTCTTCGCCTCGATGATCCGCTCCCGGACGATCTCGCCCGGGAGGAGGTTGGTGTTGATCGAGGCCTCTTTCACCCCCTGCAGCGCCAGCCCGTAGGCGGTGCCGAAGGCCAGACGGTTCTCCTTGAAGGTCGGGGCGGCGGTGACCTCGGCCCCCTCCAGACCGCGGTAGGTGTCGAGCCGTTGGACCTCGACCCCGAGTTGCTTGGAGACGAAATCGGCCAGCCCCTTCAGCTTCGAGGCGTTGCCGAGGAGGAGCAGTTTGCCGATGCGGGCCGTGCGGTCGGCGCCGGTGAAGTAGTTCAGCGACCGCTGCAACTCGGAGGCGAAGTCGTTGAACACCGGCTTCATCGCGTTGAACACGTCCTTCGCGTTCTCGGCGCGGGCGGCGTTCCGCTTCAGTTGCTCCGCCTTGGCGAAGGTGAGCTTCATCCCCTGGACGAGGGCCTTGGTGAAGTTGTTGCCGCCGATCGGCATGCTGCGCTGCTGGATCCGCAGGCCGTTGGTCATCACCAGGTCGGTCGCATCCACGCCCATCGACACCAGCACCACCGACGGCGGCGGTTCGAGCGGATCGATCGTGGTGGGATCGGGGAGCTGGTCGAAGATCAGCATGTTCGCCAGGGCCATCGGCGACAGCTGGAGGATGTCGACGTCGACGCCTGCCGCGGTGAGCGGCTCGAGCGCCTTGTACACCTGCTCGCGCTTCATCGCGAAGAGGGCCACCTCGGCGTCGAGGACGAAGCCCCCCTCCTCGATGCCGCCGACGAGACGCTGCCAATCCCACTCGACCTGGTCGAGCGGGAAGGGAATCTGCTGGCGGGCCTCGTAGCGGACGATGTCGGGGATCTTCTTGGCCTCGATCGGGGGAAGCTTGATGAACTTCGCCAGCCCCGACTGCCCCGGCACCGAGACCGCCACGCGGTCCCCCTTGAGCTTGTTCCGCGAGACGAACTCCGCCAGGGCGTTGCGCACGAGCTCCTGGGGATCGGCCTCCGGCTGCGAGAGGATCATCGGGTATTCGACGTAGTCGAAGGCCTCGGCGACGATCTTCGTCGGCTCGTCCGCCGCCCGGCAGCGGATCGCCTTGAGGGCGCACTTCCCGATGTCGATGCCCCAGACGTACGGACTGCGGGCCATGGCAGGTTCCAGCGTGACGAGGGAAGAGAAGAAGGCCGACTCGCGGCAAGAGTCCGGCCAGCTTCACTTTATGAACGAGTTCCGCGGGGTGTCAAACCGTCCCGGCACCGACCGGGACACCCGGCCCGACCGACCGGCACGCCGGCTTTCCCGCTCATCCCCGCGGGATCGAACGCGTGCCTGAAAACCTGCCCCGACGCCGGTACACTTCGCCCCATGGCACATCGTCGGACGATCGTCTTCTTCCCCTGCCACTCGCTCGACGACTTTCCCACGTGGCTCGGCGACGCCGAGGCCGACGAACTGCTCGCCGCCTGGACGGCGGCCTGGGATCCGCGCCTCGTCGCCGCCTCCGGGAGGATGCCGGCCTGGGCGAGCGTCGAGGCGCCCCCGGGGAATGACGCGGAGGTGCTGGGGATCGTTACAGCCCACTGCGACGACCGCCTGGCGGGGCTCGTCGATCCCGCCTCCTCCCCGGGGAGCCGCTGGGTGCGCCGGGCGGGGTCGCGGGAGGAGACGCTGCGGCAGGCCCTCGCCGCGGTGGGGATCGACGGCGATGCCGCCGCGGTCGACGGCGGGGCCGGCGGCGTGTGCCCGGCCGACTTCCGGGCCTTCGGCCTGGCGTGGCTCCTTTCGGAGCTGCTCGCCCGGCGGATGCGTTCCTCCACCGGACTCGGCTCCGCCGCGCCGTTCAGCGGCTCCCCCGCCGACGAGGTGACGACCGGCTTCGAGGATCGCCTCGTCGCCGCGGCGCGGGCGTGGGTCGATGGCGACGAAGCGACCGCCGCGGAGGCGCTGCGCGAGTGCTACGGTCATCTGGAGGCTGCCCGGGCCCGTTACTACGCCGTCGACGTCTGGCTCGTGGACGTCGTCCTCCTGGCGGAGACGACGCTCGGCGCCCGCCTCGCCGCGGAGTTGGAGAGCCCGGTCCCTGCGGCGCTCGTCGCCACCGGGGCGCTCGTGGAGAAGCTCGCCGGCACCGATCCGACGCTCACCGCCAGGCTGCGTGCCGCCGTGACCGCCGGCAGGATCGCGCCGGCGGGTGGTCGCCACGGCGACGAGCCGCTCGACGCCTGCCTTCCGGAGACGATCCGCGAATCGTTCCTCCAGGGCCACCACGCCTGGCGCAAGGCGCTGGGATGCGTGCCGACGACGTTCGCCCAGACGAGCGGCGGATGGTCGGCGCTCCTCCCCGAGGTGCTCGCGTCGTTCGGATACGCGGGGGTGATCTGGAACCTCTTCGACGGCACGCCCCTTCCCGACCCCGGCACCGGCCGCATCCGCTGGGAAGGGAGCGGCGGCGCGTGCGTCGATGGCATCGCCCGACCGCCGCTCGACGCCCGTCGGGCCTCGACGATCCTCGGCCTCCCCGACCGTATCGGCGACGCGATCGACCACGACCACACCGCGGTGGTCTGGTTCGCCCACCATGCCGGCCTGGCGAGCCCCTGGTTCGCCGACCTGCGCCGCATCGGCTCCTGGAGCACCGCCCTGGGGTCGTTCGTCACGCCGGACGACCTCTTCCGCCGGACGGCCGGCGCGGGCACGCTCGTGAGTTGGGAGCCCGACTCCTACCCCGTCACCCGGCCGCCCGAGGCCGGCCCAGGCTCGGTCCCCGATCCGGTCGCCCCCCTTCTCGAACGGACGAAAGCCGAGGCGGGGCGGATCGTCGCCGGCAGGAAGGTGCTCGCCGGGCTGCGTCGGTCCCCCGCGCCGCACGCGTCGCCCGCCCCGGCGGCCCCCCGGCCGGCGCGGGAGCGCCCGGCACGGACCGGAGGGCTGCTCGGCGGCCTGGCCCGCGGGCTGTTCGGGGGAAACGAGGAACGGACGGTCATCGAGCACGACCTGCTCCGGGTCCGCATCCATCCCGTCACCGGCGGCATCCTCTCGCTGCGGCGCCCCGGCGACAGGGGCAACCGCCTCTCGCAGCACCTCGCGCTCCGCACCACGCGGCCGCCCCCTCCTCCCGGCTCCCCGTGGGAGGACGCGCTCGAACGTGCCGAGTACGTCACCGCGCAGGCCGACACCGTCGCCCGTGCCGACGCGACGACGATCGAGAGCCGGGGGCGGATCCTCGACGGCAAGGGGGCCAGGCTCGGCGACTTCGTGCAGCGCGTCGAACTCCTCCCGGGGCTCCCGGCGGCCCGCATCGCGATCGAGGCGACGCTCTCGCGCTCCCCGGCCGCGCTCGCCGCCGGAGGGACCGGCGGCTGCCTCGACCATGCCCTCGTCTGCCGCTGGGCCTGGAACGAGAACGACGACCTCGACCTCCGCCGCAGCCTCCACGGCCAGAGCGTGGCGACCGAACGCACGCTCCTCACCGCCCCCCACTTCCTCACGCTGCGCCAGGGCCGCGGCGGGGAAGCGCCCGACGTCACCATCCTCACCGGCGGTCTCCCCTGGCATCTGCGTGCCACGCCGCACACGCTCGAGAGCTGCCTCGTCGCCGGCGACGGCACGAGCGGGCGATTCGCGCTCGCCGTGGGGATCGGGCTCGCGCGCCCGTGGGACCGCGCCATCGAGTTGGCTGCGACGGGCACGCCCGGTGCCGCGGCCGCCGCGGGCCCCGCCACCGCCTCCGAGCACGTGCGCATCGGCTGGGCCGGACCGGTCCTCGAAGGGGGGCGCACGGTCGGTGTGCGCGTGACGATCGTCGAATCGGAGGGGCGTGGCGGGGACGTGACGGTGGACTGGGGCTTCGAGATCGCCGCCGCCCGACGGACCGACGCGCTCGGCCGCCCCGACGCGGCGGGCGTGACGCTCGCCGGCAGTTCGACCACCCTCTTCCTCCGCCGCTACGGACAGGCCTGCATCGAACTCCTCTTCCCCGGGGAAGGCCGGCCGAGAGAATGAGTTTCCCCGGCAGACGCGAGGACCTCCCCCATGATCGTCACGCTCGACGGACCGGCCGGCGCCGGCAAGAGTTCCACCGCCGGTGAGCTGGCCCGCAGGCTCGGCTGGTGCCACATGGACACCGGCGCCATGTACAGGAGCGTGGCCTTCCTGGCCCTGCGCGACGGCGTCCCGCTCGACGACGAGGCGGGGCTCGCGCGGATCGCCGAGACGATGCGCATCGAGTTCCGCGACGGGGGGGTGTGGCTCGAGGGGATCGACGTCAACGCCGCCATCCGCACGCCGGAGATCACCGCCGCCACCCGCCCGGTGGCCAACGCGCCGCTCGTGCGCGAGGCGATGAAGCGTGTCCAGCGGCGCATGGCTCGCGACATCGACGTGGTCACCGAGGGGCGTGACCAGGGCTCGGAGGTGTTCCCCGACGCCGAATTGAAGGTGTTCCTCACGGCGTCGCCGCTCGAGAGGGCCAGGCGGCGGCTCGCCGAGGAACGCCGACGGGGCCGCGACACCACGCTCGAGCAGATCCTCGCCTCCCAGGAGGAGCGCGACGACGGCGACACGCACCGTGCGGTGGGGGCGATGCGCCGCCCCGACGGTGCGGAGCTGCTCGTCACCGACGGCATGGGCCCGGAGGAGGTGATCCTCACGCTCCTCTCCTGGGTCGAGACGCGGCGGGCGGCGCCCGGGCGGCCCGCACGATGAAGGGAGCCGCGCCGGCCGACGAGGGGACTGCCACCCGGCGCCGCCGCGGTGACATCCTCTTCTACGACACGCTCTGGGTCCTCTGCCGGACGCTGGGAGTGGCCCTCTTCGGGATCCGCTACCGCTTCGCCGAACCGCTGCCGCGCGAGGGCGGCCTCCTCGTCCCCTCCTCCCACCCGCGCCGCCTCGACCCGCTGACCCTGGGGTTGGTCTGCGGGCGGCGGCTCTCGAGCCTGGCCCGCGCCTCGCTCTTCCGCTGGGGGCCGTTCGCGGCGGTGATCCGCGCGCTCGACGCGGTGCCGATCGACCGCGAGGCCTCGACGGTGGCCGCGATGAAGACGGTGATCCGCAAGCTCCGGGACGGCGCGGCGCTCGTCATCTATCCCGAGGGGACGCGGACGCGCGACGGCCGCCTCGGGGAGGTGAAGGGGGGCTTCGCGCTCGTCGCCCGCAGGGCCGGCGTACCGATCGTCCCGGCGGCGATCGTGGGGGCCTGGGAATGCTGGCCGCGCACCCGCCCCTTCCCGCTCCCGGGGAGGATCCGTGTCGAGTTCGGCGCGGTGATCACCCCCGAGGAGATCGCCATCCTCGACGACGCGGCGCTCGTGGCCTTGGTGGCCGGGCGGATCGCGGCCCTCGACGCCGAGGCCCGGCGCGTGCGCGGCGGCAGGATCTCCCCTCCCTCGCCGCGGCGGGAGGCGCTCACGGCGGCCCGGCAGGCGGGTCGTCGGCGGGGGGGAGCGGCGGGGCGTCGGCGGGAAACGGATCCGGTGGAAGTGGCGGCGATCCCTGCGCCTGCGGCGGCGGGGAATCCCCTTCCGGCAGCGGAGGCGACGGAGGATCGAAGCCCCGCGGCGCCGGTTGACTCGCCTCCACCCCCGCCTGCTTGAACGGATCGATGCGGCCCCCGCCCGGTCCCGGTGGGGGCTCTTTTCCGGACGCTGCGAACGGGAGCTTCGGCCACTCGAGCTTCATCCCGGGCCAGGCCGCCGCGGTGCCGGCGCCGGAGGCACCGGGTGCACCCGGTGTGACGGGGGGCGGCGCGGAGGGGAGCGCAGGGGGAGGCGCGAGCACCTCCTTGGGGGAGGGGAAGGGAGTGGCGCTGCCCGGCGGACGCGCGTCGTTCGACACGAGCGTCATCGGGCCGCCGCCCCGTTCCACGACGCGGATGCCGATGTCGTCGATCCGGGCCTCCCCCATGCCGGTGAGCGCGAAGGTGACCGAGAGCGGTTCCGGGTCGGGGGGGACGATCCGGTAGAGGACCAGCCGCCGCCACTGGGGCGACGGTCCCACACGTTCGGCGAGGGCGGGACCGCCGATGGAGTCGAAGACGAGCAGGCCGTCCACGCTCCCCTTCACCGCCGCCGGGACCCAGACCCGGGCCTCGATCTGCACGAGCTTGCCGGTGGGGACGGCGATCGGCGGCGTGGTGATCCACACCGGGGGGGTCTCGACGATCGGCGGCGCCACGGCCGGATCGGCGGCGGAGGCCCTGATCACGAGGCACCCGCTGCCGCCGGCGGGCTGGCTGCGGGAGATCTCCACGCCGGTCCGCAGCAGGGCCTGTCGCAGCGCGAAGTGGCGCCATCCCGCCCCGGAGAGGTCCTCGATCCGTTCCATCCCGCCGCCGGCGAGCAGATCGGGGCCCGGGGTGGTGTTGGCGATCGCCTCGACGAACCGCCAGTGCTCGACGAGCGTGGCGTCGGAGGTGGCCAGCGGTCCGGCCACGATCGAGCCGGTGGCCACCACCCCCTTCTCCCACACGAGGCGCTCGACCTGGCCGGCGATGGCGGCGGCACGCTCGTACCGGGCGATCGCTGCCGCCGGGTCGGCGGCGGCGAGGGCGTCGGCGGCAGCGCTTTCGGCGGCGGCGGCGTTCACCATCGCCGGCGCGGGGAGCCGTCCCAGCGCCAGCGGCGGGAGCCGTCCGAGGAGGTCCGCGGCATCGGCCACCAGGAGCGTCGCCCGCTCCCGCGCCGAGGCGAGGGCCGCCCCCCCCTGTGCGCGGAGCTTCGACTGCACATGGGCGGCCACCGCCGGATCACCCGTGACCAGGACGAGCGCCGAGGAGCGGAACGGGTCGAGGACCACCGACACGCCCCCCGTCACGCGGCGGTGACGCAGGGGGCGCAGCCCCCCCGGGCTCACCTCCCACGCCTGGTGGGCCTCGGGGATGCCGCTGGCGAGGATCGTCACCGGCGCCGATTCGGCCGGCATGTCCCCGTGGTAGTGGCTGGCGACCACCTGGCTCCCCGGGACGTCTCGCCAGGCGACCACCATCCGCGCCCGGGCGGCCTCGAGGACGACGCCGCGGACCTCCGGATCGCTCGCGGTGATCGCCGTGGAGAAGCGGCCGGCCGCCCCCCAGGGCTCGAGGAGCGCGAGCCGGAGATTCATCCCCCGAACCGCGGCGGCCCGGATCCTCGACTCGTGATCGTCGCCGTCGATCCGACGGCTCGACGTGAAGAAGATGCCGCGGGCACCCGCGGCCACCGCCGCCAGCGCCGCCAGGCCCAGACTCTCCGGATCGACCGCCAGCCCCGATCCGCCGATCCCGGCGAGCGACGCGGCCTGCCTGGCGGTGCGGGGATCGAGTTCGGTGGCGAGCGTGGCCAGGAACGGCGTGCCGGGGCGTGCCAGTCGCGGACGGTCGCGGAGCCAGGCGTGCCAGTTGCCCAGTTCCATGCTCGTCCCCAGCACGGTGCGCCGGGCGACGAGCATGTCGACGTGGCGCGAGAGGCTGCGCAGCCCCGAGTCGGCCGAGGCGACGAGCGGCCGGCCGGCGTGCCGGTCGCAGGTCCGCACCCGTCGGGCATGTTCGGCCAGCGCGTCGACGTCGGCCTCGGAGAGCCCCGTGCCCATGTCCCAGAGGAGGACGCGGTCCCAGTTCTTCGAGAACGCCGGCAGGTCGTCGGGGCGCCGGACGTCGACCTCGGGCAGTTGCGGCGGCGGGCAGACGATCCACAGGCCGCAGCGGCGCGCGGCCTCGATCTGGTCCCCCGACGCCGGAGTGGGCAGGCGGACGGCGTTGAAGCCGAGCGCGGCGATCGCCTCGAACGGCTCGCCGGAGTGGTCGAGGACGCGGGGGAAGAACGGCTCTCCCGCCACCTCGAGCACGCCGCGGTTGATGCCGGTGGCGGGATCGGCCTCGGCAGCGGCACCGGCCGCCGCGCCCCGGGCGGTGGCGAAGGGGGAGGCGGGGGCGGGGGGACCCGCGGGAGGGCTCCAGACGAGTGGCGCGGGCGCCGGGGCGACACCGCGCGGCGGAGCGGGCGCGGACGCCGTCGGCGGCGATACGGCGGCGGGGCCTTCCGGCGCGGCCTGCCCCGCCTCGACGGCGGCAGCGGCGACGACGTCCGCATCCCCGCTCGCGCCGGCGAGCGCCGCCCTGGCCTCCGCGGGGGGTGGCGCGAGGGGAGCGGGGGCCGCGGCGGCGATCGCCGCCACCGGCACGATCCCCTCGATCTCCAGGTCGTCGATGGAGAGGTCGTAGTGGCCGGGACGCGAGTAGAGGTCGAGGACCAGGTGCGTGATCTCCGCGCCGGCGATGTCGCCCGCGGGGCCATGCTCGGCGCGGAGGGCGAGGAGGCTGCGACGCAGCCCGGTGGCGACGTCGCCCACCGCGAGTTGCTCCCACCGGTCGGCACCGAGTGACACGCTCCCCGGGATGACGACCGTCACCGGGTTGCCGGTGCGCGCGGAGGGGAATGCGGGGAGGCGGACGCGGACCCCGAGGCGGATGTCGGGGCGGTCGGCGCGCACCCACAGGCTCGCGCGCCATTCGTCGATCACCCGGGCCGGCTCGAGCGGCAGTTCCAGGCGGAGCATCGTGCCGGACGCGGCCTCGAGGACGATCCGCTCGCAGCCCTGCCCCCGGTGCGGACCCTCGCTCGAGCGGAGGTGCGACACGACGCGGTGGGTGACGTCCGACTCCCCGATCCTCCAGCGGCGCGTCCCCGACTCGTAGCCGTCCTCGGTCCCGGCGCCGGCGGCGGTCGTGGCCATCGCGACCACCGTGGCCAGCGCCACCATCGCGCGCCATGCGCCGCCGCGGGGGGCGCGTGGCGGCGCGGCGGAGGGAGCGGTGGCGGGAAGGATCATGCGCGGGCTCTCGGAGCCGTGGGGACGGGGGCTTGTACCAGCCGTTCCGCCGACGGCTCCAGACCATCTCGTCACCGCGTATTCCCCCCTTTTCCGAGCCCCTCCCGAACCCCGGCGTCTCCGCCCCTCCGGGGAACCGGCGGCGGGGGATGGGTCGGTCCGGGTCGCCCTGGGGCGGGAGGGGCCGGGGCGTGCGGCCCCCGCGCCACCGCTGCGACCGTCACGACCCGGCGACGTCGCCCCGGCGGGGCCCCGGCCCGGGGCCCCGCCGGGAGGTAGACTTTCGGCAGCGGAGCCGAGTCACGATGCCACCGACAACATCCGAGGAGTTCGCCCGACTGGCGCTCGAGCTGCAGCTCGTCAGCGACTCCGACCTCGATGCCGCCTGGACGGAACTCGGCGGTCAGAACGTGGCCCCGGAGGATGTCGGCAACCTGCTGCTGCGGCGCGAGGTGATCACCGGCTACCAGCTCGACCGCCTCCTCCGCGGCGACCGGCGTGGCTACTTCTACGGCAACGCCAAGATCCTCTACCAGGTGGGAGCCGGGTCGTTCGCTCGCGTCTACCGGGCGGTCGACGTCAACACCGGCGCCATGCTCGCCGTGAAGGTGCTCCGGGCCCGCTTCACGCAGGACGCGGAGAAGTGCCGCTGGTTCCGGCGCGAGGGCGAGATGGGCCGTCTCCTCCGCCACCCCAACATCTGCGCGATCGAGGACGTCGGGCAGGAGAACAACACGATCTACATCACGATGGAGTTCGTGGAGGGGCAGACGCTGCGGGAGCTGGTGAAGATCCGCGGCGCGCTCGACGCCGGACGGGCGATCAATCTGCTCGACCAGATGTGCGCCGCCCTCGAATACGCGCATCGCCGGGGCCTCACGCACGGCGACATCAAGGCCTCCAACATCCTCGTCTCGTCGTTGGGCCAGGTGAAGGTGGTGGACTTCGGTCTCGCCCGGATCGATGCCGACACCGCCGACAAGGCCCTCGCCGGTGCCAAGACGGCCAAGGGGGACAAGGGGGAGGCGCTGCGGACGCTCGATTACGCCACGCTCGAGAAGCTCGCCGGGATGAAGGACGACGGCATCCGCAGCGACGTCTACTTCCTCGGCGCGATGGGCTACCTGGCGATGTCCGGAGCCTCGGCGCTCGTCGAGTCGCGCGACCGCACGGTGCGCGCCGATCCGCGGCGGTACACATCCGTCGTCCCGCTCCACACCCGTGCCCCCGGCGCACCGCGCGACGCGATCGAGGTCGTCAACCGGATGATGCAACTCGACCCGATGGAGCGGTTCCAGACGGTGGCGGACGTGCGCCGCGCGCTCGAGCCGCTCCTGGAGAAGTATCCGATCGGCACCGGCGTCTCGGCGCCCGACCGTCACGCCCCGGTCGCCGCCGACGGCAGCCCCGGCGACGGCGCGAAGAAGCGGGCGATCATGCTCGTCGAGACGCAGGGGAGGGCGCAGCAGCAACTCAAGGACTTCTTCGGCAAGCTCGGTTTCCGCGTCCTCCTCACCGAGAACGCCCAGCGCGCCCTCGCGCGCTTCTCGACGACGCCGCTGCCGGCCGATTGCCTGGTGATCAGCTCCCAGGCCCTCGGCGAGGATGCGATCGACGCCTTCAACAAGCTGACGACCGACCCCTTCTTCTCGCAGGTGCCGGCGCTCTTGCTGGTGCCGCAGAAGCACCGGGAGCTGGCGGAGAGGGCGGTCCTCGACGACAAGCGGCGTCTCCTCGAGACCCCGTTCCACACCCGCCAGATCGTCGAGCTCCTCGACGACCTCTGCGGCACGCACGCCTGAGCCCGCGGCTCGGCGTCGATCTCCGCCCGGCGGCGGTGCGTGCCGGACGCCTCCGTGGCCTTTCGTCCGCCGGAGGCGATCAGCCGTGCAGGCCGGCGTCGATCTCCGCGCGGCGCGCGTCGATCCAATCGGCGACTCCGGCACGCGTGGGGAAGCGGATCGCCATGAGCGCGATGAGGCCGATCGGCACGGCGACGAACCATCCGGGGACGTTGCCCTGGGAGAGGACGAGGACGGCGAAGAACGTCGCGGCGTCGAGGATCGCCATGCCGACGATGAGGCTCGTCTGCCGGGCGGCGAACAATCCGCGGGTGATCGGGTCGAGGGCGAGCAGCGCCGGTGAAGGGGGACCGTCCTGGAGGCCGGGGAGCGGTTGCCCGAGGGCCGTCATCCGCACGAAGCGCCGGCCGACGATCGGCGGCACGACGACCGAAGCGATGACGGCGGCGGCGGCGAAGAGCAGCGCGATGGTGAACGTCGACGAATCGACGCCGCGCGGCGCGAGGCCTGCCAACTCGCGTTCCGGGGTCTTGAAAAAGAGTGCGAAAGCCAGGTATGCGACCACGCCCGCGAACATCGCGCCGTGGATGATCTGGAGTGCGCGCACCGGTTGCCGCAGCGCGTCGTCGGGGGCGGTGCCGTCGGAGGGGAGGTCCATGGAAATGATCGTATCCGCTCCGTCAGCCCGAGGTGGCCATCATCCATCGCGCCTCGTTGCGAAGTGTTCATGCGTTCACTATTTTTATGTCCGAGCGTCGTCGCCCTTCCGAACGCCTGAACGAGCAGGAGCCATCCCGACATGCCAAGGTCCTACGTGATCCACACCGGTAGCCGCGACGAGGACTTCCGCGTCATCGGCCCCTTCCCCAGCGGAAAGGTGGCGCGGCTGTCGCCGTTCTCACGGCTCCCCGGAGCAAAGGTATTCCCGCTCCTGCCGCCGCGGGCCACGCTCCCCGAGGGAATCGAGATCGAGGACCCGCGGCCGTACTGCGCGGAGTGCGGAAGCCGCGACGTGGAGACGGTGGAGTGGGTCCGCTGCATGCCAGACGGCTCGCACGTGATCTGCGGCGAGAGCCCGATCGACGACACCTACTGCCCCGAGTGCGACGAGAACGACCTCGGCTACACGTTCGACCCGAGCGCCGTCCGCTCGCCCCGCCGGCGACGGAAGCAGGCGTGAGTGAAGAGCGCCGTCAGGGCCCGCACGTCGCGCAGGGCGCGTCGGTCGATGCGTGTGTGTCCGTGCGCTCCGTCAGCGAAGGGACCGCCCGTGCCCTCGAGCGGCGTGAGCCGGCAAGCGCAGCCGGGGATGGCGACGCGCCGCCGGCGACCGAGTGAGCGGAGGCCTGGAGGGCCTCCCGCGACCGTCCGGCGAGAGGGCACGGGCGATCCCGAGCCCACGCCACGCCCCGACCGACGGCCCCGACCGACGGCGCCGGAGCGGGCCAGGCCCGCGCACGCCCGGCGATGGCCGGGCGCTCAGATGTAATACATCGGATCGGTCGCCGCGCGCGAGCGATCGACGAGTTCGGCGAAGGTCACGCCCTTGAGCGCGCCGGTCTCGGCCGCCGCGACGTCGCGCCAGGCGTCGAGGAGCACCGCCACGCTCCGCGACCGACCCGCCAGATCGGACGTCACCGCCGTGACGAGTTCCTCCGGCCCCTCGATCACCCGGTAGATATCCTCGAGCGTGATCTCCTCCGGCGAGCGGGCGAGCTGGTAGCCCCCCGCCGCGCCGCGCGTGCTCGTCACCACGCCGGCACCCTTCAGCTGGAGGAGGATCTGGACCAGGAACCGCGACGGCACGCCGTGGGCCGCGGCGATCGAGCGGATCCGCACCGGCTCGTCCGAGCCCCAGTTGCGCGCGAGCTCCAGCACGGCGATCGCGGCGTACTCGGTCTTGGCGGAGAGGCGCATGGGCGGGTCGCCGGGAGGGAGCTTCAGGAGGAACGCGAATGGAGGCCGCACTCGGTCTTCGCCGTGCCGCTCCAACGGCCGGCCCGCTCGTCCTCGCCCAGCGTGACGGGGCGCGTGCAGGGAGCGCAGCCGATGCTCACGTAGCCCTGGTCGTGGAGCGGGTTGTAGGGGATGTCCTCCCGCAGGATCAGGTCCCAGATCTTCGCCTTCGTCCAGTTGGCCAACGGGGAGAGCTTGACGACGCCGAACTTGGCGTCGAGCCCGACGATCGGCACGACCGCACGGTCGGCGCTCTGGTCGCGGCGGATCCCGCTCATCCAGGCGTCGAAGCGGGAGAGGACGCGGCGGATCACGGCGATCTTCCGGTCCGCACAGCAGCGGTCCGGGTCGGTGACGTACAGGGGCCCACCGTTCAGACGTTCGTACTCGGCGACCGCCGTCTCCGGACGTTCGAGGACCACCTCGATGCCGTAGCGGCGGGCGATCCGGTCCCGGAGTTCGAGCGTCTCCGGGAACTGGTACCCGGTGTCGAGGTTGAAGACGAAGGTCCGGGGGGCGATCTGGGCGAGCCAGTGGATGATCGCGCAGCCCTCGGGCCCGAAGGCGGTCGCCATCGTGAGTCGGTCGCCGAACCGCTCCACCCCCCAGCGGATGATCTCCGGCGGGGAGGCCCCCTCGAGCTCCCGACTCGCCGCCGCGAGTTCCTCGGCGGGGGGGAGGGAGCGGGGGGTGGATGAGGCGGGAGTGGCCGTCACGGGAACACCGCTTGTCGGACTCGAAAACGGGACTGCGACCCCAATCATACAATCGTTGCCCAATCAGGTGGCCAATCCGGATCTTCCCCTTCCGGGCTGTATCGTCTGGGAGGCAGGGAGGGGGGGAACAACCGGTCGGAGAACCGCAAGGTCCTCCGGGACTGCCCCGCCTCCGGGGGAAAGGGGCGGGACTCGCCACCGCGGGGACGAGGATCGACAATGCCGCGGCGACGGTCGGCGGCGACGACGGCCGCGGAGTGGGCAGGGACAGCAAGGAGCGGCTGATGGCACGCAGCGTGGCACTGGCGGTCGATCTGGGGGCGTCGGGGGGACGCGTCGTCTCCGGGGCCTTCGACGGACGGCTCCTCGAACTCGAGGAGATCCACCGCTTCGAGAATGCCCCGGTGGCGTACGGCGGCCAGTTGGTGTGGGACACCGTCCGCCTCTGGCAGGAGGTGCTCGTCGGCCTGCGTCTGGCCGGTGCGCGTCACGGCGGCGGCGTGGCGAGCGTCGGCGTCGACACCTGGGGGGTCGACTTCTCGTTCCTGGGGGCCGACGGCGGGCTCCTCGCGAATCCCGTCTGCTACCGCGATGCCCGCACGCGCGGCCTGCTCGCCGAGGCGGAACGGACGGTGAGCCGGCCCGACATGTTCGCCGCCACCGGCCTGCAGTTCATGGAGATCAACTCGCTCTTCCAGCTCCTGGCGATGAAGAAGGCCGGATCGAGCGTGCTCGCCGCGGCCGAGCGGATGCTCATGATCCCCGATCTCTTCCACTGGCTCCTCTGCGGCGTCGCCTCCAACGAGCGCACCAACGCCTCCACCACGCAGTGCTTCGACCCGCGGACGGGTGACTGGTCGTTCCCGATGCTCGAGGCGTTCGGATTGCCGCGGAGGATCTTCGGGCCGGTCGTCGAGCCCGGCACCGACCTGGGGCCGCTGCGGCCGGAGGTGGCGGCGGAGACGGGGCTCTCCGGCGTGCGCGTGGTCGTCCCCGGCACGCACGACACCGCCAGCGCCGTGGCGGCGGTGCCGGCCGCGGAGCCCCCCTCGGCCCGGCCCGACTGGAGCTACGTGAGCCTCGGCACCTGGGCGCTCGTCGGCGCCGAACTCGACCGGCCGCTCGTCACCGAGGCCTGCCGGAGCCGCAACTTCACCAACGAAGGGGGGATCGGCGGGACGACGCGGCTCCTCAAGAACGTCTGCGGGTTGTGGCTCGTGCAGCAATGCCGGGCGGCGTGGCAGCGATCCGGGCAGGAGTGGAGCTGGGACCAGCTCACGCAGCTCGCCGCCGAGGCGCCCGCGCTCCGATCGCTCGTCGACCCGAACGACCCCTCGCTCGTGGCCCCGGCCGACATGCCGGAGGCGATCCGGAGCCTGGCGCGCGCGGCGGGGGAGCCGGTGCCGGAGTCGACCGGCGCCGTCGTCCGCACGGCGCTCGAGAGCGTGGCGGCGGCGATCGCGCGCACGCTCGACGAACTCGACGGGCTCGTGGGGAGGCGGATCGGCCGCGTCCACGTGGTGGGTGGCGGGGTGAAGAACAGGCTCCTCTGCCAGTGGATCGCCGACGCCACCGACCGGCCGGTGCTCGCCGGCCCGGTGGAGGCCACGGCGATCGGCAACCTGCTCGTCCAGCTCATGGCCCGCGGCGGCACGGTCGATCTGCGGGCCGTCCGCGCGGTCGTCCGCGACACCTTCGAGATCGTCCGCTTCGAGCCGCGCGACGCGGCCCGCTGGAAGGCCCGGCTCGCGCGCCCCTGAACGGGTCCGCGCCCCGGGGAGCGGGGCTCACGCCGCCGCGAGCTGACGGGCCGGACGCTTCGTCACCTTGCCGTGCTCCACCTGGAGGATCGAGTCGGCCAGCTCCAGCGTGCTCGCCCGGTGGGTGATCATGATCACCGTGCGGTTCTCGACGTAGGTGGCGAGGGCCTCGTGGATGAGCCGCTCGCTCTCCACGTCGATCTGGCTGGTGGCCTCGTCGAGGACGAGGATCTCGGCGTCGCGGAGGAAGGCCCGGGCGAGGGCGATGCGCTGCCGCTGCCCGCCGGAGAGGCGGAAGCCGTTGGGGCCGACCATCGTCCGGTAGCCCTCGGGGAACTCGCTGATGAACTCGTGGGCGTGCGCCTTCCGGGCCGCCTCCACGATCTCCTCCTCGGTGGCGTCCCAGCGGCCGTAACGGATGTTGTAGAGGATCGACTCGTTGAAGAGCTCCGTCTGCTGCGTCACCAGCGCGATCCGCGAGCGCAGATCCTTGAGGGCGATCTCGGTCAGCGGCACGCCGTCGACGAGCACGCGCCCCTTGGTCGGGTCGTAGAAGCGGCAGATGAGGTTCACGAGCGTGCTCTTGCCGCCGCCGTTGGGCCCGACGATCGCCACGCGCTCGCCGAACCCGATCGACACGGAGACGTCGTCGAGGACGGTGTCGATGCCGTCGTAGCTGAAGGTGACGTGATCGAGGCGGATCTCCCGGTGCGGACGGGGGAGCGTCCTCGGCTCGGCCGGCTCGTGGAGCGTGGAGGGGGTGTCGAGGAGCGGGTAGAGCGCCTGCGCGCCCACGATGCCCACGTTCACGCCGGTGAACACGCCGGAGAGCTTGCGGACCGGGTCGCTCGCCCCGATCAGCATCCCGAAGAAGACCATGATCCCCGGCACCGTCATCGGACGCTCGGTCATCGTGATCCCGAAGATCTGCGTCTGCTGGTTGATCACCAGCCACGCTCCCACGGCGATCGAGGTGGCCACCATGCCGATGCCGAGCACCTCCGTGATCGGATTGGCCAGCGCGTAGTAGAAGGTGTGCTTCATGCCCGTCTTGAGCATGTCCTTCGTGCAGGTGCGGAAGCGGTCGCGCTCGAAGTCCTCCATCGTGTAGGCCTGGACGGTGAGGACGTTGTTGAAGGCCTCGAGGAGGACGTGGTGGAAGCCGAGCGACCGGGTGAGGATCTTCTTGGAGATCCCGCGGATCCGCCGGTTCAGCCACACCATCATGAAGCCCACCGCCGGGGCGAGCGTCAGGCAGGCGAGCGTCAGCTGCCAGGAGATGCAGAAGGCGCCGCCGAGGCAGGCGAGGATCTTGAGCGGCTCGGTGACCGCCCCCCCGAACACGCTCGTGATGCCGCTCGAGAGCATGTCGGAGGTGCCCGTCACCTGGGCCATGAAGCCGGCCGAGCCGTGCCGCATGAACTGCTGCCGGTCGACCGCCAGCGCCTTGTCGAAGACCTTCAGGCGGATGTCCCGGCTGATGTTCATCGCCACCCAGGTGACGATCATGGTGTTCGCCATCAGGAAGGCGTGCTTGAGGAAGGTGCTCACGACGACGAACGCCACCACCCAGAGGACCGTGGTGAACGGGTCGTGGGGGAGGAAGCGGTCGAGCCAGGGCCCGAGCCGCTCGGAGGTGGCCAGGAGCGCCTCGTCGGCGCGCTCGTGGAGCGCGACGGTGTCGAGCGTCTTCCGCGCGGCGTCGGCCGACGCCCCCTCGAGCATGCCGGCGGCGAGCTGGGCGCGGATCGTCTCCCCCTGCGTGCGGCTGATGGCGATCCGCTCCTTCGCCTGCCCGATGCGCCGGGCGTTCCACTCCTGGAGGGAGTCGCCGTTGAGCGTCACCTCGATGATGGGGAAGAGGGCGGCGATGTTGGCGCCCCACAGGCTGGCGACGCCGGCGGAGCAGAGGAACGCGGCCACGAGCAACGGCCAGCTCTTGGCGGCGTCGCGCAGGGCGCGGAGGAAGTACTGCATGGAGGGCTTGTTCCGGAGTCCACTCGGGGACGGTGCGGCGACCGGCAGCGGGAGTCCTCCCGTGGCCGTGGGGGCGCTGGCACCGTGCCGCGGGGCCCTTTGGGCGTCGGCCTCTTGGCCTGACTCGAACACGAAGTCCTCCGACGGCTTCATGGGGATCGGAACGAACCCGGGGGGATGGTGACCGCGGGCCCGCGGACGTCCACCGGGGCAACCTGCGTCGTCGCGCGAAGACGGGAAAGCCGGCGAAACGGGCGGCAGGTTGCGGGGCGGGGAAAGTAGTGGCCGGGGCCCGCCGGTTCAAGGCGGGTTGGCGGGGGCGTCGTTGCCGCCCCATGATCGTCACCTCACGGGCGGCGCGGGCGGCCGGTCGCGGCCCCTTCCCGGTCGCGCGGGCGGGCGGGAGGATGCCCCGGCGGCGTGGCCCCGGGCACGGAGGAGCGGATGGGCGGAGCGGAGGGTGGACGATCGGCCGGGCGTCGCCCCCCCCGCCGCGGCGTGCAGGCCGCCGGCGCGACGGGGGAGGATCCCGCCTATCTCTCCCGGCAGCTCCTCACCTGCATCGGCAACAAGCGGGCCCTCCTGGGCCCGATCGGTGCGGCGGTGGAGCGCGTGAAGCGGCGCCTCGGGCGCGAGCGGATCGCCTGCTTCGACCCCTTCGCCGGTTCGGGCGTGGTGAGCCGCTTCCTCAAGGGGCACGCCACCCGGCTCGTCTCCAACGACCTCGAGCCCTACGCGGCCGTGACGGCCCGCTGCTTCCTCGCCGACCGCGGCGCCGTCGATCGGGCCGCGCTCGCCGGGACGGTCGCGGAACTCAACGCGCGGGTCGATCGCGACGACGGGCCGCCGGGGTTCATCGCCGCGATGTACGCGCCGCGCGACGAGCGGTCGATCGCCCCCGGCGAGCGGGTCTTCTACACCCCGGCCAACGCCCGCCGGCTCGACGCCTTCCGGCAGGCGATCGCCGCCTGTCCCGCGGAGCTGCACGACTTCCTCCTCGGGCCCCTTCTCGCCGCGGCGTCGGTGCACGCCAACACCGCCGGCGTCTTCAAGGGCTTCTACAAGGACCGGCGCACCGGCATCGGCCGCCTCGGCGGGAGCGGCGCCGACGCGCTGGGGAGGATCACCGGCACGATCCGCCTCGAGGCGCCGCTCTGGTCGCGCTTCGACTGCCCCTGCGAGGTCTTCCGTGAGGATGCCAACGCCCTCGCGGCGCGGGCGGGGGAGTTCGACCTCGTCTATCTCGATCCCCCCTACAACCAGCATCCCTACGGCTCGAACTACTTCCTCCTGAACCTGCTCGTCGACTACCGGCGGCCGGGGCGGGTCAGTCCGGTGGCCGGCATCCCGCCCGACTGGAACCGCTCCGGCTACAACGTGCGCGCCCGTGCGGCCGGTCTCCTCTCCCGCCTCGTCGCCGACCTGCGGACCCGGTTCCTCCTCGTCTCCTCGAGCGACGAGGGCTTCGTGCGGCCGGCGGAGATGCGGGATCTGCTCGGGAGCTTCGGCCCGGTCGACGTCGTGGAGATCCCCTACGCCGCCTTCCGCGGCAGCCGCAACCTCGCCACGCGGCCCGCCCGCGTCACCGAGCAGCTGTTCCTCGTCGAGATGCGGTGACCGGGGCGGACGACGGTGCCGCGGCGGCACCGCTCCGGGCCGTGGCCCGCCTCACGCCCGCTTCCCCCCGAGACGCAGTTCCGCGGCGAGGAGCGTGTTCGACAGGAGCATCGCCACCGTGAGCGGGCCCACCCCGCCCGGCACCGGCGAGACGTATCCGGCCACCCGCGCCACCGGCACGAAGTCGACGTCCCCCACGAGGCGGCTGCCGCTCGAGGCCGTCGGGTCGGCGACCCTGTTGATCCCCACGTCGATCACCGCCGCGCCGGGCTTGACCATGTCGGCGGTGACGAGCCCCGGCTTTCCCACCGCCGCCACGAGGATGTCGGCCCGTCGGCAGATGCCGGGGAGATCCCTCGAGCGGCTGTGGCAGAGGGTCACCGTCGCGTCGCCGCCGCGGCCCCGCGCGGCGAGCAGGAGCGCCAGCGGCTTGCCCACGATGTCGCTGCGGCCGACGATCACCACCTGCCTGCCGGCCGTCTCGATGCCGGCGTCCACGAGCATCCGCTGCACCCCCGCCGCCGTGCAGGGGACGAAGCGCGGCCTCCCCTGCGAGAGGAGCCCGGCGTTCTCCGGATGGAATCCGTCGACGTCCCGGTCCGCGGGCACGGCGTCGAGGACGCGCGTGGTGTCGACGCGTTCCGGCAGGGGGAGTTGCACGAGGATCCCGTCGGCGGGCCCGTGCTCCCCACGGGCGATCGCCCCCACGAGTTCGACGAGGGCCGCGGTGTCCGCCGTCGCCGGGACACGCACCACGTCCGCGTCGATGCCGACACGGGCCGCGGCGTCCGCCTTGCTCTTCACGTAGGAAGCGCTCGCCGCCACGTCGCCCACGAGGACCACCACCAGGCGCGGCCGGCGCCCGGTCACCTCCTCGAACGCCCCGACCTCGCCCCGGATCGAGTCCTCGATCCGGCGTGCCAGCGCCCTCCCGTCGAGGATCCGTGCCGTCATTTCGCCCCTCCCCCGCTCCAGTCCCGGAACCGGGCCTCGATCCCCGCCGCCTCGGCATCCCCCTCGTGGAAGAGGACGAGGTAGCGGAGCTCGAGCGTCTCCCCCGGCGCGAGCACGAGGTCGCCCGTCCCCTCCGGCTCCCCGGCGAAGTCGTGGATGCCGAAGGGATTCGCCGCACAGAGGCCATACTCCCGCGCGTGCCACCAGGTGGGATGGCGCGGGTTCGAGGGGTGGTCGAGGAGGGCGATCCCGCGGGGCCCGCCCTCCACGGCGCCGGAGTAATCGACCCACCGGGCCCGCTTGCCCCACGCGGCGCCGTCGACGAGCCCCTCCGAATTGACGAGCTTCCCGGCGGCCCCGCGCGAGCCGTTGGAATCCTTGGGCTGGAGTTCCGTCCGGACGCGGAGCGCGAACGAGCCCTCCTTCGTGTCGCCGAAGGTCACCGCGTCGGCGACGGGGCGGAGGGCGATCGTGACGTCGATCGACCGGGCCCGATCGTCGCCGGCGAAGACCATGCGCCGCGTCTCGACGAGCAGCGCCGTGCCCCGGTCGTCGACCCACCGGCTCGTCGTCTCGAGGACGTCCCCAGCGGAGCGGTCGATCGACACGTGCTCGACGTGCGGCACCGGCCCGTCGGGCCCGGCGCCGTGGGCCCGCGGGGCCCAGAAGTCGAGGCCGTTGACGCTGCCGTGGGTGAACCAGCACGACTCGTGGTGCGGATGGTCGCGTGGCTCCCCCTCCACGCCGTCGGCCACCGGCCAGGCACGGGTGAGGGGGACGCCGGAGGGGGCGCGGAGCGGCCAGAGGATCGGCTTGTCGTGTCCGCGGAAGACGTACTCCGTGAAGGGAGCCCCGTCGATCGTCACGACGACGCGGTCGTCGCGCCGCTCGAGCGACACCTCCCCCGCGGCGGCGGCCGTGCCCCAGGCGACGACGAGGAGGGCCGCGATCCGGACGCCGATCGGGTTCATGGCGTCGCCCCCTTCCGCGGATCGCCCCCCGTCGCCTCGAGCAGGAGCACGCGGAGCTGGTGCTGGGCCTCGTCGATCAGACGGCGCTCGTCGCGGTCGAGGTTGCCCTTGGTCTTCTCCTCGAGCATGCCGAGCATGTCGTGGAAGTGACGCGCGGTGGGGACGTTCTTCACCGCCTGTCCGGTGATCGGGTTGGGGATCCGCCCGAGCGCCATGAGCGCCTGGGTGAAGAGGGTCTGGACCAGGAAGTCGAACGTCGCCGGCGGCGCCCCGCCGGCCATGCCGGAGGTGTCGAGCGGCTCCGTGGCGGCGTCGTCCCCGGTCGTCGTCGGTCGGTCGTCACTCATGGCGTGGTGCTCGCTCTGGGACCGTGTCCCGCGGACCGCCCCCGCGGGGCGGCCGACGAGACGGCGGGGATGTCGGGGCGGACAGGACCGGTCGCGGGCTCGACGGAAAACGGCGCTTCGGGGGATCAGGTCGCGGCGCCTCGGGCGCCGGCGGCGTGGCGTTCCACCGCCGCGGCGATCAACCCCGCGAAGAGCGGGTGGGCGGAGGTCGGCTTGCTCTTGAACTCGGGGTGGAACTGCACGGCCACGAACCAGGGATGGTCGGCCAGCTCCACGATCTCGACGAGCGACCCGTCGGGACTCGTGCCGGCGATCACCAATCCCGCCTCCTCGAGGCTCCGACGGTAGCGCTCGTTGAACTCGTACCGGTGCCGGTGGCGCTCGGAGACGCGCAGGGTGCCGTATGCGGCGGCCGACCGCGTCCCCGCCACGAGCACCGCCGGCTGGGCGCCGAGGCGCATCGTCCCACCCTTCGCCTCCACCCCCTCCTGCTCCTCCATCAGGCAGATTACCGGATGCGGGGTGTGGCGGGCGAACTCCGTCGAGTGGGCTCCCGCGAGGCCGGCGAGATCCCGGGCGACGTCGATGACGGCACACTGCATCCCCAGGCAGATCCCCAGGAAGGGCAGGCCGCGCTTGCGGGCGTACCCGATCGCCTCCACCTTCCCCTCGATGCCGCGCTCGCCGAACCCCCCCGGGACGACGAGGCCGTCGAACCCGGCGAGGAGCCGCTCCGCCCCCTCGCGCTCGATGTCCTCGCTCTTGATCGGCTGCACGCGGACCTGCGTCCGCCGGGCGATGCCGCCGTGGTCGAGCGCCTCGTAGATGCTCTTGTAGGCGTCGCGGTGCTCGGCGTACTTGCCCACCAACGCGATCGAGACCTCGTGCTCGGGATTGCGCAGGCGGTGGAGGATGTCGTGCCAGGCGTCGAGCGCGGCGGGGGGCGCCTGCATCCCGAAACGCCGCAGGACGATGTCGTCGATCCTGTTGGACTGCAGCGACAGCGGCACCTCGTAGATCGAGAAGTCCTTGTCGCGCTCCTCGA
>CAZMOU010000036.1:28119-29431 GCA_964567835.1 uncultured Chitinophaga sp. | reverse complement strand
CGTGGAGGTGGGGACCGACCACCGGCTGGCGGAACCGGAGCCGCTCGAGGCGCTCGCGCGGGCTGTGGAGGAACGAGGAAGCGGGTGACGCTGATCCAGCGTCACCCGAGGCCCGGCCCACAGGCCTCCTCCTGCGGAGGACCCCGATCGGGTATCCTGCGACGCAGGGGGCAACCACGCTGCACATCGTCAGGGATGATCGCGCATGCCGGACGTCGCGGAACTCATCGCACGCCATGCCCCGTGGGCCGACCGCGACCGTCGGTGGCGCCTGACGCCGTTCGAGCAGTTCATGTGGCTCGACGACCGCCCCGACTACCCGCTCGTGTTCGAGGTGGTGCTCCGCTTCGCCGGCCCGATCGATCCCGCCGCGATGACGAGCGCCTGGCGATTCGCCCTCGCCCGCCATCCGCTCCTCCGCGCCACCGTCGCGATGGGAGCCGAGGGGCCGGAGTGGCGGGCGCCGGCGAGTGGCTGGCAGGACATGATCGTCGCCGAGGCGGCGGGGGAGCCTCCGGCGGATCCCCCCGGCTGCGATCTGCCCCGGATCGATCTCGAGCGCGGGCCCGGTCTCCGGGGAACGCTCCGGGAGACGGTCGAGGGATGGGACGTGCGACTGCTCTTCCACCATGCCTGCTGCGACGGGCATGGCGCGCGGATGTTCCTCCAGGATCTCGTGCTCGCCTACGTCGTGCTGCGGGGGGCGTGCGGGGACGAATCCCCCTTCTTCCGCTCCGACGCCGACCTGCTCGACGAAAGGGGCGTCCACTCGAGCGCCGGTGGCAAGGGGGCGCCGCTCCGGCGGCGCCTGGCGAACGTGCTCCGCTTCGCACTGCGACGGCCCGCACCGGTGGCGGGCGACGTGCCGCGCGCAGCGGGTCAGGCGGCGGGGCGGCCCGCCGGCAGCGCCCTCGGCCATCGCTCGCACACCTTCTCGGCCGACGAGGTGGCGGGGATGGACGCCATCCAGCAGCGCTTCCAGGCCACGCGCAACGACATCGCCATCGCGATGCTCTTCGAGGTGCTCGCCGACTGGCAGCGGCGCAGAGGCGCCTCCCCACGGACCCGGATGCGGGTCGCCGTGCCGACCGACCTGCGGACCCGGGCCGACGAGCGGATGCCGGCCGCCAACCGTTACACCTACATCTTCCTCGAGCGCGACGTCGCCGGGTGCCGGGCGTGGGAGTCGCTGTTGCCCGGGTTGCAGCGCGACTTCCAGGAGCGGCGGCAGGAGGGGAGGGGGACCCAGTTCCTCGACGCCCTGCGGCGCGCGGCCCCCTTCACCGACGCCATGCGCTGGTGTCTGCGCCGG
>CAZMOU010000036.1:0-28108 GCA_964567835.1 uncultured Chitinophaga sp. | reverse complement strand
CCCTCGTGGCGTCTGCGCAAGCGGCTGCCGGTGGATGCCGACGGGCTCATCTGGCTCGACAAGGCGCAGTGCCTCGACATCCGCATCCGCACGCCACCGCTCCGGCCGGGCACCGCCTGGGGGATCGGCATCTTCGAGTACGCCGGGCGGATGACCGTCTCCTTCCGCTACGACACGACCGTGATCACGTCCGAAGCGGCCGACGCCATCATGGGCCGCTACGTCGGGCTCTGGCGGACGCTCCTGGGGGCGGCGGAGTCGGGCCGCAGGCCGGCCGAGTCGGCGGTGACCCTTTCGGAAGCGCCGTGAGGCGGGCTTCCCGGCGGTCGCGGATCGTGGGACGGGATGGCGACCTACGGCTGCCGGCGGATCACCCGCATCGACTCGACCTCCAGACGGAACGGGCCCGGCTTCTTGTCGCTGAGCATGAAGCCCACGCCGTTGATCTGTGCCGGATCGACCGGCCCCATGCCGGCCACGACCCGGCCGAACGACGTCGGCTCGAAACGGTCGAGCGGCAGGTGGATCTCCTGCCACTCGCCCGCGAGGGTGGGCAGTTCGACCCGGTAGGAGAAGGCCATGCGGCGGCTCTTGGTGTAGATGTTCACCAGGTACTCGCGTCCGTCCCCCTTCACGCGGACGACGAGCGTGTCGCCCGCGGCGATGTCGAGCGTGGTCGGCCTCGTGCGCACGGAGGCGAAGCCGCCGTTGTTCTCGAGGGAGAGATTCCCGGAGAACTCGAGGGTCGTGGCGTCGGTGATGCGGAAGCGTCCCTGCGAGACGCCCCCCATCACGCCGTCATTCACCGCCTGCCAGAGACGGGCGGCGTCGGGGGCGGCGAAGTCGACGAGAGGCCGCGACTGGTCCTGCCCCGCGGCGAAACCTCCGGAGAGGACGAGTGCCGCGAAGAGAAATCGCTTCATGGGGGGGCTCCGGGGGTCACTTGGCGTGGCTGTAGGCGTAGTTCCCGGCGATGACGCGGCGGGCGTCGTCGGAGAGTTCGGGAAAGTGGCGGGCGAGCCCCTCGGCCACCGCCCGGTCGAACGCCTCGTCCGGCAGCATCCAGTCGAGGTCGAGGGCCCGGCTCACCCGGGCGCTGAAGAACTGCTCCTGGAGCCGGATCCGCTCGAGGTCGGCGTCGGGGCCGAACGCCTCGCGGAGCCATCCCATCCGTGTCTCGTGGGAGCCGACGGGCCAGTAACCGACCGGCTCGCCCGGCCTGGGGGGGCCGGAGTGCCAGGCGACGATCGCCCGGCTCATCGCTTCCGCACCGAGCCCGCAGTAGGTGTCGGGGGGGATGCCGTGCTCGCGCTCGAGGTCGGCGAGGCCCGGCGAGGAGGGGCGGTCGGTCATCGGGAGAGCGGCTTTCGCGGGGGAACGCGCCATCGCGGCGTTCCGCAGTCTACCGGCCGGCGGCGTGAGGGCGGTCGGGATGGCGCGCAAGTCCCTGGGTGCAATGCACTTCCACGGTGTTTCCCGCCGCCCGTGGCATGAAAGTTGGAAGTCGTGTGGCCGATTCCGTGCGCGGATGACGCACGTGAGGGGGAGGGGGCTCGAAAGACCCTCGCGGCGGCGCGGCCGGTGCCGCCCCGCGCAGTCTCACTTTCACGCAGGAAGGACATCCGATGCGATTCGATCATGTGTGCCGACAGATCGCGGCGGTGCTCGTGCTCGCGGCTTCGATCCCGGCGGGCGGGCTCGAGGCCTCGACGCTCGTCTACGAGACGGTGACCGTCGGCGACGCTGGAAACGCCGCCGACTCGACCGGCTACGGAGCGGTCTCGTACGAGTACCGGATCGGAAAATACGAGTGGACGAACGACCTCTACGCGGAGTTCCTCTACGCGGTCGATCCCGACGGGCTGAATCCCCACGGCATCCTCGAATACGGAGGCATGACCGGGTACCCGCGCGGCGGCGTCTCCGTCTCGGGCACGACGCCCGGCCACTACTACGGCGTGCAGGCGAACATGGGCAACAAACCGGTGCAGACCGTGAGTTGGTTCAACGCGGCCCGGGTCGCCAACTGGCTCCACCACGGCGCGCAGCGCTACGGCACCACCGCCTCCGGTTCGGCGGCGATGACCAACGGCGCCTACGACCTCTCGAACGCCGCGAACGGCATCGCGCCGGCGAAGCACGCCGGCGCCCGGTACTGGGTGCCCACGGAGAACGAGTGGTACAAGGCGGCTTATTACAAAGGAGGGGGCACGAACTCCGGCTACTGGACGTTCGCCACGCAGAGCAGCAGCGTGCCCGGCTCGGTGAATGCCACGGCGACCGGCGACGCCACGCTCGGCGGGGTGAGCCCGGTCACCGGCAACCACGCCAACTACTACAACTCCGCGATATGGAACGGCGACATCAACTTCACCACCGTCGGCACGAACGGCGGTGCGAGCTTCTACGGGACTTCCGACATGACCGGCAACGTCCGCGAGTGGAACGACCTCGACGGGCAGGCCGGGTCGACGCGCGGAGTCCGCGACGGCAGTATCAACTTCACCGATCCGTGGTACACGTCGTCGCAGTGGCGGGACGTCTTCAACCCGTCATGGGTGCTGGGGTCGGTCGGGTTCCGTCTGGCCGCGGCGCCGGTGCCCGAGATCGACCCTGCCGGCGCGGCGAGCGTGGCGGGGCTGGTCACCGGGGCCCTCGGCCTGCTCGAGCGGCGGCGGACGCGGGCGTGAGCGGAGGATCCGTCAGGGCACCGGCGGCGACGTGCCGCCGTCGGTGTCCGACGCCCCGCGGAGCACCCGTCGGGCGACGACGTGGAGCAGGAACCCGACCGGTCCGGCGAGGAACGTGAGTGCGAGGGCCACGCTGCGGATGAACCAGGGCATTCCGAGACGGACCGCGTCGCGCGCGATCCAGGCCCCCACCACCATGTCGAAGACGAGGTAGTGCGTCCAGGCGGCGGCGAGGACCCAGTCGTCCTCGAACAGCGTGCGCAGGCCCGCGAGCGTCGTCACGTCGACCTCGGGGGGCGGCGGGCCGTCGGTGGCGAACTTCCAGCCGATGACGCAGGCGTAGGCGCTCGCCAGGAGCGCCGGCACGATCACCGCGCAGAGGAGGCCCGACACGGCCCTCCGGCCGGGGAGGAGCACGAGCACGATCCAGGCCGCGAGGGCGAGCGTGTTGGTGACGCGGAAGAAGGTGTCTGGCATGCGTGACCCTCCGGGGGCCGTCATGCTACCGCCGCGCCGCGGGCGCGCGGGGCCGCCGACTTGCCTCCCGGGGGGCGGCAGGCGAGGATCGCGCCGTCGCGACGGGCCGGAGGGCCGGCCCCGCGCCCGAGGATTCCCCCGCGCATGACCACCTCCGGTGACGAGTTCGTCCGCCTCGAAAGCCTCGTCTACCGGCCGGTCTCCACCCGGCCCGACTGGCTCAAGGCCTGGCGGAACGAGGCCAACTATCTGCTCTCTCTCGCCCGCCGGGCCGAGGACGACGGCGACGAGGAACTCCTCGAGGAGCTCGAGGGCCAGGCCCGCGAGATGGGGGACATGGTCGAGGCCCGTCTCAAGGCCGACGGGCTCTGGTAGGCGCCGGTATGGCGGTCACGCCGACCGTCCGTCACGGAGGCGACGCCGCGGTCCGCGCCGCGCCGTTCACCGGGCGTCGTTCCCCGCGAGCGGGATCGGCGTGGTGGCGGGATCGACGAGGGGACCGAGCTCGAAGACGTCGCGGTAGCCGTAGGCCACGAGCGTGGCGAAGGTGTGGTGATTGAGCGCGGCCCGGGCCACCTTCTCGGGGAACGCCGCCGGGGCGTCGGCGAAGTTGTTGTTGCAGTAGATCAGCACGCGCGTGTCGGGGGAGGGGATGAGCCGGGCGAGTTCGTCGGCGGTGATGTCGGGGAAGGGGAGGTTCACCGCGCCCCGCACGTGGAGCCGGTCGAACTTCTCGCGGCTGCGACAGTCGAGGATCACGCTCTCCGGCGTCGCGAGGGCGAGAAACGCCGCCTCCCCCACACGCCGATCGGCGCGGAGCCGCTCGGCCTCGGAAACGCTCTCCCGGAAGCCGGACCGGTCGACGAGCGGATTGGCCACTCCGGGAGGACTCGCGGTGTCGGCGTTCGCTCGGTTCGAAGGGGAAGGGGCGGGAGCGGGCGGGGGCGGCACCGGCGGCGTCAGCGGCGAAGGCGCGGGCGTCGGCGGGGCCGTCGAGGGGAAGGGAACGTTGACGGGCGAGGGGAACGCCGGGGGGCCCGGGGACCAGGATCCGGGGGCATGACCCGCCGGGTGATGGTGCGGCGCGGAGGGTGGCCGGGGGATCGTGCGCCACGACAGGCCCTGCCCGTCGCGCACCAGATAGCTCACGTCGCCGGTGGCGGAGTCGAGGAGGAGCGTGAGCGGCCCGATCGTCGTCCAGTCCCCCGCGTCGTCGAGCACCGAGATCTCGCGGTCGACGAGCGCGTAGCGGTGGGGGTGATGGGCGGGGCCCGCCGGTCCGGCGGGCGGCTGTGGGGCGTGGGGCGACGGAGTCTGGAAGGGCCCGCCGGGGGACGCCAGCGGCGGCAGGGGTGGTTGCCAGGTCGGCGCGGTGGTCGCTCCCGGCGCGGGGGGGCGGTCGTCCTGCTCGCTCGGCACGGGCCGGCGACCGGGTGGGGAAACGCGCGGGGCACCCTGTGCCGACGCGAGCAAGGCGAGCACCGCGAAGGCCGCGGCGGCGGCCGTGATGACACCGATCGATCGTCGCATCGCGTCGTTCCTCCCGGGGATGACTGGAGGGCTGCGGCCGCCCGAAAAAAGCCTACCGCCCCGTCGAGGCGGCTGCCGAGAGCGGGGGCGGAGACCGACTAGGATGGTGTCCGCGGGACGGGCGGGACCGGAGCCAGGGGAGCGACAGCGATGCGCGGGGGGGAGCGATCGACGGCACGCCGCCCGGCCCGCGTGGTCCCGGCGGAGGCCGGCCTCGTGACGGTGCTCGCGGCGGTGCTGCTCGCGGCGTCGGCCGGTGTACGCCCGGCGCGCGCCGCCGATCCCCCCGCGCCGACCCACGCGGTGGGACTGGCTTCGGTCGACATCACGCCCGGGCACCCGGTGCGGCTCAACGGTTTCGGGGGACGCTCGCGCGAGAGCCAGGGGGTACGTCTCCCGATCCGCGCCCGGGCGATCGCCATCGGCCCGCTCGCCGAGGGAGCGGCGGCGGCCGGGGGGGCCGCCGCGAACGCCGGCACGGTGGTCGTGATCGCCGTCGAGACGCTCGGCATCCCCGCCGAGATCACCGAGCGGCTCGCCGCCCGCCTCGCCGTGCACGGGATCACGCGCGACCGCCTCGCCCTCTGCGCCACGCACACGCATTCGGCCCCGATGATCCGCGGCTGCGCGAACACCCTCTTCGGCCAGCCGATCCCGACCGACCAGTGGGGAAGGATCCTCGCCGCCACCGCGGCCCTCGAGACGAAGCTCGAGGAGGTGGCGCTCGCGGCCCTCGCCGACCGGCGCCCTTCCTCCCTCGCCCGTTCCACCGGCCGCCTCGGCTTCGCCTTCAATCGACGGACGGCCGGTGGCCCCGTCGACCACGACCTCCCGCTGTTGGTCGTCCGTGACGCCGACGGGGGACTGCGCGGGCTGTTCTCCACCTACGCCTGCCACTGCGTGACCCTCTCCGACGATCTCCTCGGGGGCGACTGGGCCGGCGCCGCGGCGCTCCACCTCGAACGCCGCCATCCGGGATGCGTGGCGCTCCTCTCCATCGGGTGCGGCGCCGACTCCGATCCCCGCGGCGGCGTCCGCGGCTCCGACGAGCCCGCCGCCGACCTGCTCGGGCGGGAGTATGCCGACGAGGTGGATCGCCTCGTCGGGCTCGGCGGGCGGCCGATCACCGCGGCGCCGGCGGGCTCGCTCGAGCGCGTGTCGCTCCCGCTCGCGCCCCTGCCTTCGCGGGAGGAGTGGGTGGAGCGTGCCCGGCAGCCGGGGGCGGTGGGCCACCATGCCCGCACGCAACTCGAGCGCCTCGACCGGGGCGAGGCGCTCGTGACCACGATCGACTATCCGGTGCAGGCGATCCGCTTCGGCGACGAACTGGCGTGGCTCTTCCTCCCCGGCGAGGTGGTCGTCGACTACGCCACGCGGTTGAAGCGAGAGCTCGACGGCGGCCGTGTCTGGATCCACGCCTACGCCAACGCCTGCCCGGGCTACGTCCCCTCGGAGCGGATTCTCGGGGAGGGGGGCTACGAGGGGGGCGGGGCGGTGATCTATTACGACATCCCCGCGCCCTACGCCCCGGGCCTCGAGGCGAGGATCGTCACCGCCGTTCTCCGTCAGGCGGGCGCCTCCTTTTCCGCGCCCGACGCCTCGCGCACCGGCGGCAGCGCCGCCCTCGCGGCGCCCGAGGCGCTCGCCACATTCCGCGTCGCGCCCGGTTTCCGGGTCGAACTCGTCGCGGCGGAGCCGATGCTCGAAAGCCCCGTGGCGGTGGCGTTCGGACCCGATGGCCGGTCCTGGGTGGCGGAGATGGCCGACTACCCGACGGGCACCCCCGACGGCCTGCCGGGGGGGCGGATCCGCTGCCTGCACGACGACGACGGCGACGGCATCCCCGAGCGGTCGAGCCTGTTCCTCGAGGGGATCCCCTTCCCGACCGGCGTCACGCCGTGGCGCGACGGCCTGCTCGTCTGCGCCGCGCCCGACATCCTCCTGGCCCGCGACGGCGACGGCGACGGCCGCGCCGAGGAGGTCGTCACCGTCGTCACCGGCTTCGCCACGCACAACTTCCAGGCCCGCGTCAACGGGCTCGAGTACGGCCTCGACGGCTGGCTCGAGGGAGCCTGCGGTCTGTTCGGCGGGGATGTCACGAGCACGCGCTCCGGGGCCGTCACGGCGCTCGGCGGGCGGGACTTCCGCCTCGATCCCGACGCGGGCCGGATCGAGCCGGCGGCCGGATCGTCGCAGCAGGGGCGGGTGCGGAACGACGCCGGCGACTTCTTCGGCTGCAACAACGGCACCTTCGCCATCCACTTCCCCCTTCCCGACCGGTGGCTGCGGCGCAATCCCTTCGCGGCGCCGCGGCGCACCGCGGTGGGCATCGCGTCGGAGCCGGGTCCGGGACGGCTCTTCCCGATCTCGGAGCAGGTGCTCTTCGCGCTCTCGGGACCGCCGGGGAGGGCGACGGCCGCCTGCGGCGTCGCCATCTACCGCGACGACCTCCTCGCCGCCGACGGTCGGCCCTTCACCGGAGACCTGTTCACCTGCGAGCCTGTCGCGAACCTCGTCCATCACCAGACGCTCGTGCCCGACGGGGCCACGTTCAAAGGCGCGCGCGTCCGCTCCGAGGGGGAACGCGAGTTCCTCGCCTCGACCGATCCCTGGTTCCGCCCCGTCCAGGCGCGCACCGCCCCCGACGGGAGCCTGTGGATCGTCGACATGGGGCGGTACGTCATCGAGCACCCGGTGTGGATCCCCCCGGAGACGCTCGCCGGTCTCGACGTGCGCGCGGGGGCGGAACGCGGTCGGATCTGGCGCGTCGTCGCCACAGGAGGGGACGGCGGACGGGCGACGCGCCCCGTGCCCCGTCTCGACAGGCTCTCCGGAGCCGATCTCGCCGCCGCGCTCGACACGCCGAACGGGACGGTGCGGGATCTCGTCCAGCAGTCGATCGTCTGGCGCGACGACCGGGAGGCCGTGCCCGCGCTCGTCGCGCTGGCGGCGACGGCCGAGCGCGACGTCGTCCGTCTCCAGTCGCTCTGCACCCTCGCCACGCTCGGGGCTTTGCCTGTCGCCACGCTCTCCACGGCGCTCGCCGACCCATCGCCGGCGGTGCGACGTCAGGCAGTGCGTCTGGCGACGATCGACGCCCGTCCCGGGGAGGGAGCCGCCTCGAACGCGGCGCTCGCCGCGGCGGTCGCCCCCCTCGCCGCCGATCCCTCCGCCGCGGTGCGCCTGCAGGTGGCGGCAGGGGCCGATTCCCTGCCGCCGGAAAAGGGGGCGCGCGTCCTCGTCGCGCTCGCGGAGGGTGGGGACGACCTCGTTCTGGCCGCCGCCGCAAGCGCGCTCTCCCCGCAACTGGCCGGCGCGGTCCTGGAGGCGCTGCACGCGCGCCCCGACGCCCCGGCCCTGCCGACGGCGCTCGACGCGCTCCTCGCGGCGGCCGCCCACCGCGTCGACGCCGCGGGACTGCGCGGGCTCCTCGAGGCCGCCCGTCGCGACGCCGCCGATCGGGGCTCGGCGGCGACGTTCTCGCGGATCGCCGGGATGCTCGGCGTCGCCCGCCGCCGCGGCGACGGCGTGCGGCCGGGTGGGGAAGCATGGGAGGGGATCCTCGCCGCCGCCGCCGCGGCCCTCCGCGACGGCGACGACACAGCCACCGCCGCTGCCGCGGCGGCGCTGCTCGGACACGGACGGTTCCTGGGGATGCCCCGGCATGCCGTGCTCGTCGCCGCGCTCGATGCCCGCACCCCGCCTCCCGTGCTCGATGCCGTCCTCGCGGCGCTCCGTGACGATGGCGACGCCTCGGCAGGAGGCGCGATCGTCGATCGCCTCGCGGGGCTCCCCCCGGCGGCGCGGCAGGGAGCGACCGCGCTCCTCCTCGAGCGGAAGGAATGGGCCGTGGCGCTCCTCGACGCGATCGACGCCGGTCGCTTCGATCGGGCGCTCGTCGACCTCGCCGGTCGGCAGACGCTCCTCGCCCATCCCGACGAGGCACTCCGGACCCGGGCGGGGGTGGCCTTGGGCAGCGCCGGGCAGGGCGCCGCCGGCGTCGCGATCGACCGGTACGCCGAAGCGGCGCGCAGAGGCGGCGATCCCGAGCGCGGCGCGGCGCTGTTCACGAGGCACTGCGCCCCGTGCCACCGGATCGACGGCGTCGGGGAGACCGTCGGCCCGGACATCGCCTCCCATGCCGGCAAGCCGGTGGAGGCGTTCGTGACGGCGATCCTCGATCCCCACGGCGCGGTCGATCCGCGCTACGAGGCCTACGTCGCGATCCTCGAGGATGGCCGCGCGATCACCGGCGCGGTCGTCGAGGAATCGGCGTCGAGCCTCGTCCTCCTCGGGGCGAACGCCATCCGGCACACGCTGCTCCGCGGCGACATCGCCGAGTTGCGCGGGACGGGAAAGTCGCTCATGCCCGAGGGTTTCGAGCGGGTCGTCACTCCGGTCGACGTGGCCGACCTGTGGGCCTGGTTCGCGCGCCTGGGCCCCGCGCCGAAGGCGATGCCGGGCAACGCGCCCGCCGCGGTGATGATCGCGGCCACCGGCGCCGCGGTGCTCCCCGCCAGCGCCGCCGAGATCCGCGGCGGCGACATCGTCTTCGAGACCGAGCACGCCAACGTCGGCATGTGGCACGGGGTCGACGACTCCGTGCGGTGGCGGGTGGAGTCGGCCGCGGCCCGCGAGGTCGAGGTGTGGGCCGAGATGGCCTGCGATCCGGCGGCCGCGGGGAACCGTCTCCGCGTCGAGGGAATGACGCCGGCGGTCGTCGCGGAGGTCATCTCGACCGGCGCGTGGAGCCGCTACGCCCTGGTCCGGCTGGGGCGGGCGGCCGTCGGTGGCGGCGTCGGGATGATCGTGGTCCGTGCCGATGGCGCGCTCCGCGGCGCGCTCGTCGATCTCCGCGCGATCCATCTCGTCGAGCCGGGGACGATGCCGCACGCGATCGGCGGGGTGCATGTCGACTCCACCGCAGGTGCGCTCGATGCCGAGGCCCCCGACGCGTCCCCCGCCGCCGTGGCCCGGGTGCTCCTCGACGAAGCGCTCACGGAGGACCGTCGTGGCCGGCTCATCGAGGCGATCGTGGCCGACGCGGGCGCGGCGGGGAGACCGGCGGACATCCTCCGCGCGATGGCCGAAGGGCTCCCCGAGCCGACGGGATCGGCCGAGGAGTACCGGCGCATCCCGTCGATCTGGCGCCTGGCGGTGGCGGTGGGGAAGGGGGGCGACGGGACGATGATCCGGGAGACCCTCGCCGCCAGCCTGCCGGACGGCGGGGCGCTCGCCCACTGGCAGGCGGTGGTGCTCGGCGGCGGGATCGTCAACGGAGTCGGGCTCGCGGGCCGGCGGCCGGGCAGGGTCGTCGACGCGGCGCTCGGCGACGACGCGGCGCTCGCGGCTCGGTGGCGCGGGGCGCTCGAGGCCGCCGGGCGGATGGCCGACGACCCGGCCGTGCCCGATGGCACGCGGTACGACGCCCTGCGGATGATCGCCCTGATGCCGCCGCACCGGGCGGTACCCAGACTCGAGCGTGTCCTCGCGCAGGGCGCCGCGGACGAACTCGTTCAGGGGGCGGTGAGCGGGTTGGTCGACGTCGAGGACGAGGCGGCGACCGCCGCGCTCCTCGCCGCCCTCCCCGGCCTCGCCGGCGCGAACCGTGACTTCGCCATCCGGGGCCTCGTCCGCGACGAGGCGGGGGCACTCGCGCTCCTCGGGGGGATCTCCGCCGGACGGATCCCCGCGGACGTCGGCCTCCATGAGGCGGTCGCCGCGCTGCGGAGCCATCCCTCGGCCGCGGTGCAGGCCGCGGCGCGGCGCGTTCTCGGGGAGTAGACTCCTCCCCGTCGATTCATCCCCACCCCGGTACCGATCCATGGCCGTCCCCTCCAATCCCGTCCGCTGGTTCGAGATTCATGTCCAGGACATGCCGCGGGCACGGGCCTTCTACGAGGCCGTCTTCGGCCGCACGCTCATGAACCTCGGGATGGAGGGGATGGAGATCTGGGCCTTCGAGGGGCATCACGAGGGGGCGGGCACGCCGGGAGCGCTCGTGCGCATGGAGGGGGTGGCGAGCGGCGGCAATTCGGTGATCGTCTACTTCGCCTCGGAGGACTGCGCCGTCGAGCACGACCGGGCGGTCGCCGCCGGCGGGACGAGCATCGAACCGAAGACGGCGATCGGTCCGTTCGGCTTCGTCGCCCTCGTCGCCGATCCCGACGGCAACCGCATCGGCATTCACTCCATGGCCTGACGACGGGCCCGCTCGCCGTTCCCCGTATCCGCTCACCCTCCCGCGTTCCCGGAGATCCTCCGATGAAGTTCGCCGTCCGCCGCCGGTTGCCGATCCTCGGTCTGCTCCTCCTCTCCGCCCTGCCGGCGCGGGGCGAGGAATGGCCCGACTTCCGCGGCCCCGACGGCCAGGGCCATTCGACGACGACCGGCCTGCCGGTGGACTTCGGCCCGGACGCCGTCCGCTGGAAGGTGCCGCTGCCGGGGAAGGGGTGGTCGACGCCGATCGTCGACGGCGGCCGGGTGTTCCTCACCACCGCGGTGCCCTCGGGGGAGACGCCACCGGCACGGCAGTCGCTCCGCGCCCTGTGCCTCGACGCCGCCTCGGGGAGGGTGCTGTGGGACAAGGAACTCTTCTCGAAGGACATGTCGAAGGCGAAGAGCCACGCCAAGAACAGCTTCGCGAGCCCCTCGGCGATCACCGACGGGAAGCACGTCTTCTTCCACTTCGGGCCCGACGGCACCGCCGCCCTCGACCGCGAGGGAGACGTCGTCTGGTCGAACACCGAGCTCTCCTACGATCCGCAGCACGGGGCGGGGAGCTCGCCGGTGTTCGCCGGGAACCTCCTGGTGTTCACGGGCGACGGGGTCGCCGATCCCTTCGTCGCCGCGCTCGACCGGGCCACGGGACGCGTCGCCTGGAAGACGCCGCGGCCCGACATGCCGGAGCCGAAATGGTCGTTCTGCACGCCGCTGGTCATCGAGGTCGGCGGTCGGAAGCAGGTGGTGAGCCCGGCCGGCCACATGGTCACGAGCCACGACGCCGCGACCGGGAAGGAACTGTGGCGAGTGCGTTACGCGAACAAGTGGTCGGTCGTGCCACGGCCGGTGTTCTCGCACGGCACCGTGCTCGTCTGCACCGGGTACGACGGACCGGCGGAGCTCCTCGCGATCCGGCCCGATGGTTCCGGCGACGTCACCGACACGCACGTCGTCTGGCGGACCGACGACAACGTCCCCCACAATCCCTCGCCCATCGTCGTCGGCGACCACGTGTACCTCGTCGCGGACAACGGCATCGTCTCCTGCCGCGACGTCCGTACCGGCGAGGCGGCGTGGCGGAAGCGTCTCGGCGGCAACTATTCCTCGTCGCCCGTCCATGCCGGCGGCACGCTCTGGGTGGTGAGCGAGCAGGGGGCCTGCACGGCGTTCAAGGCCTCGCCGGAGGCCTACGAGGAGCTCGGCACGAGCGAGATGGGGGAGCAGGTGCTCGCGTCGCTGGCGCCGGCGGAGGGAGCTTTCTTCCTCCGCACGGAAGGGCACCTCTACCGGATCGAGTAGCCGGGGCCGGGACCGCCCTGCCGGCGACCTCGCGGGTCGGGCCGACCTTGCGGGTCGGGACGGTGAACTGGCGCGAGCGCGGCGGGTCGACCTCCCCCGGGAAGGCCCCGCCGGTCGATGACCGGGGAGATGAGCGCCCCGTCCCTCCCCCGTCGCCGTCCGTCGATCCAGGGCAGCGCCCCGTCCGCGCGCGTCGTCGCGGCGATCCTCGTCGTGGCGTGCGGGGTCGTGCCGCGTCCCGCCGCCGCCGCCCCGCCCGGTACCGACGCCGGCACGTCGCGCGCGGCGCTGCGGCGGCTCACGCGCATCGAGCACGAGCACACGCTCCGCGATCTCCTCGCCCTTCCCGGGCTCGAGGTCCGCGGGCTCTTGCCGGAGGACGGGCGCGCGGCGGGATCCGACAAGGCGGCCGCGGCGCTCGACGTGTCGCACGTCCATGTCGCCGGCTGGTACGCCGCCGCCGAGACCGCGCTCGTGGCGGCGACCGCGTCCCAGCCGCTCCCGCCGAAGCCGGTGCGCGAGACGCTCCTGCCGGGGGCGCAGGAGTTCTTCAAGTTCGCCCTCCTCGAGGGGGACGCCGTCTTTCTCCGCGACGGCGCCTACGACCACGACGCGCTCCCCGTCGTGCGCGAGGCGTTGCCGCACAAGCTCCCGCACTACGAGCAGTCGGGGCTGTTCCCCTACCGGCACTCGGTGGGGGTGTTCCGCCGGCAGGCGGTCGACGACCATTTCGCCCTGTTCTTCACCGGCTTCTCCCCGATCCGCGCCGGCCGGTACCGTCTGCGCCTCTCGGTGTGGGGATTCCAGTGGGACAAGGGGCGGCTGCTCCCCCGGGCGGCGCCGGAGGCGGTGAGCCTCCACGCCGACGAGCGCCTCATCGGCTACTTCGACGCGCCGTCGCTCGAGCCGACCGTCCACGCGATCGAGACCTGGCTCGAACCCGGCGAACGCATCCTCTTCACCGCCACCTCGCTTCCCGCGGCACGCGTCTACCGCATGCCGGGGAGGGCGGCGGAGTACGTCGGTCCGGGGGTGGCGATCGACTGGCTCGAGGTCGAGGGTCCGATCGCCGAATCCTGGCCACCGGAGAGCCACCGACGCGTCTTCGGTGACCTGCCGCTCCTGCCGGTGTCGGCACGCGGGGAGCGGGCGCCGCGTCGTGCCCCCCATCTCCAGCGTCATCCGGGTGCCCTGCCGAGGAGCGAGGAACCGGGCAAGCCGTGGGCCGTGACACCGTCCGATGCGCCCGCCGACGCCAAGCGGATCCTCTCGTCGTTCCTCTCCCGCGCCTACCGCCGACCGGCCACCGCCGGGGAGATCGCGGTGGCCACGGCCCTCGTGGCGCAGCGCACGAAGCGCGGTGATCCGTTCGAGGAGGCCGTGCGCGCCGCCTGCACCGCGGCGCTGTGCAGCCCGGAGTTCCTCTTCGTCGGGGGACCACCCGGAACGCTCGACGAATGGCGACTCGCCTCCCGGCTCTCCTACTTCCTCTGGGATTCGATGCCGGACGACGGGCTCTTCGAGCTCGCACGGCGCCGGCAGCTGGGTCGGCCCGAGGTGCTGCGGGCGCAGGTGGAGCGGATGCTCGACGACCCGCGCCACGGCCGGTTCGTGGCCCATTTCACCGACGAGTGGCTCGACCTCCGCTCCCTGGGGGCCACCCTGCCGGATGCCACGCTCTATCCGGGCTTCGACCGCCAACTGCTCGACGGCATGCGTGCCGAGGCGCGGGCCTTCTTCGCGGAGCTCCTCCGCGACGACGCGCCGATCGAGTCGCTCGTGCGCACCGACTTCGCCATGCTCGACCAGCGCCTCGCGCGGCATTACTTCCCCCCCGACGGCGTCGTCGGCGGCGCGCCGGTCCGCGGCGTCGGCCCACGCCGCGTGGCGCTGCCTCCGGACAGCGGCCGCGGGGGTCTGCTCGGCCTCGCGGCGGTCCACACGGCGACCGCCAACGGGACCTTCACGTCGCCGGTGAAGCGCGGGACGTGGGTGCTGCGCGCCCTGTTGGCGGAGCCGCCCGATCCGCCGCCGGCGGGGGTCCCGGCGGTCGATCCGGACGTGCGCGGCGCCGTGTCGCTCCGCGAGCAGCTCGCGCGTCACACCGCCGACGCCGCCTGCGCCGCCTGCCACCGGACGATCGACCCGCCGGGATTCGCCCTCGAGTGCTTCGACGCCGTCGGTGCCCGCCGCGATCGCTACACCGTCGTCGGCGACGCCGGGGTGACGGACGCCGGGCCGTCGATCGACACCTCCTGCACGCTCGCCGACGGGACGCGGTGCGCGTCCTACGAGGACTACCGTGACGCACTGGCGTCCCGGCCCCGCCGGCTCGCCGAGGCCCTCGTGCGCCACCTCGTGCTCCACGCCACCGGGGAACCGGCCACCGCGGCGGACGACGGGGAGGTGGGAAGGATTCTCGACGCCGCGGCCGGGAACGGGTACGGGGTGCCCAGGGTCAGGCTGTCGCCGGCCGCACGGGCCTGCGCTCGCTCGTGCTGGCGCTCGTCGAAAGCCCGCTTTTTCTCTGCCAGTGACGAAGGAGGGAGCGATGGCCGACATGATGCGCTCGGGGGCCGACAGGCGCGGATTTCTCCGTGGGGCGGGGGTCGCCGTGGCGCTGCCCTGGCTCGAGGCGGTCGCCGGTCGTACGGCGTGCGCCGCGGCCGGAGTTGAGAAGCCGTGCCGGATGGTGGCGATCGAGACCACCATGGGCCTCCTGCCTCACGCCTTCTTCCCCACGGGGGCGGGTGCCGGCTACGTCGCCTCGCGGTACCTCGAGCCGCTCGAGCCGTGGCGCGACAGGCTCACCGTGTTCTCCGGACTGTCCCATCCGGACGTCGACGGCGGACACGCCGCCGACATCGCCTTCCTCACCGGCGCGCCGCATCCTGCCGGGGGCAGCTTCCGCAACACCGTCTCGCTCGACCAGCTCGCCGCCGAGAGCATCGGCCCGGCGACACGCCTGCCTTCGCTCACGCTCTCGGTCGCGGCCCGGGGAACGACGAGCCTGTCGTTCACGCGGGACGGGGTGCTCGTCCCGGGCGAGCGGAGTCCGGCGCGGCTCTACCGGCACCTGTTCCTCCAGGGGACGCCCGTCGAGACGGCCGCCCGCGTGGAGGAACTGCGGGCCGGGCGCAGCGTCCTCGACTTCGTCGCCACCGGCGCCCGGCGTCTCGACAAGGCGCTGCCGGCGTCCGACCGGGCCCGTCTCGACCAGTACTTCACCGGCGTGCGCGAGCTCGAGGAGCGGCTCCGGCGGGCCGAGACCTGGGAGAAACGGCGGCGGCCGCGGCCCAAGGCACCGCCGCCGCCGGAGACGCCGGAGCAGGAGTTGTTCACGCTGCTGCGCCTCATGGGGAGGATGATCCGTCTGGCGCTGGAGACCGACTCCACGCGCCTGGTGACGCTGTTCGTCAATCCGGCGCAATGGGTGCCGCGGGCGCCCGGCGTCGTCCACGAGACGCACACGCTCACGCACCACGGCAACCGTCCCGAGATGATCGCGGAACTGGAGCGCGTGGAACGGATGCAGTTCGAGGTGCTCGCCGAGCTGCTCGCCGAACTCGACGGCGTGCGCGAGGGGGGGGCCACGCTCCTCGATCGCACGATGGTGCTCCACGGCTCGTGCATGGGCAACGCCAACGCCCATTCGAACACCGATCTGCCCATCCTCCTCGTCGGCGGGCCTTTCCGGCACGCCGGCCACGTCGTCTTCCCTTCCGACAGGGCCCCGCCGCTGGCGAACCTCTACCTGGCGATGCTGCAGGGGCTCGGCATCGGGGCCGAACGCTTCGCGAGCTCCACCGGGACGATCGGCGGTCTCGAACCGACCTGACCGTCATTCCGCCGACAGTGACTCGAGGAGATCGAGCCGGGCGGCGCGGCGGGCGGGGATCCAGGCCGCCAGAGCGGTGACGAGCACCGCCGCGGCGATGTTGGCGGCGATGACGGCCGGCCGGACGGTGGCCCTGATGGGATGCCCCAGCAGGGGCTGGCTCGCGTACTGGATGAACAGTGCCGTCGTCAGTCCGCCGAGGAGGCCGATCACCGCGCCGGAGAGCCCCAGGAGCACGCTCTCGAGCACCACGACCCCGGTGACCTGGCGCCCGGTCATCCCCACGGCGCGGAGCAGTCCCAGCGTCCGCCGCTTCTCCATGACGTTCATCGTCACGGTGTTGGCCACCCCCAGGCTCCCCACGACGAACCCGAGCCCGAGGATCGCCCACAGCGAACCGACGACCCCGCCGACGATGCCGTCGACGAACCGCTTCACGTCGCCGAAGCTGCGCAGGAGCATGCCGCGCCGTTCGGCGATCGCGGTGAGGGGACCACGCAACCCCTCCACCGCCCCGGGCTCCGCGGTCACGAGGATCACGTCCGCCGACTCCAGGCCGAAGAGGCGCTTGGCGGCGTCGCGCCGCAGGACGAGCGAAGCCCCGCCCGACGTGTAGTCGACCACGAGCGCGGCCACCTTGATCCTCGTCGTCCGGCCGAAGACCTCCACCTGGAGTTCGTCGCCCGCCGCGAGTCCCAGACGGCGCGCGAGGACGGTGCCGGCGACGGCCTCGCCGCGGGCGAGCGCGGCGCGGACGGTGGCCTCGTCGGAATCGATCGGTTCGAGCGGGAGCGGGGCGTCGTCGGGGACGTCGCGGGCCACGATCACGCAGGCACCGCCGGCGACACGGCCGGTGGCGATCGCGATGACGTCGATCCGCCCGATCCCCGGCACCGCGCGCAGGTCCTCCTCGGCGGCCCTGGCCCCTCCACCCTCGCCGGTGGCGCCGGCGCTCACCATGCCGGCGTGCGTCAGCACCCAGTCGGCGCGCATCAGCCGGGCGTACCACCCGAGGATGTCCTCGACGTTGTCGCGGATCGCGTGGCCGAGGCCGATGCCGTTGCTCACCGCGACGACCAACACCCCGGTCGTGAGCGCCGTGCGCACCGGCTGACGGAGGATCTGCTCGAGGGCCAGTTCGCGCTCGATGCGGAAGCGCCTCGGAACGAGCGCCGCACAGGCGCGGGCGATCGGGGGCAGGATGACCGGCGTCGTCGCCACGAACGAGAGGAGCATGGCGATCCCCGCCGGCACCGCGGCCCGCGGCGGGAGCCGCTCGAGCAGCACCAGTCCGAGCGTCCCGGTGGCGATGGCCCAGAGGATGAGCGCGGCGAGGATGAAGCGCCACGGCACGCCCCCCGCGGGGGGCGGCGGCGCGTGGGAGAGCCCCTCGAGGGGATCGACACGGGATGCCTGCCGTGCGGGCCACCACGCCGCGGCGACCGCGACGAGGATCCCCATCACGGACGCGACCGGGACGATCGCCGGATGGACGACGAGACCGTCGAACGGCGCCTGGAGCGAACGCGAGATGCCGGCCGCGATCGGCCGCGCCGCAGCCAGGCCGCCACAGACGCCGAGGAGGGCACCGACGGCGCCGAGGAGGGCGGCCTCGAGCGTGATCATGCGCCGGATCTGCCTGCCGCTCGCGCCGAGGACGCGCACCAGGGCGAGCGACCGGCGTCGCTCCGTGACGTTCATGAGCATGGCGTTGCCGACGATGAACCAGCTCATCGCCACGGTCAGCCCGGTGACGAAGTCGAGGCCGAGGTCGGCCGAGTGCATGACGTCCTCCGCCATGCTCGCCCTCCCGGCCGGCACCTCGGCGACGAGCGCCTCCGGGAGCGCGCGGGACGCCGCCGCGACGAACGCCGCCCGGTCGGCCCCCTCGTCGAGGGCGACGCGCACGCGATCGACCAGACCGAGGGCGTTCGACATCTCCTCGAGCGCCGCGATGTCCACCACCACCCCCGCGCCCTCGCCGAACCAGCGCAGCGTCGCCGGCACGGCGAGCCCCGTCACGGTCATCCGGCGCACGCCGCGGCGTGCGAAGAACAGGATCTCGTCGTCGACGCCCTTGCCGAGGCTCCGGGCGAGCGTCTCGTCGAGGACCACCTCGTCGTCGGCGGTGCAGGGCCGTCCCGCGCTCAATTCGAGGAGGCCGATCGCCGCGAGACTCCCCGCATCGACGCCCACGGCGATCTCGCGGACGCGTTTCTCGCCCACGCGGAGGAGGGTCGGCCGGTAGAAGAGGGGGACGACGGCGCGGACGCCGGGAATGCCGGCGAGGGGGGGGATGTCCGCCGCCTCGAATCGTCCCCCCGCGCGGGCCAGGACATCGACCGCCGGGACCCCCTCGATGGCCGAGGTGAGCTTCTTGTACCCGGCGCGGGAGGCGTCGGCCGAGACCCAGGTGGCCACGACCGCACCCACCGCCACGGCCACGCTGGCCACGGTCGCCAGCGCCCTGCCGGGGCGGCGCATCCATTGCCGCACGAGGAGACGGCGCAGGTCGAGGAGCCCGAGGCTCATCGGCGCTTCCCCTTCCCCGTGTTTCCCTTCCCCGGTTTCCCCCGCGCGGAGCCCCCGGGGGATGGGGCGGTCTTCCCCGGGCCGGCGTCGCCCTGGAGCGTGTCGGAGACGACGCGTCCGTCGGCCATGCGGATGCAGCGTCCGGCGGCGGCCGCGATGCCCGGATCGTGGGTCACGAGTACGACCGTCTGGCCGTGGTCGCTGACGAGCCGGCGGAGGAGGTCGACGACACGGCGCGAGTTCTCGGAGTCGAGCGCCCCGGTCGGCTCGTCGGCCAGGACGATCGCGGGCGAGGTGACCAGCGCCCGGGCGATCGCCCCGCGCTGTTGCTCGCCGCCCGAGAGGGAATCGGGGCGGTGGCCGGCCCGGTGACCCATTCCGACCGTCTCCAGTGCCGCCCGCGCGGCCTCCTCGCAGCGCCCGGTCGGCTTCCCGTCGAGCACCAGCGGCAGGGCGACGTTCTCCAGCAGGGACAATTCGGGGAGGAGGTTGTAGCGCTGGAACACGAAGCCGATCCGGCGGCGGCGCACGAGTGCCAGGGCGTCGTCGGTCAGGCCGGCCAGATCGACACCTTCGAGGAGGACCCGGCCGGCGGTGGGGCGCGTGATCCCGCCGAGGAGATGGAGGAGCGTGCTCTTGCCCGATCCCGACGCGCCGGTGATGGCGACGAACTGCCCCTGCTCGACGTCGATGTCGACACGTCGCACCGCCAGCACGCCGGCGTCGGCGGCGGAGGCCGCACCGAACGTCTTCTCGAGTTTCTCGGCGCGGAGGAGCGTCACGGAAGCGGTGCCTCGGGGAGTGGAGAGGGCCCAATGTACCCATTCCCCCCCGGTTTCTCCGATGCCGTTCCGGCGGACCTCCGCGGTCCGGTTTTCTGGAGCGGTCAGGTCGGGATTGACGAATGTCACGACATCCCTGCCGGAGGCGGTACCGGTCAGGACACCACGGGCTCCATCATGTCGCCACGCTTCCACATCCGCCCGGTTTCGTTCCTCATCCCGCTCGGCGTGGCCCTCGCGGGGCCGGCGGCGGGGCATCTCGGGGCCGCGGAGCCTTCCGCGGGGGGCTGGAGCGGTGCCGGCCGCGGAGGCATGCAGCTCCCCGCGGGCGCGGTACCGCTCGCCGAGGAGCCCGTGAGCGGTCTCGAGGCCGAGGCGTCGCCGGCGGACGATCCCCGCCCCGCGCCGCGCACGCTCGACGAGTTCGTGGCCCTCGCCGAAGAGAGCCATCCGCGCCTCCTCGCGGCCCGCGCCGCCGTGGAGGCGGCGCGCGGCAAGGCGGTGCAGGCGAGGCTCTATCCCAATCCGGTCGTCGCCGGCTTCAGTCCGCAGATGGCGGGCCCGGAGAGCCAGTGGAGCGGCACGGTGGCCCAGGACATCGTCACCGCCGGCAAGCTCCGCCTCCAGCAGCAGGCCGCCCTGCGCGAGATCCAGAAGGCGGAGTACGAGTTGATCCGCGCCCGCTTCGACGTCCTCCGCGGGGTCCGCGCGAGCTACTACCAGCTCCTCGTCGCCCAGCGCCGCCTGGAGATCTACAAGCTCCTGCTCGACATCGCGCGGCGGTCGTACGACATCGGCCGCCAGCTCGCCGAGGCGGGGGAGGGGACCAAGGCCGACGTCCTCTTCTGGAGCATCGAACGCGACCGCGCCGAGGTCCGCCTCCTCAACGCCACGGTGTTCATCGAGACCGGTCGTCGCGAGCTCGCCGCCGCCATCGGCCTGCCGCGTGTGGACATCGACACGCTGCAGGCGGACCTGTTCGCGGAGCTGCCCAACTTCGACCTGAAGCAGCTCCAGGAGGCGGTCGTCCGCGGCAACGCCCTGCCCCGTGCGGCCGAGGCGAAGATCGCGGGGAGCCAGTGGGCCCTCGAGCGCGCCGTCGTCCAGCCGATCCCGAACGTCAACCTGATGGGCGGCTACCAGCGCCAGGTCGGTCCGCCGCAGGACCAGGGGCTCGCGCAGGTGATGATGGCGGTGCCGTTGTTCGACCGCAACCAGGGCAACATCCGCGCCGCACGCGCCGACATCGCCACGGCCCGTGCCGATCTCCGCATCGTGGAGCTCGACCTCGCGGCGCAGACCGCGCAGGCGGTGGCGGCCTACCGCACGGCCCAGCGGGCCGTCGATTGGTACGAGGAATACATCCTCCCCAAGGCGCGCGAGACGGTGACGCTCACCCAGACGCTCTACGCGCGCGGGGAGGTGACGTTCCTGAGCCTGCTGCAGGCGCAGAAGATCCTCACCGAGACGGAGCTGTCCTACGTCGACTCCCAGCAGGAGCGCTGGAGCGGCGCGGTGGCGATCGCCGATCTCCTCCAGCTCGAGCAGTTCCCGCCGACCGCCGCCGCGCCGGGGGCGCTGCCGATCGAGGCGGCCGCCGCCGCGCCGGAGGCGGTCAAGGCACCGGCACCGAAGCCGTCGGAAGAGGGCGCGGGGCGGCGCACCGTGCCGCCGGCCGAGAAGCCCCGGGCCGAGCCGCCGCGGCCGGCCCCGCCCGCCGTGCCCGCAGCCAAGCCCGCCGTGCCGGAAGCGGGGCCCGCCGCGCCGGAAGCCTCCGTCCCGCCGCGCGGCGCCGTCATGCAGGTCGGGGCCTCCTCGTCGTCCCCCGCGACGGCCGGGACGATCCCGGCGGCGGACGTGGCACGGCCGGAGCGGCGGCCGCTCTCGGCATTCTCCCGGGCCGCCGCGGCCGTGCTGCCCGACGCCTACCTTCCCGGACGGGGGGTCACGCGGCGGCCGCCGTCGATGGGGAATGGCACGCCGTGACCGCGTCCGGCACGGGCCGTGGGCCCTGCCCAGGGCGGGAGGCCACCGGCCCCGTCGCCATCCGGAGCGGGTGACGGTGGGGGCCGGTCACTCGACCGGGATCACGTCCAGATCGAGGTGGGCGCCACGCGTCGTACCGGCGACGCCGTCGGTGACCGTCCATTCCAGACGGTGCCGACCCGGCCGCGCGTCCTCCGGGATGCGGATGAAGTAGCGCGCGAAATAGTCGCGGCGCGGCGACGGGCACGACTCGACGATCGGCTCGAAGGTCCACTGACCGATCGGGGCTCCCGATTCGTCGAGGAGACGGAAGCTCGTGTCGATGGCGGTCGTGTGGCCTTCGCCATCGGGGCGGATCCGGAGGCGGTCGAGTTCGAAGTAGACGATCAGTTCCTGGCCGCGCCGGAAGGCGCTCGTGGGAAAGCGGTCGATGCGGCCCCAACCGCGGACGCGCGTGGCGAAGCAGGCGTTGCGGATCTCCGGGCCGGTCGCCTCCGCCGCCGGTGGCGGGGAGACGGCGCTCGAGGCCGGCTCGGTGAATGCCTCCGGTTCCGGCGGCAGGGGAACGGGCTCCCCGGAAGTGGCGGGCTCCGACAGGGCGAGCGCGGCGGCCGGCGGCGCGGGCGCGACGGCCGGAGGGGAGGGAGCGGCCGTCGGAACGGGATCGACGAGGGCCACCGCGCCGACGATGCCGGGGGCGACGGCGGGGGTCGGTTCGATCAACGGCGCCGTCGGGAGGTCGGCCGCGGGTTCGGCCGGCTCGATCGGCCGCGCGGCGATGCCTTCGACGTCGAGCCGGGCGGGGGCCACCGGCATGACCAGTCCGCCACCCCCCGCGGTCCGTGGTGCGTCGATCGGCGACGAGGCGCCCTCCGGCGCGGCGGCCGTGGCGTCGGGGGCCGCCGTCGCGCCCGCCCCGCGCGTCGCCTCGAGCGTGGCGGCGAACTCGTTGACCACCACGGCCCAATCCTGGGGCGGCGTGGTCTCCAGCGTGCGGATGAGGAGTTCCTGGGTCGCCGGATCGATCCCTCCGGCGGCGGAGAGCCGGGCCACGGCATTGTCGATCACCTTCTCGAGGGCGATCTCCTCGGCGGCCTCGTCGACCGGATCCCCGTCCGGTGCGGCTCCGTCCTCGGTGACGTCGGTCTCCGGTCGCTTCTTCGCCCCGTGGGAGGCGTGGTCGAGATCGTGGGGGGTGGAGAGGGATGCGGCCGTCTCGCGGAGCGCCTCCCGGAGCGTCGTCGCCGTGAGCGCCGACGTGCAACCGGCCTGCGCGAGCAGGGCCAGACCGAGGAGGAGCAGGCCAGCCCGGGCCCGGCGACAGGGGGCGACGTCGGGGCACCACGGGGCATCCGGCACGGACGGATCGCGGTCGCTGGCCATCGGAATCTCGCTCACGGGGGCGTCGTCCATCCCGCGGCCCGCGGTGTCCACGTCGGACACCGCCGCCCGCCACGGGATGGGGACACCGGATCGCGCGGGAAGGTAGAGACCGCCGTTTGCACGAAGCAAGGTCAGATCGATCCCGTGCGGAGGCTGACGCCGTCGGCGATGCCCGTGGCGTGGCCTCTCCCGGGGACCCGTCTCCCGCCGCCGCGGGCGACCGGCGACACCCCGCGAAACCGAGGCTTTCTCGCGGGGAACGCGTGTCGAAAAAGGTCGTGGATGACTTTTTCCGCGGAGAGCTAGAATCCCGCCACTCGTTGCCTCGCCGCCTCCGTCGTCGGAACGTATCCCATGACCACCCGGTCTTCGCCATCTTCTCCCCCTTCCCAGGGTGGAGTCGATGCCGTCCCCAGTTCCTGGGTCCACCGTCACCTGCTCGATCTCGAGCGCCTCACCCCCGACGAGATCGGACTCCTCCTCGACACGGCAGCACGATTCAAGGAGGCGACGGAGGGGTGCCGGAAGAAGCTCTCGGTCCTCGCCGGCCGGACGATCGTCAACCTGTTCTTCGAGAACTCGACGCGCACGAAGACCAGCTTCAGTCTCGCCGCCCGCCGGCTCGGCGCGGACGTCGTCGATTTCTCCGCCTCCGGGAGCAGCCTGTCGAAGGGGGAGTCGTTCATCGACACGGCGAAGAACCTCGAGGCGATGGGGATCGACGCGGTGGTGGTGCGGCACTCGACGCCGGGCACCCCGCACCTCCTGGCCAAGCACCTTTCGGTGGGCGTGGTCAACGCCGGGGACGGTCCGCACGAGCATCCCACCCAGGGGCTCCTCGACATCTTCTCCATCCGCGAGCGTCTCGGCGATCTGGCCGGCGTGACCGTCGGCCTCGTCGGCGACATCGCCCACAGCCGCACGGCACGATCGAACATCCACGGGCTCCTCAAGCTCGGAGCGCGCGTCATCGTCTGCGGGCCGCCCACGCTCGTCTCCCCGCGCTGGCGCGAGCTCGGCGTCGAGGTGTCGCACGATCTCGATGCCATCGTGCCGGTCTGCGACGTGCTCAATCTCCTCCGCATCCAGTTCGAGCGGCAGAACACGCGCCCCTTCCCTTCGGTCCGCGAATACGCCCACCTGTACGCCATGACGCGCGAGCGGATGGAGCGGGCCCGTCCCGGGCTGCTCATCCTCGCCCCCGGTCCGATCAACCGCGGGGTGGAGGTGACGGCCGACGTGGCCGATTGCCCGCAGTCGCTGATCCTCGATCAGGTGGCCAACGGGCTCGCGGTCCGGATGGCGGTGCTGTGGCTGGTGTGCGGGCCGAGGCAGGCGCCGTCGACGGCGGGGACGACTCACGACGGGAGGCAGGGCTGATGGCGACGTTGCTCATCCGGGGCGGGCGTGTCGTCGACCCGTCGCAGGACATCGACCGCATCGCCGACCTGCGCGTCGTCGACGGGCGGATCGCCGGCATCGGGCCCGGCGAGGCCGGCAGCGGACGGGCCGACGAGACGATCGACGCGGCGGGCCTGATCGTCATGCCCGGCCTCGTCGACATGCACGTCCATCTCCGCGAACCGGGCCGGGAGGAGGACGAGACGATCGCCAGCGGCACGCGCGCCGCGTTGGCGGGCGGGTTCACGAGCGTGGCCTGCATCCCCAACACCGAGCCGCCGATCGACACGCAGGCGGCGGTGGAGTTCATCCATCAGAAGGCGGCACGCGCCGACACCTGTAACGTGTTCGTCGTCGCGTGCGTGAGCCGCAACCGCGAGGGGAAGGAACTGGCGGAGATCGGCCAGCTCGTCGAGGCCGGGGCGGTGGCCTTCAGCGACGACGGGGCCCCGGTCTCCGACGCCGAGTTGATGCGCCGGGCGCTCGAGTACTGCGCGATGTTCGGCAAGCCGATCCTCGCCCACGAGGAGGTGCTCGAACTGTCGCGTGGCGGGGTGATGCACGAGGGGCTCGTGTCGCTCCTCCTCGGCCTCGGGGGAATGCCCGCCGCCGCCGAGGAGGTGATGATCGGACGCGACACGGCGCTCGCCGAGAGCACGGGGGGACGGCTCCACGTGATGCACGTCTCCACGGCCGGGGGCGTGGCCCTCGTGCGGGCGGCCAAGGCCCGCGGCGTGCGCGTCACGGCGGAGGCCTGCCCGCACCACTTCACGCTCACCGACGACGCCCTGCGGACCTTCGACTCCAACTGCAAGATGAGCCCTCCCTTGCGGACGGCCGCCGACGTCGAGGCGATCGTCGCGGGGATCGCCGACGGGACGATCGACTGCATCGCCACCGACCACGCCCCGCACGCCCGCGAGAAGAAGATGCTCGAACTCGACCGGGCCCCGTTCGGGATCCTCGGCCTCGAGACGGCGGTCGGTCTCTCGGTCACCCGGCTCCTCGTGCCCGGGCACATCGGCTGGCCGCGGCTGGTGGAGGCGATGAGCACGCTCCCGGCGCGGATCCTGGGTCTCGACCGGGGCACGCTCCGGCCGGGCAGCCCGGCCGACGTGACCCTCGTCGACCCGGATCTCGAGTGGAAGGTGGACGTGGCGTCGTTCCGCTCCAAGAGCGTCAATTCCCCCTTCGACGGCTGGACGCTGCGGGGCAGGGCGGTGGCGACGATCGTGGGGGGCCGGGTGAAGTACCGTCTTTCCGGCCGGTGAGGCGGGAGCCCCGATGACCTTCACGCTCGTCGACGGCTACAACCTCCTCCACGCCTCCGGCGTGTTCGGCCGCCTCCGCGGCCCGCGCGGGCTCGAATCGTCGCGGACGGCGCTCCTCGACCACGTCGCCGCGCACGGCGGCGCGACGGCGCCGCGGGTCCTGTTCGTGTTCGGCGCCGCCCGGGCGCCCGACGGCCTCCCCGGGAGGATCGTCCACCGCGGGATCCGGGTCTGGTTCGCGCGGGAGTACCCCGACGCCGACTCGCTCATCGAGGAGATCCTCGAGGAGGAGCGGTCACCGGCCTCGATCACGGTGGTCTCCAACGACCGTCGGCTGCAGATCGCGGCGCGGCGGCGGCGCGCGAAGGCGGTGTCGGCCGACGACTGGCTCGCCGATCTCCGCCGCGCGCGGCGGGCGGGGGCCGCGGAGGCCGCCGACACCAAGCCGCCGGAGCCGGGGCCGGGGGAGATCGAGCACTGGAAGCGGCACTTCGGGCTCGACGACGGCTAGCAGGCACCGGACCTCCCCGGCCGGCGCGGGGATGGCTTCCTCCGCGGACGGCCAGCGTCAGCCCCGTTTGGCCCAGCGCGCGAGCTTGCGGTCGAGGGTCGACCGCTCGATGCCGAGCATCGTGGCGGCCTTCGTCTTGTTGCCCGCGACGGCGGCCAGCGTGGCCATGATGTGCTTCCGCTCCATCTCGTCGATCGTCTGCGGGACGAAGACCCCCTGGCGCGTGCCGCTCCCCCGGCCGGTGTCGCCGGGGTTCGACAGGTGGCTGAGGGCCAGGTCGTGGACGTCGATCGTGTCGTGGGTGGAGAGGACCACGGCGCGCTCGATGCAGTTGCGCAGCTCACGGATGTTGCCCGGCCAGTGGTAGCCCGACAGCGCTTCGAGCGCCGCGGGGGTGAAGCCACGCACCGGCCGGCCGGTCTCGGCGGCGAAACGCGCGAGGAAATGCCGCGCGAGCGGCTCGACGTCCTCGGGGCGTTGGCGGAGGGGGGGGACGAGGATCTCGACGACTTTCAGGCGGAAGTAGAGGTCGCGCCGGAAGTCACCGGCGGAGACCGCCTCCTCGAGGTTGCGGTTGGTGGCGGCCACGACGCGGACGTCGACCTGCACACGCTGGCTGCCGCCGACGCGCTCGAAGGCATGGCCCTCGAGCGCGCGGAGGAACTTCGCCTGGATCACCGGGCTCATCTCCCCGATCTCGTCGAGGAACAGCGTGCCGCGGTGCGCCGCCTCGAACTTCCCCGCCTTGCGCTCGGTCGCGCCGGTGAACGCACCCTTCTCGTGCCCGAACAACTCGCTCTCGAGGAGCGTCTCGGTGAGCGCGGCGCAGTTGAGGCACACGAAGGGCGCATCGCGACGGTCGCTCGCGTCGTGGATCGCCCGCGCGACGAGTTCCTTGCCGGAGCCGCTCTCCCCGCGCACCAGCACCGTGGCCTTCGTGCCCGCCACGCGGGCGATCTGGCCGGCGATCGCCCGCAGGGCCGGGCTCGCGCCGACCATCCGCGACTCCTCCCGCAGGCGTTCGCGGAGCCGCTCGTTCTCGTCCGACGCGCTCGCCAGGCGCACGGAGAGGCGCTCGCGCGTGGCGAGGTTCTCCACCGCCATGCCGAGGGCGTCGCAGGCCGCCATCACGAACTCCAGGTCTTCGGGGGCCGCCCTGGCTCCCTGGCGCAGCCCCACGTGCAGGATCCCGACGGCGCGGCCGCCGACGCGGATCGGCGCGAAGATGGCCGGCCGGCCCGGAGCACCCTCCGGGGACTTGTCGATGAGGATCGCCTCGTTCGTGGCGAGCACCGTGGCCATGGCACCGGAGGGGGGACGCTCAACTCCGGCGTCGACCGCCGGCAGCGACGCCGCGATGGCCAGCGACGCGACCGTCACCGGCGCGTTGCCGGCCGGCGCGAGCAGGACGACGCCCCGCTCCCCCTCGGTTCCCTGCAGTGCGACGGCGAGGGTGAGTTGGGCGACCTCGCCGCCGTCGGTGGCCCGGGCCAGGGCGAACGCCAACCGGCAGAGCCGGCCCGCCGCCAGACCCACGCGCGGCACGACCGCCGCCGACTCGCGCATGTCGTCGAGGAGGCGGGTCTTGTCGCGGCGCAGCGTGATCGCGTCGCTCCACCGTTCGATCTCGGCCGGCTGGACGCTCGTGTCGGCGGCGTTGTCGCCGGTGCCGAAGGGATCGACGGGCGGATCACCCTCCCCGAAGACGAGGCGGGCGCCGCCGATGCGGATGGTGTCGCCGGCGGCGAGGGGGCGGTCCGCGGTGACCGGCTCGCTGCCGACGTGCGTGCCGTTGCGACTGCCGACGTCACGGACCGACCAACCCCCCCCGGTCGGGAACACCTCCGCGTGGAACCGGCTCGAGCGTTCGTCGTGGAGGACGATCCGGTTCCCCGGACCCCGGCCGATCGTGCAGTGTTCCCCGGCGCGGAGCCGGATCACGCTCTGCCCGGCGGCGGGGTCGTCGACCAGCAGGAATGCCTTGGCGGTTTCCATCGGGCTCGGGGGTGGGCTGTCGTGACGGGGGGCCGATCGGGGTGCCCGCATGATGCACCAGCGGGGACCGCTTGGCGAGTGTCCGCTGCGGTCGCGGGGGGGAGAAACGCCGAAAAAGCCGTTTTCCCGCGGGGCAAGCGGGTTTGCAGAAGGAGACCGGGTCCGTCTACGATTGCCCCGGCTTGCAGGAC
>CAZMOU010000035.1:0-29458 GCA_964567835.1 uncultured Chitinophaga sp. | reverse complement strand
TCCGCTTCATCGCGCACAACGGCGAGATCAACACCGTCCGGGGCAACATCAACTGGATGCACGCCCGCGAGAGCATGCTCGCCCACCCCGAGTACGGCCCCGACCTGCGGAAGATCCTCCCGGTGGTCCGTGCCGGCGGCAGCGACTCCGCCACGCTCGACAACGTCCTCGAATTGCTCGTGCTCGCCGGCCGGCCGATCGAGGAGGCGGTGAGCATGCTCATCCCGGAGCCCTGGAGCGGGCACGGCGGTCTGGCCGACGACCTCAAGGCCTATTACGAGTTCCAGGCCTGCCTGATGGAGCCCTGGGACGGTCCGGCGGCGCTGGCCTTCACCGACGGCACGCGCATCGGCGCCACGCTCGACCGCAACGGCCTCCGGCCGGGGCGCTGGTGGCAGATGAAGGACGGCCTGGTGGTGATGGCGAGCGAGGCGGGCGTCCTCCAACTCCCCCCCGGCGAGGTCGTGCGGAAGGGGCGTTTGCGTCCCGGGCGCATGTTCCTCGTCGACACGAAGGCGGGGCGGATCGTCGAGGATGACGAGATCAAGCGGAAGCTCGCCTCGGCGAGGCCCTGGCGCGAGTGGATCACCGCCAACCAGGTCCGCCTCGACTCCCTGCCCGATCCGGCCGACGTGGCCGAGGTGACCGCCTGCCGCGCCGTCGGGCAGGCGACCGACGGCGACGGCGCCGCGGGGCCGCGGTCGGTCGATCCCTGGCATGCCGCCGGCGTGGCGGGCGAGGGGGCGAGCCTCCTCGAACTGCAGCGGCTCCACGGCTACACGCTCGAGGATCTCAAGGTGATCCTCGCCCCGATGGCCACCGACGGTGCCGAGCCGATCGGCTCGATGGGCAACGACACGCCGCTGGCGGTGCTCTCCGATCGCCCCCAGCCGCTGGCCAACTACTTCAAGCAACTCTTCGCACAGGTCACCAATCCCCCCCTCGACGCCATCCGCGAGGAGATCATCACCTCGATGATCACCACGATCGGCGGCGAGGGGAACCTGCTCGGGACGGCGGCGGAGCAGTGCCGCCTCCTGCGGCTGGAGACGCCGGTGATCACCAACGCCGAGTGCGCCCGGATCAAGGCGCTGGGCCAGCCCGGATCCCCCGCCACCCCCGGCCTCGCGGCGCGGACGCTCTCGCTCCTCTTCCCCGCCGCCGGCGGTGCCGCGGGGATGCGGGCACGCCTCGACGCCCTGCGCACCGAGGCCTCGAGGGCGGTCGCCGACGGCGTCACCATCCTCGTCCTCTCCGACCGCGGGGCGTCGCGGGACGCGGCGGCGGTGCCGGCGCTGCTGGCCACGGCCGGCGTGCACCACCATCTCGTGCGCGAGGGGACGCGGACGGCGTGCGGCATCGTCGTCGAGACCGGCGAGGCACGCGAGGTGCACCATTTCTCCCTGCTCACCGGGTACGGCGCCGGGGCGGTCAACCCCTGGCTCGCCTTCGCCACGCTCGACCAGATGCGGGCCGAGGGGATCGTCAACGCCGAGTACCCGCGCGAGAAGCTCCACAAGAACTTCGTCAAGGCGGCGACGAAGGGGCTGCTCAAGGTGATGAGCAAGATGGGCATCTCCACGCAGCAGAGCTACCGCGGCGCGCAGATCTTCGAAGCGGTGGGGCTCGACCGGGGCCTCGTCGACGAGTTCTTCACCCGCACCGCCAGCCGCATCGGCGGCATCGGTCTCGACGGCGTGGCCGAGGAGGCGCTGCGCCGCCACGAGCACGCCTGGCCCCGGACGCAGGTGCCGCAGGCGCTCGAGCTCGACGTGCGCGGCCGCTACGCCTGGCGGCGGAAGGGGGAGGCCCACGTCCTCTCCCCCGACGTCGTCGCCACGCTGCAGCGCGCCACGCAGATCGACAGCCGGGAGGAGTTCCGCAAGTACCAGAAGCTGATCGACGAGCAGCAGACGAAGCTCCTCACACTCCGCGGCCTCCTCGACTTCAAGTGGGCCGAGAAGCCGATCCCCCTCGACGAGGTGGAGCCGGCGAAGGAGATCGTGAAGCGCTTCGCCACCGGGGCGATGTCGTACGGCTCGATCTCCAAGGAGGCCCACGAGACGCTCGCCGTGGCCATGAACCGGCTCGGCGGCTGGAGCAACACCGGCGAGGGGGGTGAGGATCCGGTCCGTTATCTCCCCGATCCCACCGGCGACAGCAAGAACTCCAAGATCAAGCAGGTGGCCAGCGGCCGCTTCGGGGTCACGAGCCTCTATCTGGTCAACGCCAAGGAACTGCAGATCAAGATGGCCCAGGGGGCCAAGCCGGGCGAGGGGGGGCAACTCCCGGGCCACAAGGTGGACCGCGAGATCGCCCGCATCCGCCACAGCACGCCCGGCGTCGGGCTGATCTCGCCGCCGCCGCACCACGACATCTACTCCATCGAGGACCTCGCCCAGCTCATCCACGACCTCAAGAACGCCAACCACCACGCCCGGGTGAGCGTGAAGCTCGTGGCCGAGGTGGGGGTGGGGACGGTGGCCGCGGGCGTTTCCAAGGGGAAGGCCGACGTGGTCCTCATCTCCGGGCACGACGGCGGCACCGGCGCGAGTCCGCAGACGTCGATCATGCACGCCGGATTGCCGTGGGAGCTCGGCCTCGCCGAGGCCCATCAGGTGCTCGTGATGAACGACCTGCGCGGCCGGATCGTCGTCCAGACCGACGGCATGATCCGCACGGCGAAGGACGTGGCGATCGCCACGCTCCTGGGGGCGGAGGAGTTCGGCATCGCCACCGGGGCGCTCGTCGTCATGGGGTGCATCATGATGCGGAAGTGCCACCTCAACACCTGCCCGGTGGGGATCGCCACGCAGGATCCCGAATTGCGGGCACGCTTCGCCGGCAAGCCGGAGCACGTCGTCAACTTCTTCTTCCTGCTGGCCGAGGAGCTGCGCGAGCTGATGGCGAGGCTAGGCTTCCGCACGATCCGGGAGATGGTGGGGCGCGTCGATCTGCTCGACACCCGTGCCGCGATCGCCCACTGGAAGGCGAAGGGGCTCGACTTTTCCTCGATCCTCCACAAGCCCGAGGTGCCGGAGCGGGTGAAGACGCACTGCGCCGAGTCGCAGGATCACGGCATCGACGGGTCGCTCGACATGACGACCCTGCTGCCGGCCTGCCGGGCGGCCGTCGAGGAACGGAAGCCGGTGCGGCTCGAACTCCCCATCCGCAACGTCCACCGCACCGTGGGCACGATCCTCTCGAGCGAGATCACCCGCCGCCACGGTGCCGCCGGGCTCCCCGACGGCACCATCCGCATCGATTTCACCGGCACCGCCGGCCAGAGCCTGATGGCCTTCGGCGTGCCCGGCGTGACGGTGTGCGTGGAGGGGGACGTCAACGACTACTGCGCGAAGGGGCTCTCCGGCGGCCGCGTCATCGTCCGCCCCCCGCGGCAGGCCGGCTTCGTCGCCGAGGAGAACGTCATCGCGGGGAACGTGGTGCTCTACGGGGCCACCTCCGGCGAGGTCTTCATCCGCGGCATCGCGGGCGAGCGCTTCTGCGTCCGCAACAGCGGTGCCGAGGCGGTGGTCGAGGGTGTCGGCGACCACGGCTGCGAGTACATGACCGGCGGCCGCGCGGTGATCCTGGGGGAGACCGGGCGCAACTTCGCCGCCGGCATGAGCGGCGGGATCGCCTACGTGTGGGATCCGGACGGACACTTCCGGCCGCGCGTCAACACGGAGATGGTGGAACTCGAGTCACTCGACGACGGCGACGCCGAGTATGTCCGCTCCAGGATCGGGAAGCACGTCGAGCACACCGGCAGCACCCGCGGACGGGCCATCCTCGACGCATGGTCGAAGGAACGGGGGCGGTTCGTGAAGGTCATGCCGACCGATTACAAGCGGGCGCTCGCCGAGCTGGCGAGGCTCCAGGAACGGGAACGGGACGAGGCCCGCAGGGCGGAGGAGAAGGTCCATGGGTGAGCCGCGCGGTTTTCTCAAGTACGATCGGAAGATCTCCGGCTACGCGCCGGTGGCCGACCGTCTCCGGCACCATCACGAGTTCCTCACCATCCTCCCCCCCGAGGAGGTGCGGACGCAGGGGGCACGCTGCATGGACTGCGGCGTCCCCTTCTGCCACACCGGCTGCCCGCTGGGGAACATCATCCCCGACTTCAACGACCTGGTGTACCGCGGGCAGTGGCACGAGGCCGCGCAGCGCCTCCACGCCACCAACAACTTCCCCGAGTTCACCGGGCGCGTCTGTCCCGCCCCCTGCGAGGCCGCCTGCGTGCTCGGCATCAACGCCGATCCGGTGGCGATCAAGCAGATCGAGATGACGATCGCCGACCGGGCCTTCGACGAGGGCTGGGTGGTGCCGCAGCCACCGCTCGAGCGCACGGGGAAGCGAGTCGCGGTGGTGGGGAGCGGTCCGGCGGGGCTGGCCGCCGCGCAGCAGCTCAACCGGGCGGGCCATCTCGTCACCCTTTTCGAGCGGGCCGACCGCCCGGGCGGACTGCTGATGTACGGCATCCCCGATTTCAAGCTCGAGAAGTCGCGGGTCCTGCGGCGCGTGCGGATCATGGAGGAGGAGGGGATCGAGTTCCGCTGCGGTGTCGACGTCGGGGTGGACGTGCCCGCCGAGCGGCTCACGCAGGAGTACGACGCCGTCCTCCTCACCGGGGGCTCGACGCTCGGCCGCGACCTGCCGATCCCCGGCCGGGAGCTGCGCGGCGTCCACTTCGCCATGGACTTCCTCCCGCAGCAGAACCGGCGCAACGCCGGCGACGACGTGCCGGGGCAGATCCTCGCGACCGGCAAGGACGTGGTGGTGATCGGCGGCGGCGACACCGGCAGCGACTGTGACGGCACGAGCATCCGCCAGGGTGCGAGGTCGGTGGTGCAGTTCGAACTGCTCCCCCAGCCCCCCGACGTGGGCAAGTACCCGCGCCGAGACGAGCGGCCGGCGAACGCCCCGTGGCCGCAGTGGCCGGTGATCCTGCGGACGAGCTCCTCCCACGAGGAGGGTTGCGGCCGCGAGTGGTGCATCCTCACCAAGGAGTTCCTCGGCGATGCCGACGGCAACCTCCGCGCCGTGAAGACGGTGAGGATCGAGTGGTACAGCGACCCCGAGACGAAGCAGTTCAAGTTCCGCGAGCTGGCGGGCTCCGAGCAGGAATGGCCCTGCCAGCTCGCGCGGTTGGCGATGGGGGTCGTGGGTCCGGAGCGCCATGGGCCGATCCAGCAGCTCGGCCTCGAACTCGACGCCCGCGGCAACGTCAAGGCCGGCGCCGACTACAAGACCAGCCGAGACGGCGTCTTCGCCGCCGGCGACATGCGCCGCGGCCAGTCGCTCGTCGTGTGGGCGATCCACGAGGGGCGCGAGGCGGCCCGGTCGGTCGACCTGTGGCTGATGGGCCAGACGAACCTGCCCAGCCTCGCCGCCGGCGAGTTCCCGGTGCACGCGGGCTCCTGACACACTCCGGGAGGACCGGTCGCGTGCCGCGGGCGAAAGCCCGCGGCACGTGGCCGGCCTGTCACGCGCGCTTGCCCAGCCCGAGCACGTCGCGGCAGTGGCGGATGCTGCGTTCCAGGTCGGCGAGCTGGTAGGCCTGCTCGGCCCCCTTCCGCGCGTCGCCCTCCGGCGGGGAGAAGGGATCGATGGCGTGCCCCCGGCGGGCGAGGGCCTCGAACGCGGCCAGATCGGCGGCCGGCACGCCCGGGAAGGCCTTCCAGAAATCCGGTTCGAGATAGGGGAGCTCGCGGGCGAAGCCGGAGATCGTCTCGATGTGGACGACGACGCCCGGGCAAAGCCGCTCGAAGCGATCGAAGAACGCGGGCAGGTCGAGGCACCCCTCCCCCATCGCCGTCCACTGCACCTTCACCCCCTTCTCGCTCGGCCAGATCTGGCCGTCGCGGAGGCTCGTGGTGAGGACGTGGGGGGCGAGGGTGTCGAGGGCCCGGAGCGGATCCTCGAGCGTCCACAGCGCGTTGCCGGAGTCGAAGTTCACCCCGACGAAGTCCGGCCCAGCCTCCTCGACGAGGCGCAGGAGCTCGCGCGAATGGAGGTCGCCGGCGTGGTTCTCCACCGCCACCTTCACGCCGGCGTCGAGGGCCCTGCCGCGGCAGGCCACGAGCACCTTCACCGTGTCGGCGATGCGGGCGTCGATGCCCCCCTTGGTGAGCCGGTCCTGGTGGTTTCCGAGGATGACGCGGAAGGCCTTCGAACCGAGGTCGCGGGCCATGCGGATGCCGAGGGCGAGATGCTCCTCGGCCGAGCCCCAGTCCCTGCGGAACGTCGTCGAGCTGGGGCAGATGCTCCACGAGCCGAGCTCGAGGCCCACCCCCCGGTCGGCGGCGTAGCGGCCGATCTCGGCGAGCGAGTGGTCGTCGGTGCGGCCGCCGAAGGGGCCGAAGTCGGTGATGAACACCGAGTCGCAGCCGAGCTTCTCGGCATGGTCGACGAGCTGCCGCGCGTTCCAGCCCATGGCACGGACCGCGAAGTTGTCGAAGCCGAGCGGAATGCCGCGCCGCCGGACGGCGTCCGCCGCCGGGGCGGTCCGGGCCGTGGCGGCGAGGCCCGACGCCAGCGCGAGGGAAAAGGCACGGCGTGACAGGGAGGGGAGCGGCAGGAGCATCGGGGGCACCGGCGGGGTGAGAGGGGGGAAAGCGACACCGTGAAGGAAGGGGCCGGGACTCAATCGTCGCCACGATCGGGGCGGACATGGATCTCGAGCGAGCCGGAGAACGAGGCCAGATCGCCCGGCGGGGCGTTGATCTTCGCCTGGAGCGGGCCGTCCACGGGGGCGGCGAAGCGGCCCCGCGCGCCCTCGGCGACGACGACGAAGCGGGGGCGGCCCCCCTCCGGCGGCCCGGCCCATTGCCCGAGGAGCAGCCGGCCGAGCGGACGGCCGCGGTACCAGCGCAGCGAGATCCCGTCCGCGGTGCTCTCGAGCGCCACGTCGCCCGCCCGCCCCACCGCAAAGCGTCCCCTCCCGGCGAACTCCACCCGTTCGCCCCGGGCGAGCGCGACGCCGGTCGGCTGCCAGCCCCGGTCGGCCGCGACGGGGGCCGAGGTGCGCCCGTCGAGCGGCCTGCCGGGGCTCCAGTCGATGCGGCTCCGGGTGAAGTCGAAGCCGTAATCGACCTCGTCGGTGAAGGCGTCGTAGTCACGGCCGGCGCGATCGGCGTCCCAGCCGGGAAGGGAGGCGAGGCGGCCGTCGAGCCGGGCGTCGAGCGGGCCCGCTTCGAGCGCGGCGAAGCGCTCCGCATGGTCGGGGTGGAGCGCGAGGAGCGCCACCGCCGCCCAACTCGCCGCGTACGCGCCGATCTCGTGGCGCGGGGAGGGGGGCGTGGCGAGGACGTCGGCGAGCCCGGGCACGTCCCCCGCGGCCCGGAGGCGCCGCAGCGTCTCGATCCGGCCGAGCTGCTCGACGTCGGCGGCGCGGCGCGGGATCGGCGTGGGGACGAACCGCCCCCGCTCGATTCGATGGGTCGCCAGGAACTCGGCGATCCCCTCCGTGTACCAGGTCGGCGTCGCGAGTCCGCGGAGGGTGATCGTGAAGGCGTGTACGCCCTCGTGGAGCAGGAGGTGGCGCCGGTAGGCCGGGTTCGACTGATCGTCGATCCAGAACCGGTTGCGGTCGCAGAACCCGTGGGCGAAGTCGGGGATCGAGCCGTCGGTCGGAAGAAGCCCCGCCGCGCGGAAGGTCTCCCTGTCGGACATCAGGCAGGCGAACGCCCGCCAGCCGTTCGTCTCCCGGTCATCGAGGTGGAAGTGGGCCCGCCAGGACTCGACGGCCTCGGCGAAGAGCGCCGGCAGCCCGTCCACGTCGTCGCCCTCCCGCGGCGGGCGGTCGGTGGCCAGGACGAGCCGGGTGCCGACGAAGGTCCGCAGCCCCGCACGCCGTGCCGCCGCTTCGAGGACGACGGGGTCGTGGGTGCCGTTCGGCGGCGCCGCGACGGCCGGGATGCGGACGCCGACCGCGGCGAGCCCCGCCGCCGCCAGCACGCTGCGGCGCGCGCAGCGCCCCCCGGCCATCCCGTCCACGCTGCCCTGCCGCTTCGACACCGTCAGACCTCCATCCCGATCCAGGAGGGCCATCCCCGCCTTCTCCAGTCCGACCGGATTGCCCATTGTGCCGCAAAACGGACGAATCCGGATCGCGGGGTGAATCCCGCCCCGCGATCCGTCCGATCGGAAGGACGGCGTCGGGCAGGTCGTCCAGCGAGGGAATGCGGGCGTGCGACACCGGAGACGACAGGAACGGGGCGACCGGGGAAAGAGGATTTCCCCATGGCGCGCGGGCCTGCTCGCCGCCTGCCTCGTCGTCGCGGGTTCGGGCCTCCGGACCGCAGCGGAGGAGACCGCCCCGAGCGGGTCGGCCCCGGCGTCGAACGCCTGGATGACCGGCGGCGGGCCGGCGACGGCACCGACCCCGGCGCCCGGATCGCTCCCGCCGGTGGCCCAGGCATGGGCCATGCCGGCCACGGTGATCCACGGCGGTGCGATCCCCGCGGGATGGCAGCCCCAGCCGATTCCCTATCAGGGCGTCGGCGCCGACGGCAAGCCGCTCACGCTCTACGTGGCACCCACCTACACCTTCACCTACGTGGCCGGGCCCCCGGTGCTCGCCGTGGCCGCGGTGCCCAACCGCACCCAGGTCAACCGCATCCAGGCCTACGGGTCGCCCGCCGTGCAGCCGGCGTGGAACTACCGGACGCAGGGGGCACCCCTCGCCACGACGACCCTCCCGCAATACGTCCGCTCCGCCCCGGTGGCCTACCAGTATCCCCCCGGGGCACCGGCGCTGGCGGGCCAACCGCTCGCGCCGCCGTCCGGGTCGGGTCCCGCGCCGACGCTCGTGGCGCCGCCTCCGCCACAGGCGCCCCTCCCCATGCCGCCGGCTCCGCCACCCACGCAGTGGGTTTCGGTGCCTCCCGCGTCGCCGGTCCCGGCGGACGACGCGCTCGGGCAGTCGCTCGCCGGCGCCGCCCCCGCGGTGATGGCCGGCACCGCGGGAGCCGTGGCGGCCGCGCGGGAGCCCACCCCCGCGGCCTCGATCGCCCCGCCGCCGCCCGCCGCCGCCGAACCGTCCCCCCCGTCCCTTCCCCCGGCACCGTCACCGGCGGCCGATCCGCCGATGGCCCCCGTCTCCGCGCCGGCCGCGTCCGGCGCCGCCGCGCCGCCGGCGCGGCAGGGGTCCAGCCACGTGTGGCGGGTGGTGGGTGTCCACGACGGCGACACCGTCACCTGCCTCGACGAGACGAACACGCAGCAGAAGGTGCGGCTGGCGGAGATCGACGCCCCGGAACTGGGACAGGACTACGGCAAGGTGGCGCGCGAGTCGCTCGCGGAGTTGGTCTTCGGGAAGACCGTCACGGTGCAGGAGGAGGGGAAGGACCGCTACGGCCGGTGGATCGGACGGATGCAGGTCGACGGCATCGACGTCAACCGCCGCCTCGTGGCCACCGGCAACGCCTGGCACTACGCCGACTACTCCCAGGACACCGCCCTCCAGACGCTCCAGGAGCAGGCCCGCGCGCAGCGGCTCGGGCTGTGGGCACAGCCCGAGCCGGTCGCGCCTTGGGACTTCCGTCAGACCGTCAAGAAGGCGGCCACCGGCTGACCGCGACGGGTGTCAGCGCTTCCGCCCGTCACGCCGGGCCTGGTTGCGCTTCCCCGTGGCGACCAGATGCGCCGATCGTTTCGTCTTCGATCCCTGGATCTCGAATCGCTTCGCCTTCGCCGCGGTGCGGGCGGAGCGCTGCGTGCCGAGGTCGAACCGCACCCCCTGCGTGCCCGCCTGCGGGACGAGGGCGGCACGATTCACCCGCGCCTTGCGGGAGATCGTCTTCTTCGCGGGGGTGCGGGGAGCCGCCGCGGCCGGGGCCGCGGGTGCCGCGGGTGCCGCGGGGCGGACCGGCACCGCCGGAGCCACGCTCTTCGTGACCGCCGCCTTCGGCGCGGGGCGGCGCGCGGCGGGTGCCGGAGCCTCGGGCTTCGCCGTCGTGCGGCGCGTGGCCCGGCCGGCGATCTTCTTGTCACGGGCCTTCGCCTTGGGGTGTGTGCCCTTGCCGCCGCCGCCAGCGCCGACGGTGGCCACCAGTTCCGCCAGGCGCTGCTCGAGGCGTTCGACGGCCCCCTGGAAGGCGTCCGCCTTCTCGTGGCTGCGGGCGTTCACGTTCGACGACGCCGTGCTCGCACGCTTGGTCTTCCTCCCCTGGGCGGCCGCGAGATCGCGCCACTTGTCACGCAGGGTGCGGGCCTGACGCGACGCCGCTTGGATCCGGGCGTGCGTCGCGCTCGAGAGGGCGGAGCCGAAACTCGAGTCGAGCACGCGCCGTTCGGCGGCGGTGAAGAGTTCACGGATGTGGGCGAAGGGGGAAGGGGTGGGGGAAGACTTCCGGGCCATGGTGGGTCTGCTCCTGAAGAACGGTGGGATGATCGGTCCGGGTGAATGGTGCTGGGGAGTCGCTGCCGTCGTCGGACGGGAGCGCGGACGGTCCGGTCGGTACGGTGGAGGGCCTTCGGGGAGGGGCGGGGCGGCCTGCCCGTCGGCCGCCCCGCCTCGCTCGATCATCCGCGATGGACCGGCCGCGCGTGCTGGAGTCGCAGGCGGAACGGGGTGGGAAGGAACGCCGCGCCGGTGTTCCCCCTCCGTACCGCCCTTCGGGCCCCTCGGGCGTTGGCCTTCGCCGGGAGGACGTCTCCTCCGGCGCCGACCGACAACGTCCGCGGCCTCGGCGTGGCTTCCAGCCATTCCGGTTTCCAAGGATGACTCCGCGTCACGCGCTTCGCAAAGCGCGACTGGTCGGCGTCGTGCATCCACATCGCAGCATCCCCGATGACGCCCGGGGGACGATGCGTGCCTCGTCGCCGCGCGCCCCGTCCGGGTGTGCGGAGAGATCGACCCCGGGGCGACCCCGCCCGCAGTCTCGACCTGATTTGGCCAGTCTGCGCGGATCGTTCCGATGGAATGGTCAACCGGACCGGCACGATCGCGTCGGCCGGGGTCCGGGGAGCGGTGAGCCCGCGTGCGGCCGCCGGAGCCGGCCGTCAGCGGCCACCACGTCCGCCGCCCCCCATCCCCATCTGCTGCCGCCGTTCGTCCATCTGCCGACGGTACTCGGTGCGGCGCGAACGCTGTTCCGGATCGGTCTGGTCGATCGCCGACTTGCGGCGGTTGTTGCGATCCTCTTCCGAGAAGCCGCCGCGCGGGCCACCACCACCTCCGGGCCCGCCGCCACCACCACGTCCGCCACCGCCGGGGCCTCCCTGTCCACCACCCTTGCCGGACTGGGCGTTCTGTCCGCCGTTGGGTGACGATCCCCCCGGGGGACGTCCACCGCCGTTTCCGCGGCCTGCGGAAAACTGCTTGCGTCGATCCTGCTCCGCCTTGATGCGGCGGTCGAGTTCAGCCTGCCGTTGCCCGGGCGGGAGGAGAAAATAAGAGTTGACCTGGGCCCGTTCCGTGGCCTCCATCAGTCGGCCGATGTCGCCACGCACCCTGTCGCGCATGTCCTCGGGAAGATCCCGCATGCTCCCGAAGACCTTCCGCATGTCGGGGCCGCCGCCGTAGGGCACCTGTCCCGTGGCGACCTTGTCGAGGTCGGCGATCTGCTGGTGGATGACCGCCCGCACTTCGGCCACTTGTGCCGGCGTGGAGAACCAGCCGGCGGCCCAACCCCACACCAGCGTGAGCAGCGCCACGATCAGGAGGGCCATGGCGACGCGCTTCACCCACGTGCCGACGCCGGTCGGCGTCTTCGACCCCCGTTCCATCGCTGCCAGGGCCCGGCGGGCCTCGCCGGCCGACATCGTGCGCATCGCATGACCTCGCTGCGGCGTGGCACCCCGAACAGGGTGCCACGGAGATTCCGTTTGAACGCCGCCGGGCCGGAAAAGTTTCGGGCCCGATGCCGGTCGGCGCGTTCAGGATGCGAATGATGAACGCGCGACGGCCGGGCTTCAATCGGCCTCTTTCGCCTGCGGAAATCGGCGTTCCGCCTCGATCCGGAGAGGATCGGGCCCACGCGGGACATCCACTGGAAGGGGGGTGTCAGCGGAAGGCTTCGGAGTCGGTGCTCTCCGCCTCGTCCCCCGACTCCGCGACGAGGGCGGCGACCCGCGCCTCGACGTTCTTCAAGCGCATGAAGCCGACGCGGTCGAGGGCCTCCGCGAGCGAGAGGTAGTGCGCGGGCAGGCCGCTGTACTCCTCGTCCTGATCGACCTGCCAGCGCCCTCCGGGCTGGAGGCGGTACATCACGGCGTATCCATAGACGCCGAGTCGGTTGGTGTTCGTGTCGCCGGCCATGGCGGACCCCCTGCTCCGGGCGCCGTCGGACGCCAATGCGGCGACCACGTGCCCGTGGGAGCATCGGACACCATCGGCCCACGGTGGGCCAAGAGCAGTTCGTGGCGCCGTTCCTGCGCGGGAGATGCCCGGCGGGCGCCGCCCGGTCCGACCGTGCCCGGAGCGCGCCGTCGTCGCGCCTGAACGCGAAAGCTTTGCCCAGGCGCCCCAAGCTCTCCAGGCTGCCCTGGGATCACTTGTTTTTCAGCGTCGGACGCCGCGCTGCACCTTGACGGCCTACCCCGCTGAACGTGGGATGGGGCGGGGCATCTTGGAGACCGTTCGCGTCGGCATCGATCGACCCGTGTGGGTCGGTCGCGCAACAGGATCGGAGGGATCGCCATGTCACTGCGGCGTCCGCCGGCATCGCTTCCCCGAGGATCGGCGGCGCGGCGTCGGAGATCCCGCACCCCGGGCCACGGGGTGCTCGCGGTCGAGCGGTGCGAACCGCGAACCCTCCTGGCCGCGGACTGCGTCTCCGTTCCCGGTGGCACCCCGTTCGGGGAGCACGCCTCCGTCGATCAGGCGGGGTCGATCGACCTGGCCGGGGCCGCGTTCGACACGCTCGTCAACCGCTCGTTCGGCGGCACCATCGACCTTTCCGGGGCCCGATTCGGGACCTTCATCAACGTCGTCCCGGGAGCCCTCATCCGCATCGACGGCGCCCGGTTCGGCACGCTGTTCAACGCCGCTGCCGGAGTCCGTGTGACGGCGGCGGATGCCGGCTTCGAGGCGATCGTCAACGTCGGGGCGGGCGTCGGTATCGACATCGGCGTGGGGCACACCGTCGAGGCGGCGCGGCAACGCGGCCTCCCGGCCGCCGACCTCTCCGGGGTCGACGTGAAGACGCTCACGAAGAAGATCACCGGCGGCGAGATCGACCTGGCCGGGGTCGACGTGAAGACGCTGACGAAGAAGATCACCGGTGGTGAGATCGACCTGGCCGGGGTCGACGTGAAGACGCTCACGAAGAAGATCACCGGCGGCGAGATCGACCTGGCCGGGGCCCGCTTCGGGACGCTCGTCAACGCCGGCTCGGGGGTCGAGATCGGGATCGCCGGTGTGCCTTTCGACGACCTCGTCAATCTGGGGCCGGCCACGCTCGTCCGGCTCCGTGACGCGACCTTCTCCACGCTCGTGAACCGCGGGGGAGAGGGGACGCGGATCGACGTGCAGGGGGGGCGTTTCTCGACGCTCGACAACCGGGCCGACGGGGTCGCGTCGGTGCGCGTCTCGGGTGCGGCGTTCGCGACGGTGTCGAACGCCGGCAGCGGTGTCGGGTTGCTCGACGTCTCCGGCGTCTCCGGTCCCGCGACGGTTCTCAACGACGGCGACGACGTGGCGATCCGCTTCGTCGGCGGCGATGGCGACGACGTCTTCGTCAACGATGCCACGGGCGACGGCCTGCACGGCGGCGACGTCCGCCTCGAGGTCGATCTCGGCGGTGGCGACGACCGCATGGTGATGGGGGGACGGAACCTGGCCGGGCGCCTCGCGGGGGGGGGCGGCCGCGGCACCTGGATGGTCACGGGTGCTCTCGGCGGCGGACTGCTCGTCGAGGACGTCGGCGGCGACGACGCCGACACCCTCGACTTCTCGCTCCTCACCGGCGGCGGCATCACCGTCGATCTCGGCAACACGAGCCCGCAGGAGGTGCGGCCCGGGTTCGTCGTCACGCTCGGCAGCGGCGAGGCGATCGAGAACGTGATCGGCACGCCCGGGGACGACACCATCCGGGGGAACGGCCGTGGCGGCACGCTCCTCGGCGCCGATCCCGCCGACGATCGTGCCGGCCCGGTCGAGCACGGTCCGGGCAGGACGCAGGTCGTGTACCTCGACTTCGATTCCCGCACCGATCCCGGCGAACGCCCCTACGGCGCCGACGAGCGTGAGGCGATCGTGGCCGGTCTCGACCGCCTCTTCGCCGGCTTCGGGGTGACGTTCACGACGATCCCGGCCGCCGGGGACCATGCGACGGTCCGTTTCAACGAGTCGCGCCCCGACGGCACCCCCGGGGGCCGGGCGTCGGCGATCGACTTCGGGAACCGTGACCCCGGCGGAACCGTCACCGTGCAACTGCACGGGCTCCTGGGTCTCCCCGGCGGTCCGGCGCCCACGGCCGCGAACGTCGTGGCCGCGTCGGTGTGGATGGCGGCCCACGAGACCGGGCATCTGCTCGGCCTCCGCCACGCGGACTCGTACGGGCCGGTGGGATTCGGCGTCCATGCCGCCGCCGCGGAGGCCGGCTTGGAGGCCGTGCCTGCGCATCCGGGACCCCGCGCGGCGTGGGGAACCAACCGCCACGTCATCGCCACCCCGGCGTTGACCGGTTTCACCCTCGACGACCTCGTCGGTGACCATTTCTTCGGTGCCCGCGAGGCTGTCAAACTCGCGTTCGCCCGCCACGCGTCACCGGTGCCGGACGGTCGGCTGACCGTCGTCGAGCGGGCTGGCGGCGGCGAAGCCGCCGACGCGCAAGCGATTTCCCTGCACCACCTGCCGGTGCCGCGGAGTGCGTGGGCCGGTTTCGAGTCGGGCAAGGAGGCGGTCGTGGCGGCGGTCGCCGTGAGCGGGGGCATCGGCGCCTCCGGAGAGCGTGACGTCTACCGGGTCGAGGGACGCGCCGGGGATCTGGTCAATCTCGAGGTGATGTCGCTGGGATTGTCACGCCTCGCCGGGCAGGCGTTCGACGCGGTCCTCACCGTTCGTGACTCCGCCGGCGCCGTGGTGGCGACGAGCGACGACGACGGGGAGTGCGCCGATCCGAACATCGTCGATCTGCGCCTGCCGGCCGACGGTGCCTACTTCCTCGAGATCATCGCCTTCGATGGCAGGGCGACCGGTGCCTACGAGCTGTTCGTGTGGCGCTTCGACACCGCCTCCCCGACCACCGGCAACGACACCATCCACCACGCCGTGCCCGTGCGCGGATCGTCGGCGGGCGGGGTCGCCGACCTGTCGGCCGTCGCCGCATCCGTGGCGTGGTGGCCTTCCGTGGCGGCGCCGCGGCCCGACGGCGGGCCGGAGGCCGCGCGACCCACCCCCGAGGGCCCATTCCGCGCCGGGCATGCCGCCGCGATCGCGGCGTCGCCCTCTCCCGGATCCTCCGCCGACGCGCCGCCGGACACCTACGCGGGCAGGGTGAGCGTGTCGGGAAGACCGGCGGCGGGCCAGAAGGAGAGGACCCGATCGGGCACGCAGGCCACGTCCGGGGCCCGCGCGGCGGTCGATGTCACCGGGGGAACGATGCCCTCGAAGGGACCGGCCGGCGGCGGCGAGGCGGGCTGACCGACGGGCGACGTGATCGTCGCCGGCCGGTCATCGGCCGGCGCCCATGTCGACGAGCAGGGCCGCGAACCGGGGGTGCCCCCGCAGCGGGGCGAGGTCGGGATCGGTGCGGACCGTGACCCCGTCGCAGTAGCCCTTCTCGATCGCCGTGTGGAGCGCCTCGAGCGCGCGGTCGGCGTAGGCCCGACCCGCGTCGTCGCCCGGACCACCCGCCGACACGGAGCACTGCGCGAGGCACCGGGCGGCCTGGAAGAGCGCCTCCGGATCCGGTTGCTCGGCACGGATCGCATCGGCGACCGCCGCCGCCTCACGGTGGTCGCCGTGGCGGGCGAGGGCCAGCATCCACTCGATCCGGGAGGTCGCGTCGGCCGGGTCCTTCTCGAGGATCCGGCGACGGATCGCCAGGCATTCGACCAGCCTTTCCGCGGCCGCCGCCGCCCGGCCCTCGAACGCGTCGATCACCGCGAGGCGGTAGAGGCCCCCGGCCACGTGGCGATCCAACTCGACGTCTTCGGGGTCGAGCGCGGCCAGTTCGCGATGGAGGTCGAGCGAGCGTTCCACACGGAGCCGTCCTTCCGCCACCGATCCGATCTGCACGCACAGGTCGCCGTAGTTGCCGAGGGCGTTGGCGAGTTCGAGACGGGCCTCGACGTGGTCGGCGTCGGCCGTCACGACCGACTCGGCGGTGACGATGCACTCCTCGTAACGCTCACGCGCCTCGCCGTCGTTTCCCGTGGCGAAAGCCATCTGTGCCATGGCGGCGGAGGCACGGGCGAAGCCGAGGAGCAGATCGCGGTTCTCCGGCTGCGCACGGGACAGGTCCCGCCGCCGCCGCCACGACTCCTCGAACAGCGGCATCGCCCGGAGCGGGTCGCCGACCCGGAGCCGCATCGCCCCCACCCGGGCGCACGCCTCCGCCACGTTCCACGAGGTCGTCGTGCGGTCGACCGTGGCCTGACCCGGCGGTGTGGCGTCGAGATGGCGCCAGATCGCCAGCGCCTCGTCGAAGCAGGCGAGCGCCGCGGTCACGTCGCGGCGGCTCCCGGTGTGGACGTCTCCCAGCGCCGCCAGGACGGCGGCGAGATTGGCGCGGGCGGCGGCGTTGTCGGGGTACTTTTCCACCCGCCGGCGGGCGATGTCGGCCGACAGACCGTACTCCCGCAGCGCCCGCTCGCTGCTGCCGATGTCGCGGTAGATCGCGCCGAGCCGCATGCGGGCGGCCAGCGCCGTCGTCTCCACCCCCTCGAACCCCGACATCGCCGCGGCGATCTCGTCGAGGCCGGCGAGCGCCGTTTCCAGGAGATCGGACTTCAGGCCGCGCGTCCCGGGAAGGTCCCCGAGTTGCCGCTGCACCTTGTCGACCAGGAGCCGGATCGTGGAGAGGGCGAGGGAGGTCTGTTCGGCGGCGACCTTCGCGCTGCGACGGGCCTCGTCGGTGGCCTGCTCGGCGAGGACCCGTTGGCCATCGGCGTCGGCGAACGCCCGTTCCGCGGCCAGCTTGCTTTCCTCCGCCAGATCGAGCGCGGCGACGAGGGATTCCCGCGCACGATCCGCATCCCGTCGCCGGGCATCGAGGAGGATGGCGGCGGCGGTGGCCCCGGCGGCGATGAAGACGAGGAGGCCGACCACGCTCGCCGCCAGCGCGGCGACCCGCGGATTCCTCCGGCACCAGCGCCACGTCCGCTCCAGCGGAGAGACCGGGCGGGCGAGGAGGGGCTCGCCCGCGAGGAACCGGCGGCAATCCTCCGCCAGCGCCGCGCCGTCGGCGTACCGCTGCGCGGGATCCTTCTGCAGGCACTTGAGACAGATCGTCTCCACGTCCGTCGGCAGGCGGCCGACGAGCCGCGACGGCGGCACCGGTTCGGTGTCGACCACCTGCATCGTCGTCTCGTACGGGTTCGTGCCGAGGAAGGGGGGGCGGCCGACGAGCATCTCGTAGAGGATCGCCCCGAGGGCGTGGATGTCGACCGCGGGACCGAGCGTCGCCAGGTCGCCGCGGGCCTGTTCGGGCGCCATGTAGCTCGGCGTCCCCAGGAGCGTGCCGGTGCGGGTCTGGCTCGAATGATCCTCGAGGTCCTTGGCGAGCCCGAAGTCGGTGAGCTTCGGCGCACCCCCGGTGGTGAGGAGGACGTTGGCGGGCTTGATGTCGCGGTGGAGGATGCCCCGGCCGTGGGCGACATGCACCGCCCCGGCCAGGATCCCGATCAGGCGCGCCGCGTCGCGCGGATCCTGGGGGCGCCCCGCCAGGTGGCGGTCGAGGGACGGGCCATCGACGTATTCGAGCGACAGGAAAGGGAGCCCGTTCGACGTGCCGATCTCGTGGATCTGCACGATGGCCGGATGCCGCAGCGCCGCCACCGCACGGGCCTCGGTGGCGAATCGGACCAGTTGCTCCGATCCGGCGTGCGGTCCTGAAACCACCATCTTCAAGGCCACCACGCGATTGAGCGCCAGGTGCCGGGCCTTGTAGACGACCCCGACCGAGCCCCGTCCGAGTTCGGCGAGCACCTCGTAGCCGTCCACCGACGGCAGCGTCACGTCCGGGGGACGGGGGGTCGACGGACCCGATCGGGTTTCGCCAGGGTCGGTCATCGACGCTCCTTCCCGCCGTGATTCCCGCGCACCCGTCGGGCGAGGGGCCTCGCGGATGCACGATTATCACCGTCCACGGGCCCGTTTCCACTTTTGTCCGAACTTACGAATGGGCCAGACCGGAGGGGGTCCGGGCAGGGGGTATAGTGGTTCCTGGTCCTCCGGCCGGGGGACCACTTCTGCCGCACCGGGGGTCACGTGCCACACCTGCTCGAAATCGGCTCCGGGACGCCGACCGCCGAGAGCCGCGAATTGGCCGAGGGGCGCACCGTCATCGGGCGGCAGCCTGGATGCGGGATCGTGATCCAGGATTCCGCGGCCAGTCGTCATCATGCCGCCATCGACGTCTCCGGTCCCCTGGCGACCCTCGTCGACCTGGGCAGCCGGAACGGCACGACGGTCAACGGACGCCGCATCAACGCCGCCACGCCGCTCTCCCCGGGCGACACGATCGGGATCGGCGCCCTCCACATCGTCTACCGGGGCGTGGACGCACCCGCCCCGGGCGGCGACCCCGGCCACACGATCACCGCCGCCGACGACTTCCACGACACCGGCAACGGCGGCTCCTCGATCATCGGCGAGATCGACGTGCCCGATGCCTCGTCGGGGGATGCCGCCGCCGCGCTCGGCCGGGCGCTCGGCGCGTCGCTCTCCGAGAAGGAGGTGCTGCCCAAGCTCCTCGACGGGCTCCTCTCGATCTTTCCCAAGGCCGACCGCGGCTTCGTCTTCTTCCGCCATCGGGAGAGCGGGCGCTGGCTGCGCAAGGAGACCCGGTTCCGGGGCCGCGAGGAACAGGGCGCCCCGAAGGTGAGCCAGTCGGTGTGGGAGAGCGTCGTCCGCTCCGGCAAGGCGGTGTTGTCGAGCGACCTGCTCGGCGACTCGCGGTTCGACCAGGCCCAGAGCATCATGGCCAGCTCGATGCGCTCCGTGATGTGCGTGCCGATCCGCCGCAGCGACGGCGAGATCATCGGCGTGGTGCAACTCGACACCCGCGAGAGCGCGAGCGCCTTCTCGCCCCGTGACCTGTCGGTGCTCGCGGGGCTGGCGAGCATCGTGGCCAAGAGCGTCGAACACGCGCAGGCCCACGACGAACGGGTGGAGCAGGAGAAGCTCAAGCGCGATCTCGAGATCGCCCACAGCGTCCAGCAGGGCCTGCTGCCGGCTACCCCGCCGACGATCGCCGGCTACGACCTGTTCCACCATTACGCCCCCGCGCTCCACGTCGGCGGCGACTATTTCAACTACGTGCCCCTCTCCGGCGGGCGGATGGCCTGCGTGCTGGCCGACGTCTCCGGGAAGGGGGTTTCCGCGGCCCTCGTGATGGCCAACCTCGCCGGCGAGGTCCGCTATCGGCTGGCCAGCGAGAGCGACCTGACGCGTGCGGTGGGGGCGATCAACGACGCCTTCTGCTTGAACGGCTGGGACGAGCGCTTCGCCACGTTCGCCGTCATCGTGCTCGATCCGCCGGCCCACCGGGCGTCGATCGTGAACGCCGGGCACCTTCCCGTCTACGTGCGCGGTCCCGACGGTTCGGTCGCCGAGATCGGGCCGGAGCAGGGGGGCCTTCCGCTGGGCATGATGCCCGGCTGGGAGTACCAACAAACCGACGTCGACGTGGTGCCGGGGACGGTGATGACGGTGTTCACCGACGGCGTGAGCGAGGCGATGGACGTCGAGGACCGGATCTTCGGCCTCGACCGGATCGGGACGGCACTCGCCGCTGACCCGACCGAGACGGCGGAGGCGATCGGCCGGCGCATCCTCCGGGACGTCGAACGCCATGCGGTCGGCCAGGTGCAGACCGACGACATCTGCCTGGTGTGCATCGGCCGTCCCCGCTGACGCGGCCCTTCTTCGCGGCCCGCCGCTCCCCAAACAAAAGAGCCCCCGGTTCGCACCGGGGGCTCTTCGCATGTGGTCGGCAGGGGCGTAGCCGCGGACCGGTCACCCGGCGACGCGGGCGAGGGCCAGCTTCCGCCGCTTCACCATGTGGACGGCGATCAGCCCGCCCAGGCCCAGGGCGGCGGCGATCATGTTGCTCGGCTCGGGCACGGCGGCGACGCGGAAGCCGAGCGTCGCACCGGTGTTGGCGGAGCTGACGTAGAGCTGGGAGTTGAACTGGCTGGTCTGCGAGTTGAAGATCCCGGCCTGGACGCTCGACGAGGCCCACGAGGCCCCCAGGCTGTAAGCGGTGCCGGGGACGGTGACCGACGCGCTGCTCATGCCCGTGGAATCGGTCCACTCCTTCGCGTTCCCGAACATGTCGAAAGCGCCGTAGGCACTCTTGGTGTTGGTGTAGGCTCCGACGACCGACGTGGCTCCGCCGTTGGCGCTGCTGTAGTTGGCGGTGTTCGCGGTGGCGCTCGGAGCGGACGCGGTGGGGACGGTGTTGCTGTTCGACGGCCAGAGCGTGTAGGAGCTCGTGGAGGGGTTGTAGAAGGCCGCCTTGTACCACTCGTCGGCGCTCGGCAGCCACACCTTGGCATTCGTGCTCCGGGTGGCGATGGCGCCGGTGCCGGTGCCGCTCGAGAGGGTGTACGTGCCCGTCTCCGACGACGCCGTGGCGTTGCCGCCGTTGACGTACCAGTTGACGAAGCGTGCGGCGGAGAACCAGCTCACTCCGACGATCGGCCTGTTCGCGATGCTGGGGTCGAAGGTGTAGGTGAAGTTGCCGGGACTGCCGCCCTGCGAGATGCCACCGCCGCTTGTGGCGGTGTTCATGTTCGATGTCCACACCTGGTTGGCGTTCGTCTTGCCGGCGCTCGAGTTGTTGAGGAAGTAGGCGTACTGGGAGACGGTGGTCTCGTACGCGGAGATCTGGAAGTTCTTGGCGACGGCGCCGAGCCCGCTTTGCGAGGGGGCGTTGCCCTTGTTGAGGACGTCGCGCCAGGTGAAGTCGAAGGGTGCGGCGGACGCCGACGCGACCATCCCGACGAATGCCAGGGCGATCGCCCCGGCGAAGGCGCGGAGGTCGGCGAGCCGTGCGCCGGCGCCGCTCCCCCACGTGTGGTGCTTGTTGCGGCGGCACTGGAACCCGCCCCCGGCGGAACCGCCATGCCCCTTGCGGCGCGGCTCGGGACGGCGCTGCTTGCGCTGCATCGGCTCGTAGGTGCGGACGGCGTCGTCCGCGTCGAAGGACTCGAAGGCACTGGTCACGATGGATGCGTTCACGAGCGGTTCCTTTCGGGTGGTGCTCCCGGGGCCGGAGGGCCCCGACGGGAGCGGAATGGATTGGGGAAGCGTTGGGCTGATTCGGATCAAAGGGGCGACAACGGGGACGACTCGATCAGGGAAGGACGACCGCGCGTCGGGTCAGAGCAGGCTGACGATCGACGCGGCGAGGAGACCGATCGGCAGGCAACAGGCGACGAGATCGCGCCAGTGGAAGCCGCCGAGCGAATTGCCGCTGTCGATGGAGATGGGACTGCCGCTGTTCATGAAGACCTCCTGAAGGAAGAACCTTCGAAACCGAAACAGGCAGAAACGAAGCGGACCAATCGAGACCGGCTCTCCGGCCGGCACATGTCGGTGCCGGCGCCTCCGATTGCGGAACGGCGCGGCGGCGGGGCGAACAGGACGTTCGCGCTCCGTCCTGCCGGACGCGGGGTGCTCCCCGGTGGCGGACGACGCCTGGCAGCCCCTCCGTCGTCGCGGAAAGCGACTCCGATGGGGGCTGTCCGATCGGCCGACGGCGCGGCACCGGAGGGCAGTCCCCTCCGGATCGCGGGCCACCCGCACGGCGTCTCGGGCAGGTCGGCGGTGGGGTCTGATCGAGGGACGAGAAGCGGCGATCCCGGACGTCGCGAGGCGAGTGGCACACCGCCGTCGGCGTGTCCCCCTGGCGAGCCCATGCCAAGAGGAATGCCGCCGGGGCTTGGCACCAACCTGCCGGACAGCATCGGGATGGCACATGTCCGCTCCCGACCCAGCGGGAGCGAGGGTCGCAGCGGGGGGGGAGCGTGCGGCTCGGCTCCGAACGCCACGCGAGGCACCCCGTCACGGGCCGGCGCCCCGTCACCGTGGACGAGGCATCCCGCCCCGCGTCGCGGGAGCGACGTCCGCGGACGCTCGTCGGTGAGTGGGATGAATCGCAGCACGTGGGCACCGAAGCGGGGTCGCGAAGGGGTCGTGGAGTCGGTGGAAGGCAGGTCGATGGCGGACGGAAGAACGGACGGAGAGGGGCCGGGGTCAGCCCCGGGCACCCGCCATGCAGGGCGCGTCGCCGGTGGCGACCGCGGGGGAGCGCTGACGCCGTGCCACCTGGCGGGCGTCGCGGAAGACCGAGATCAGCGAGTCGCCAGGGGCGACCCCGGGCACGAAAGCGAAGGCACCGAGCGAGCGGGCCCAGATCTCCTGTGCCCGATCCTCGACGGCTCCGCAGACGACGAGCAGCGTGTCGGGGCGAGCGGCGAACTCCGCCGCGGTCGCCTCCAGACAGGCGCGGTCACATCCCGGAACGGACACCAGATCGATCACCACGAGACGGTAGTCACGCCGGCAGCTCTCCCGGAACGTGGCTGCAGCGGTGGGACTCTCGCCGGCATCCCAACCAGCCAGTTCCGCGGCGGCCGAGAGGCGGCGCCGCAGCGTCGGATCCCCGGTGAGGACCAGGCAGGGAAGATCGGTCGTGCGGAGGGACTCGCGGGACGCTGTGGGGCTCATCCGGGCGTGCACGGTGCCGTGCGGGACGCTCCCGGGGACGATCCTCGCGTCGAAGTCGATTGCCACTGCCATGGTCTCACCCTCCAGTCGTGGCAGGTGACCCGAGCGGCGTCGGGGTCCCTGTCGCACGGGAAGGAATGGATGCACCGACCGTGCCGAAGGGGGAGCGGGTGGATGTAGATAGCGAAAGGTGGCGAGTGGCACGGGAAAGAGCGTCGTTTTCGGCGTGTCCCGTGGGCGTGGGTCTGGCGGTGCCGTTCGTCGCGGTCTCACCAACTCGGTGGCCGCTTCGGGGCTCGATCGTCGCGGTGATGCGAAAGCGGCTGTTTTCCAGCACTTTTCGCCTTCCCAACCGGAGGACTCACCGCGGCGGTGAGTCTCACAGACGTTGCGAAGCGACCCTGGCAAGGTGGAGAAGCAGCGGCGTCGAGGGATTCATCCGACGACGCGTGCCGGATGCCCGCACGACGGCGGCCGACGCCCCGACGCGATCGAAGCCGGGTGCGGTTCCTGTGCGATTCGTGAGGTGCGGGCGTGCCGAGCACGGGCCGGTCGGCCGGCACCGATCCGCATCGAGATCCCCGGCGCGGGCGTTGCCCGCCGCTGCGACGCGGGTCTCTATCAGGCCGGTGGCGGGGGTACGCCGTCCGTCGATCGCGAAGAGGCCGGCCTCGGCGCGTCGCGATGGCCGGCGTGCGGGCGCTCTCGCTCAGGAGCGCGCGAGTTCCGCGAGCAGTTCCTCGACCCGGCGGCGGATGAGGTCGCGCACCTCCCTGAACTCGTCCGGGCCCATGTCCCTGGGGTCGGGGATCTGCCACTCGAGACGCCGCCCGGCGCGCACCGCCGGGCACTCGTCGCCACACCCCATCGTCACCGCCACGTCCACATGCCGCCCCGCGAACGACTCGAGTCCCTTCGACGCGTGGGTGGTGAGGTCGTAGCCGAGTTCCTGCATGGCGGCGATCGCCTTCGGATTGATCCGACCGGAGGGCCTCGAGCCCGCGCTGGCCGCCTCCACCATCCCCGCGCCGAGCAGACGGGCGAACGCCTCGGCCATCTGGCTGCGGTTGGAATTCTCGACGCAGACGAACAGGATCGACTTCATGCGTGCTCCTTTCAGGGCTTCCGGTCGGCGGCGTCGGGGCCGTGGACATGGCGATGCAGCGCCACGCCCGCCAGCGCTCCCGCGATCGGGGCCACCACGTAGATCCAGGTGTTTTCCAGCCTCATTCCCACCAGCGCCGGGGCGAGGGAACGGGCCGGATTCATCGATGCCCCGCTCACCGGTCCGGCGAACAACGCCTCGAAGGTGATCACGGCACCGACCGCCACCCCGGCGAGCAGGCCCTTCTCCTTCGACCCCGACGAGACCCCGAGAATGACGAACATCAGGATCAGCGTGAGGAGGAACTCCATGACGAGCGACTGCAGGACGCTCCCCGCGGGTTCCGTCCCCCCCAGCGTGGCGCTCGTCGGGAAGAGGACACGGAGGACCAGGCTGGCCGCCACGGCGCCCGCGCACTGGCTGGCGACGTACGGCGCGACCGAGCGGCCGTCGAATCGCTTCGCCGCGAAGAATCCGAGCGTCACGGCGGGATTCAGATGGCAGCCGGAGACGTCGCCGATCGTCTGGATCAACGCGAGCACCACGAGGCCGAAAGTCAGCGCGATGCCGACGTGGGTGATCGTCCCCCCGCGCGCCGTGTCGACGACGATCGCCCCGGTGCCGGCGAAGACGAGGGCGAAGGTGCCGAAGGCCTCGGCCAGCAGTTTCCGCGACGCGGCAGTCATGCCATGCTCTCCCCGGCCGACGGTGGTCCAAGGCGGGCATCTTACCGGCCACGGGGCACGCGCAGGCCCTCCGCGGCCGGGTCCTCGGCTCACGGCGCGTCGGCCGCCGGGGGGGGCAGGCCGAGGAAGGCGGACGCGTGGGCCACGATCGCGTCGGCCACCACCTCGGCGACCCCCGCGCGTGCCTCCCGGCCACGGTAGGACGCGCCGAACTCGAGCTGCACCGCCGACACGTCGAAACCCCCCGCGGCACCGTAGTGCCTGGTGATGTAGCCCCCGGTGAAGCCGGCTTGTTCGGGGCCGTCGAGCGGGCCGGGATGGACCACCACGCCCCGCTGTCGCAGTTCGCCGACGAGGCTCCCCGCGCCGACGACCGCCCGGGGGCCGAACCGCCGTGCGAGCATCGTGGTGGAGAGACCGTTGCCGGTGCCGCGGAACACCGTCGCCGCGTCCGAGCCCTGGCCATGGATGTCGACCACCAGGCCCGTTCCCCACCGCTCGCGCATGGTGGTGCAGGCCTCGGCGAGGAAGTCGTGGTAGCGGCGGTAGACCGCCTCGCCGGCCGCGTCCTCGGTGGCCTCCTCGGGACGCCGATTCGGATCCATGAAGCGACGGTGGGCCCGGTTGACGACCAGCCAGGGGCGCCGGCCGACGCGGCGTTCGATGGCGTCGGCGACGAGGATGGCGAGCTCCTCGGTGCCCCCGTCACGCGCCACGACGAATCCGCCCGGCCTGCGCTCGAGCCCCTCCCCCTTGCGCGGCATGCCGCCGGGGATCTCGAGCGACCCGCCGTGCGGCGCGGAGATGACGATCGGCATCCCGCCACGTTCGAGGCGGAGGAGGTCGTCCGCCGACGACCAGCCCGCCGGTGCCGATGCTCCGAGCATCGCGGCGGCGCAGAGTGCACGCCGCACCATCCCTGCGGTTCGCCGCGCTGCCTCCGCCGTCGTCGTGTCGCGCCCCGGGCGGCTCATGGTCGGCATGCTCGAACCCCACGTCATGAAGAGGATTGCAGGAGGGGCATTCTCGTCGCGCGTCGCCCGTTTTTCGAGCGCGGGACCTCCCACCGGACGACGCTCCGCCGGCCGTGCAGGGGGGCTGCAGAAGGCCGGAGCGGTCGCTTCGTCCTCACGCCGTCAGCATCCGCAGCGTTCCCGCCGCGGCGGACAGGGCGACCACGAACGGGGCCGTCGCCCGTCCCCCGAGCAGCGCGGCCGCGGCGAGGATGGCGACGAGCAGGGCGATCGGATCGGGATGACCGGCGGGCGCGAATGCCTCCGCGGCGAGGCGGAGCCCCAGGAGCAGGATGGCCGCGACGATCACCCCACCGACGGCGGCCAGGGCATTCCCCGCTCTCGGGGAGGCACCGACCCGCCCCACGGCCGGCGCGAGGGCGAGGATCATCGCGAAGGAGGGGAGGAACGCGAACCAGGTCGCGATCCCGGCGCCGGTGAGGCCGTTGAGGGCGGCGGCGTTCGGTTCCGCCCGATACCCGGACAGGAAACCGAGGAACGTCACCACGAGGATCAGCGGACCGGGCGTCGCCTCACCCATCGCCAAAGCATCGAAGCGCTCCGCGGGCTCGATCCATCCCCGCGAGACCGACTCGTCGAGGGCCCACGGCACCACCGCGTAGGCCCCCCCGAACGACAGGAGCGTCGTCTCCGTGAACAGGGTGGCGATGGCTCGCGACCGTGGCGTCTCGAGCGGCAGCCACCCCAGGGCGGCGTAGCTCGAAAGCCAGAGGATCACCGCCACCCCGATCACCGCGAGGGGATGCCGCGGACCGCCCCCGGGGCGGGGCGCGCCGGCTTCCGCGGGCGGGTCGTGCGCCTCCGGCGCGATCGGCCCGCCGGAGGGGGCGAGGGGAAAGGGAGCGAGCAGGCCGAGGGTGGCCGCCGCGAGCATGACGACCGGGAAGGGGGCCCCGACGGCGAGCGCCGCCAGCGCGGCGAGGGCCAGGACCGCCATGGAAGGGGTGGTGATCGATCGCCTGCCGATCCGCCACGCCGCCAGGACGACCAGGGCCACGACGGCGGGGCGTGTGCCGGCGAACGCCGCGGCGACGAGCGGAAGATCCCCCCCCGCGGCGTGCAGCCAGGCCAGTGCCGTGACGAGGAGCGCCCCGGGAAGCACGAACAGCCCGCCGGCGAGCAGGCCTTGCCGCCATCCGCCGAGCCTCCACCCGGCGTAGGTGGCCAGTTGCTGGGCTTCCGGTCCGGGCAAGAGCATGCAGACCCGCATCGCGGCGAGGAACTCGTCCTCGCCGAGCCACCGTTGCCGCTCCACCAGTTCGCGGTGGAGGAGGGCGATCTGTGCCGCGGGGCCACCGAATCCCGTGGCCCCGATCGCCAGCCAGGTGCGCCACGTCGGCGCCGACCGCGGACTCGACCGGCGTGTGGCGGCTGGGGGTTGGTTCACGATCCGATCCGGCACGGGCGTGCGCCGCCGGTTCGCTCCCGCGCACCGTGAAGGTGGCGGCGGCCGGCGTCGCCGCCAGCATAGCGGGCACCGATTCGCGCGGGCCCGGTGCGCGGCGCCGGGGGGCGCCCGAGCCGCTCATGGCGGATCGCCCGACACGGTCCGGCGGACGTCGGATACGTTTCCGACTCGCGGGGGCACGGGATCGAGTCGGAGCCGGAGCGGGCACCCGCGGCCCGGTATGCTTTTCCTGTCACGCGGACCGATGCGGAGCAGTGGCGAGGCGGGCTGCCGTCGACAGGCCCGGTCGATGAGGAGCGGATGCCGCTTGAAACCGTGGTCTGGATGCTCCCGTTGTGCGGGAACCGGCCAGTGGAGTGCAGCGGTGGTGGCGCGGCGGCGATCCCCCCTGGGCGGGCCACCCCGCCCTTTCTTGAAATGAAACCAGATCTTGACAATCAAAAAAACAATTTTAGATTCGTTCAAGTCGAAGTCAGATTCATTGAAGCGGGCCTCCGGCGAGTCTGTCGCGGATCATCCGCTGCTCGCCCTGCCGCGAGAGGATCTCGACCTCATCGTGCAACTCGTGCTCGCGTCAGGATCGCTGAAGGATCTCGCTGCCACGTACGAGGTGAGTTACCCGACCATTCGTGCCCGGCTCGACCGCACGATCGCGCGGCTCGGCGAAGTGCTGGCCGGGCGGACTCCCGATCCGGTGATGGAGCTCGTGGCGAGTCTCGTCGAACGGGGCGAACTCTCGGCCTCGGGCGCGAGGGCCCTTCGTGATCTCGTTCGTGGACAGGACGGTCGTCCGGATTCGGGCAGGAGGAGAGGCTCATGAACGAGTGGTGGTCCGATCAGGCCGCGGGATTGATCTTCGGGATCGCGGGCGGAGCCGCCGGCGTTCTCGGTGGACTCCTGGGGGCGGCGGCAGGGGCACTGATTCCGCGTGGCCGTGGCAAGCCACTCGTCTACGGGTTGTTCGGGACGCTCGTGATTCTCGCGATCGCCTCGGTGGCGCTCGGCCTGTGGGCGCTAGTCGGGGGACAGCCCCGCCATGTGTGGATGCCGCCGCTCTTGGTCGGTGGGGTGACACTCGTGTCGATTCTTCCCTCGGGGCTCTGTCTCCCGCGGTGGTACCGGCAGGCGGAGCAGCGGAGGCTCGAGGCTGGCGAGTTTCGTCGGAGCCTGTGATTCCGGGGCACTTCGGGCAGAGGAGCGCTGCAGCGAAGCGGGCACACGGCCCCTCCGCGAATCCGGCGACGGGGGCGTCCCCGAGGCTCCACCGGGGGGCCATCACGGTGCGTCCCGCGCCCCCGGAGCGGTCCTGGCGAGCGCGTCCTCGCAGATGGCCAAGTCCTCCCGGCTCTTCGCTGGATCGAGGCCACGCTCGACCATGCCGCCGGCCACGCGTGCCGCCTCGGCGTAGGCATCGTGGGCCTCGGCCGGGCGCGAGAGATCCTCGAGAGCCATGCCGACGTTGAAGTGCGACACCATCAGACCGCGCAGCAGCTGCGCGTCGTTCCCGTCGTCGGACGTGAGCCGCTCGCGGATCTCCAGGGCCTCGCGGTAGTGGCCCAGCGCCTCCTCGGCCCTCCCCTCACCGCGCTCGATGCCCCCGAGGGCGTCGAGGCACACGGCCAGATCGAAGGGAATGCGGGGGTCGTCGGGGAACTCCCCCACGAGCGCCCGGTCGATCTCCAGGGCGCGCGCCGCGTGCGCCACGGCACCGTCCCCGTCGCCCGTGGCGGCGAGCGCCGTCCCGAGGTTCTGCAGGGCGGCGGCCATCGTCATCCGGCCATCGACGTGGAGTGCGCCGGCGGCGAGGAGCCGCTCGAAGATCGCCACCGCCTCCCGATAGCGCGACGCGGCCTCCGCCGGCCGGTCCGACCGCAGGAGGAGATCGGCCGAGGCGCGGAGCACGTACGCCTGATCGATCCTCGCTCGGTCGTCGTCCGGCAGCGCCGCCACCGTCGCGGCGTGGATGGCGATCGCCCTGTCCAGCAGGGCGGCCGCCTCGTCCACCTCGCCACTTTGACGGAGAAAGAAGGCCACCCGATCGAGGGCGTTCGCGACGAATGCCTGCTCGTCCAGATCGTCGGGCATGGCCTCGGCACGTCGCTGGCGGATCTCGAGGACGCGCCGCCATGCCGCGAGCGCGTCGGCGGTGCTCCCGGTCTTCCAGCGCACGTCGCCGAGGGCCCCGAGCGCCCCGGCCAGGAGATCGACGAGGGGAGCGTTGTCCGGGGCGAGCCTGACGAGTTCCTCGCGCACCGCCAGGGCTGCCTCGCGCCGTTCGAGGGCGTCGCCCACGCGGCCGGAGCGGGTGGCGAGGGCGGCGGAGCGCTCGATGGCGTCGGCCAGACTGCCGAGCACGCGCACGTCCGCGGGGGCCAT